>JACPRI010000036.1 GCA_016190065.1 Verrucomicrobiota bacterium
GCCGGGAACACCGATCGTGATCGTGAAGGCGACGGATGAGAAAGCCGCGGAAGCCGGAGCCGACGCGGGCGAGTTCACGATCAGCCGCGATGGGGACACCACGGCAGCGTTGACCGTGCAATTCACGCTGAGCGGCACGGCTGTCAACGGCACGGATTACAAGACCTTGGCCACCTCCGCCACCATTGCGGCTGGCGCAGCTTCTACCACGGTGAAAGTCGAGCCAATGGATGACGCGGCGGTCGAAAGCCCTGAGACCGTGATGTTCACGCTGAAGGAAGATGCCGCTTATACCATCGGCACCGCCAACACCGCGACGGTGACGATTGAAGACAACGAGAGTGCGCCGCCTGCGGCACCAGCCGTGATTGTAAAAGCTTCCGATGAGAAGGCCGCGGAAGCCGGCACCGATGCAGGCGAGTTCACGATCAGCCGCGACTGGGACACCACGGCGGCGTTGACGGTGCAATTCACGCTGAGCGGCACGGCCGTCAACGGCACGGACTACAAGACCTTGGCCACCTCCGCCACCATTGCGGCCGGCGCAGCTTCAACCGCGGTGAAAGTCGAGCCAATGGATGACGCGGCGGTCGAAGGCCATGAGACGGTGATTCTGGCGCTGAAGGAAGATGCCGCTTATACCATCGGCACGGCCAACACCGCGACCGTGACAATCGAGGACAACGACGCCGCGCCGCCGGGAACGCCAATCGTCATTGTCAAAGCTTCGGACGAAAAAGCCGCGGAAACCGGAGCCGATGCGGGCGAGTTTACGATCAGCCGCGACGGGGACACCACGGCGGCGTTGACCGTGCAATTCACGCTGAGCGGTACTGCTGTCAACGGCACTGATTACAAGACCCTGGCCACCTCTGCGACCATCGCAGCGGGAGCAAATTCAGCCACGGTGAAAGTCGAGCCGACGGATGACGCAGCGGTGGAAGGCCATGAAACGGTGATTCTGACGCTGAAAGAAGACGTGGCGTACTCCATTGGCAAGCCTAACACCGCAAACGTCACCATAGAAGACAACGACGCGGAGCCCCAGCCGTCGTCACCCCCGACCGTGTCCATCACAGTATCCATCGCCCTGATCTCTGAAGAGGCCAGTGGCGAAGCACGCTTCACACTCACTCGCACGGGCGGCACGACGGCCGCGTTGACTGTGCGCCTGGCGCTCGGCGGCACCGCGGCGAACGGAGTGGATTACAAGCTTCTGTCAGATTCGGTGACTATCCCGGCAGGTGCCAGTTCCGCGGCGATTACATGCGCCCCCGTCAATGACGGGCTGGTCGAATTGCCGGAGACGGTGATTCTGACGATCAAGCCGGATTCAACCTACCAGATCGGCGGGCTCAATCTGGCGACGCTCGTGATTGCCGACGACGATCTGGGGCTTGATCTCGACCTCGACCTTGGTCTTCCATAAATCCTCGCAGGGCTCATGGAATAGAATCTGCGGTGAAACGCACCGGTCCGCTCGGCCGGATCGATGAAAGGGTTTGTTTGCATGAAAACATGGTTAAAGCTCGTTGGCTTGGGATGGTGCATGATTCTGCTCAGTGGCTGTGCGGCGCTGTTGCTCGGCGGCGGCGCGGCCCTAGGCGCCGGGTCGGTTATGTTCGTCCGCGGGGAGTTGCGCGTCGTTGAAAGCACCTCTCTGGACTCGACATGGAATGCGTCCCAGGCCGCGATGAAGGATCTGCAGCTTGCGATAGTCACTCAGGAAAAAGACGCCTTGCGCGCGCGTCTCAAGGCACGCGGCGCCGGGGACAAGAAGGTAGTGCTGAAGTTGAAGAACAACGGCGAACGCTCGACGGATCTCCGAATCCGCGTCGGCTTCTTTGGCGACAAAGCGCTTTCGCAAGGGATTCTGGACGCAATCCGCAAACATTCTGGGGGGAAGGCCGCCGCCAACTAACTGCGGGCGGAGGCGTTAAAACGTTAAAAAGGTTAAATCGTTAAATCGGTTAAACGGGGCCAAGAGTTCTGTTTGCAGCTTGTGAGCAGTTCCGTGACCCACTATTCAACCCATTTAACTCATTTAACCATTTTAACGTTTTAACGAGACTGGCCGCCGTAGGGTTTTACCCCATTTCCTCGCGCCGGAAGACCGCCAGCATGAGACATCTATGGTCTCGCTGAATTGCCTTCGCTGGTACTCAGCGTGCTTTCAAAAGGGCAATAATTATAAGCACGGCCCCGCACGGACGCTTTCCGGACCGAGAATAGCGTTCGTCCAATGTCGCAGGAAAACGCCGGCGACACGATTTGACCTTGGGGAACGGGTCACTGTTCTCCGTCCCGTGTCGGCGCCTAACCAAACGATTTAAGCGTGTAACGGTCAAGCCGAAGGGATACCGCCTCGTGCCGCAAAGCGGAAGTCAACTCAGGGTTTTGATTTTGGAGGACGTGCCGGACGACGTCGAGTTGATCGGCCGCGAATTGCGCAAGACCGGTCTGGAGGTTTCAACCCGGCACGTGGAAACCAAGGAGCAGTTCCTCCGGGAGCTTCGGGAGCATCCGCCCGATTTGATCCTGGCCGATCACGCGTTGCCGGCGTTCGATGGATTTGCGGCGCTGGACTTCGCCCGGAGTCTCGGCCCGGAGATCCCGTTCATCTTCGTCACCGGTTCGATGGGGGAGGAGGTCGCGGCCGAAACCTTTAAGAAGGGAGCAACCGATTACGTGTTGAAGACGCGTCTCTCCAAGCTGGTGCCGGCGGTCACGCGTGCGCTTCACTTGCGGGAAGAGCGAGTCCGGCGCCGACAGGTGGAAGAGACCCTCCGCCACAGCGAGCGGCGTTTTCGCGCGCTGATCGAGAACAGCATGGACGCGATAGCGTTGCTGGACCCCCGCGGCACGATTCTCTACGCGAGTCCTTCCACGACGCGGATTCTCGGTTACGCCAGCGATCAATTGGCCGGACGAAACGCCTTCGCTCGCGTGCATCCGGAAGACCTGGAATCGACGACCGATCTGTTCCTCGGCTGTTTGAAAACGCCCCGAAGCAACGTCACCGCGCAGTGCCGCTACCGGCACAAGAACGGATCGTGGGTCTGGCTCGAAGCGATCGGCACCAATTTGCTCGACGAACCGGGTGTCCGGGCGTTCGTCGCCAATTACCGTGACATCACGGAACGAAAACAGACCGAAGAACAACTTCTCACCCTGGCCCGCCTGCAAGCGGCGATCGCCGAGTTCGGCAAGATTGCGCTGGCGGGAATCGATCCTTTGCTTCTGATGGAGGATGCGGTGGACACGGTCGTGAGCGCGCTCCGCGTCGAGCATGGAGCGCTTTTCGAAGTGCAGCCGGGCGGCGCAGTGCTGCGGCTGAGTGCGGGCGCCGGCTGGAACCTGAGCCTGATCGGCCACGTCACGTTGAACTGCGGCTCCCGGTCGCATGCCGGCTACACGCTCCTGGCCAACGAGCCGGTGGTGATCCAGGATTTGCGCGCCGAGCAGCGATTTGAATGGCCAAGCTGGGTGCAGGCGCAGAACCTCGCCACAGGCGTCGGTGTTCCAATCAAAGGCCGGGAAGGTCCATTCGGCGTGCTGGCAGCATACTCGACGCAGCGACGGACCTTCGCCAAAGACGAAATCTACTTCCTCGAGGCGATCGCCCATCGCCTCGGGGCGGCGCTCGAACGCCGTCGGGCGCAGGAAGAAATCGGGCTGCTGAACGCGCGGCTGGAGCAGCGGGTGATCGAACGCACGGCGGAACTGAAAGCCGCGTATGAGGAGATGGAAGCGTTCTCCTATTCCATTTCGCACGATCTCCGGGCGCCTTTGCGCCATATCGGCGGTTTTCTCGAAATGCTCAAGGAGGCCTCTGCCGGAGCGCTGAACGAAGCAAGCACCGGATACATCACGAACATCTCGGAGGCCACGGAGCACATGAACAAACTGATCGATGACTTGCTGGAACTCTCGCACACGAGCCGGGCGGAGTTGCACAAGACGCGCGTCAGCCTGAGCCAGTTGGTGGCCTCCGCACAACGAACTCTGCAGAAAGACATCCAAGGCCGGAACGTCGAATGGGTCATCGGCGCCTTGCCGGACGTGGAAGGAGATCCGAATCTGCTGCGACAGGTGTTGGTCAATTTGATTTCCAATGCGCTGAAGTACAGCCGCGGCCGTCCGAACCCTCGCATCGAAATGGACTGCCGGGACTCCGCGGAAGAAATGGTTTTTTCCATCCGTGACAACGGAGTCGGTTTCGATCCGCGTTATTCCGCCAAACTGTTCGGCGTGTTTCAGCGATTGCACCGCTCGTCGGAGTTCGAGGGCACTGGCATCGGCCTGGCCAACGTTCGCCGGATCATCGAGCGGCACGGCGGGCGCGCCTGGGCCGAAAGCACGCTCGGCGAAGGCGCCACTTTTTTCTTTTCTCTTCCGAAATCCAGGCCGAACGCTTCGGCCTAGCCAGTGTTCATTAGTGGTTAAATACCATTTTCAGGCTGAACCCGGTCCGGCGGTGGGGAACGGAAGCCTTGGACAGGGAGCGTCGAACGTTGAACGTCGAACATCCAACTTCGAACGCCGAACACTGACAACTGAATACTAAACGGCGTCAGGGCCGCAGGTGCGCGCTACGCCTGCGGGGTGCCTGCGCGCGTGATGACGGGTTTCACCCTACACTTTCTGAGGCTTTCACCCTATTGGAGCATAAGCCGGCTGGCGTTATTCCTTTCGCGTTAGTGAGGGACTACCGACATTCGGCGTCTCTCAGTCAGGCTCGGGGAGCACACTCGCCCTCGCGTGTTTCGGCCGGCGCCTCGCCGGTCGATTGAACGCGGCGGCAAGGCAGTGCGGTCCTAATGGTGATTTGTTCGATGGCACCGGGTGGTCGGCGAGGCGCCGACCACGGCACGCGAGGGCGCGTGCGCTCCCCTGAAGAAGGAAGCCGTGAAAAAGAATCTGAACATTTTGATTCTGGAAGATGTGCCAGCCGATGTTTTGCTGATCGAAAACGCCCTGCGGAAAGGCGGGCTGAGCTTCCGGGCCAGGCAGGTCGAGAGCAAACGAGATTTCCTGGCCCAACTGCAGAATCATCCTCCCGACTTGATCCTGTCGGACCACGGATTCCCGGCCTTCGACGGGTACACGGCCTTGAGTCTCGCGAAGAACCAGTTCCCCGACATCCCGTTCATTTTCGTCACCGGCGCTCTGGGGGAGGAAGTGGCGATTCAAGCGTTCGAGCGCGGGGCGAACGATTACGTGCTCAAGCATCGGCTGGAAATGCTGGCGCCCGCCGTCGTGCGCGCTTTGCGGACCTCGGAGGAACAGCGCAAACGCACAGAAACCGAGGTGGAGCGGAGGAGGCTGATGCTGGATATGCTGGCGACCCTGCAAAAAATCAAAACCTTGCGCGGCCTGCTGCCGATCTGTTCCTCCTGCAAAAAAATCCGCGATGCCCAGGGCAACTGGTCGTCAGTGGAACAGTTCCTGGCCCATCACCTGGACGTCACGTTCACGCACGGGATTTGTCCGGATTGCGTGGACCAGCTTTATCCGGGTAGTTCGGGGAATCCCACGACCGGACGACCGCACAACGGCTGAACCCCAAAGTCGTGAGAGCGTTAAAGCGTTACAACGTTGAATTCTGTTCGCAACTCCCGAGCAGGCTCTTTTAACCAATTTAACCGTTTTAACCTTGTAACGCTTTAACGCTATGTAGCTGCTGCTTCGCCGGGCTGAGGGTTGTGACACCAACTGGAATCAATGCCGCCACTCCAGGCCTGTGAAACGCTCACTTTAACGCGCAAGTCTGGGGGTTGCGCGGCTCCCAGTTTATGGGGTTTGCCTTGTGCAAGAGTCAGTGTGACACCCCACTTCTTCTTTCCGGCGGCTTCAGTATATTCGCGATCAACGGCCTGGATGAATGAAGACTGCCCTGCGTGTATTGATAATTGAAGATGTCCTGGCGGACGTAGTGATGATCAACAGCGAGTTGCGCCGGGGCGGACTCCAGTTTCGATGCAAGCGGGTCGAAACCAAGGAAAGTTTCCTTGAAGAAATCCACAGCGACCCGCCCGACGTGATTCTGGCCGACCACGGATTGCCCACGTTCGATTCGTGTACGGCCTTGGCGATTGCCCAGGACGAATGCCCGCAGGTGCCGTTTATTTTCGTCACGGGCGCTATGGACGCCGAAATGGCGGTCAAGACTCTCAAAGGGGGCGCTACGGACTACGTTCTCAAGAGCCACCTGGACCAACTGGCGCCCGCCGTGAAACGGGCCCTTCAACAGGCCGGCGAGCGCACCAAACACCATGAAACCGAAAGCGCCTTGCGCGAGAGTGAAGAGCGATTCCGCCTGCTGGTTGATGGCGCGAAGGACTACGCGATTTTCATGCTGGATGCGCGTGGGCGGATTACCAGTTGGAACGCCGGCGCCGAATGGATCGAGAATTATCACGCGGATGAAATTCTCGGCCGCCCGATCGCCTGTCTTTTTCCAGAGACCGGACTGGGCGCGCAGAGCCTGCAAGAAGCGTTGCGCGAGGCCGAGCGTGAAGGCCGATTCGAGGGCGAGGGCTGGAGCATACGCAAAAGCGGCGCCCGATTCTGGTCCAAGACCGTGATCATCCCCCTGCCCAAGAAGGGCAAGGTCGCGCAAGGTTTCACCGTGGTCCTGCAGGACGTGTCCCAACGGCATGAAATCGAGGAGACGTGGAAACTTTACGAAGCGATTGTCAATACGGCCAAGGATTTCCTCACGCTGATTGATTCGAGTTATCGCTACGTGGCGGCCAATGACGCATATTGCCGGGCCCACGGCAAGAGCCGGGAACAAATCGTCGGCGCGACCGTGGCCGAGCTTTGGGGCGGCGAGATCTTTCAGACCCTGATTCGCGAACATCTGGAAAAATGCTTTTCCGGGCAGGACGTGCGGTATCGGGCCTGGTTTGAATTCCCGGAACTGGGCCGCCGCTTTTTTGAGGTCAGCTATTATCCCCATTTCGGCCAGGAGGCCGTGACGCACGCCATCGTGGTCACGCGGGACATTACCGACCTGGCGCAAGCCCAGGCGCTGGCGCAAACCCTGCGCGGGGACCTGGAGAAACGCGTTGCCGAACAGACCGTCGAACTCAAGGCTGCGTATCAAGAACTGGAGGGCCTGTGTTATTCCATCGCGCACGATTTGAAGGCTCCGC
>JACPRI010000284.1 GCA_016190065.1 Verrucomicrobiota bacterium
ATGTTTACCCGCTGACTCCGATCAGCCGCGGCGGTTCGGTCGAGACGGACGCTTTGACTCCGTTAGGGGAATACGCCAACGCCGCCGTGGCGCGCGAACGCCTCTTTGAATTTCATTCCCGGAAGAACGGCACGCCGGTCGCGGTGCTGCGCCTGAATTACGCAGTCGATCTGCGCTACGGGGTGCTGCTGGAGATTGCGCAGAAAGTGTGGGCGAGCCAGCCGGTCGATGTGACCATGGGCTATCTCAATTGCATCTGGCAAGGCGACGCCAACGAAATGATCGTGCGCTCGCTGCCCCTGGCGGCCTCGCCTCCCGCCGCGTTCAACCTGACCGGCTCGAAGACCCTTTGCGTCCGCGACCTGGCGCAGCGTTTCGGCAAATTGATGCAACGGACCGTGACGATTGTCGGCGCGGAAGCCGACACAGCGCTGTTGAGCAATTCAAGCCGGCTTTTCGAAATCCTGGGCGAGCCGCCGACCTCGATCGAAACCATGCTCCGATGGGTCGCGCACTGGGTGATGAAGAGCGGGAGGACGCTCGGCAAGCCGACTCATTTTGAAGTCCGCGACGGGAAGTTTTAAGGCGGATACTTCCATTGAAACGATTCTTGCGCGCTGGAGCGCCGGGCCGTCACCTGCCGCGACGTTGTGAGCACGAAATTTCCGTTGTCCAGGATCCGATAGCTTAGCGCCTGGCTGCCGGACGCTTCCGCAGGGAGCTTGGCGAGTTGGGCCGGCACCAGCATCTCCAACCGTTCGGGCAGGTGGCCCTGCGCCAGGCGATAGCGCTCCAGCGCGCACGCGATGCGCGCGAGTTTCAGGGAGATTTGAGTGCGCGGAAATTCCGACATGAATCCTTCCAGGGTCCAGCGAAATCCCCGGTTGTCCAGGAAGGCGCCGGTCCGGTCCATTGATTCCCAGACGTCTCGCAATTCTCCGGGCGAGAGAACGCCGCCTTCCAAGTTGACCATTCTTTGCCGCAACTCCTCGTGCAACCGGTAAATCTGAATCTGCCGATCGTACGTCCACCCCACAGAATAGAAGAACCTCAGACTCCGCCAACGGTTTTCCCAGTATCCTTCCTGTGCCGGGCCTTCCCCGGAAACCACGGCGCGGAAGCGCGCCCAGGCCGCAAGCTGGAGCAACATCTCTCCGCGCACGGCCTTCTTGCCGTCAGCGAACAGGTCGAATCGCTGCAGCAGGTTCTCCAACTCGGCGAGCTGGCCATCCGACCATCGGCGCTGCGCCAGGCCTTCCCAAATGACCTGGACCGCAGAGTTGACAATCATGTTTCGATGCGTTTGGGCCTGCAGGAAAGGCTCCAGTCCGAGCGCCTCGACAAATCGGAAGATCAGTTTGAGATCCCGGAATGCGTCGTCACCGCGCTCCAGATTCAAGCTGGCCAGCGCGCGAAGGGCGAGCGCGTCGGCAATGTTCCGCAAGACCGGCCAGTGCTGCATCATGGTGCTGCGCGCGTTTTCGTAGGCGACGGGAAAACGGCTGTACGGACGCGAAGTGGCGGCGTGCATGGCCTCGAAGTGCGGCGAGAACTTGCTCAAGGCTAGAAGGACATCGGCCGCCGGTTCATTCGTGCCCGTGGGTTGCGGGAACTGAGCCAGATTTCGGAAATGCTTTTGCCAGGCTTTGAGCTCCGCCTGGCTCTGGTTTCGCCAATCGCCGAGCAGGCTCGATCCGTAGGTCCAAGGCCCGCCGCGCGTTTGACCTTGAAGGTCGATCAATTGAAGCTCAGTGAGGCCCGATCCGCGCCATCGAATTCCACCGTGGGCAGAGTACTCATAATCGAACAGAGGCGCAAAGACCGGCGCGGCGCCGAAATTCTGATCGGCGGGAACTTCCGGGGGAATGATCGAAGCGAGCTCGATCGTTTCTCCTTTGGCTTCGATCTCGCGTTTGAAATTGTTCCAGGCGCGCTGGCCGCGCCAATTTTCTTCGAGGTGCCAGAGCTTGAGCAGCGCCAATACCGCCGCCGTTCCCAGCGCAAAACGGAGGACCAGCCGGCCACGCTGACGCCAGGACCGTTTGCGTTGCACGAACAGGAAGCGGTCCGTCACCGCCAGGCGAAAATCCCGCCGCATCCGGAGCCGGGCCCACACCGAAAGAATCAGATCGTTGGCCAGGTTCAAGCCCACGGCGATTTTGAGCCCCAGGTAGAGCAATTCGTATTCGGACCAAAGGAAACTAAAATGCTCCAGCAGCACCACCGCCAGCGTGAAGAAAGGCCAGGGCGGGAGCGCGACGAGAACGAGCGCGGCCCACGGGGCGTTGCGGGCGCGTTTGGCTTTCAGCCCCATCCACATGCCGACCCATCCGAGCGCGATCCAATGAGTGACGAGCAAACCGCCCGCGGCGAGAACAACGGTCATCATGAAGAGAAAGTGCCAGTCCAAATCAACCAAAGCCGTCTGGCCGCCCTGCAGGATTCCTCGCAACAGGTCCAGGCCGGTCTTGCCGGGCAATTCCTCGGCGGCGATCAACTCTAGAAGGCCCCAAAGAAATAAGGCGTGGGCTAGCATGGCCGCGCCCATCGGTCCCCAAACCTGGCGGAGCAACGCGAGCCATTGTCCGCGCACGATCTGGCGGATTCGGAGCGGTGTGGCTAGAAGCAATTCCAACGCGCCGCTTTTCCGGTCCTCGGCGAATTGATGCGTCGCCACCATCGCGATGCGGAACAGGACGATCAGGTGCAAGAGCGCGGTCGCCCAAAACCAAGCGAAAACAAAGCCTCCGATCGGTTTGGCCGGGCCGAAAAAATTCGTGCCGACCTTCCACGCCACCCAGATCGCGAGGATTACAAAGACGGCCACGAACAGCAACGGCGTCAGCCAGCTCAGGCGATCTCGGGAGGCGAGCCAGAAAAAAGGATTCCAATCCAGGAGCCGCGTGCGAAGTCTTCTAGCGCGCGCCGAGGTGCCGAATTTCCAGCGCTGCCAACGCCGCCGCCATTCGAAGGATTTCTTGCCGCCCGCTTTCTCCTTCCAGACGGAAGGCAGGATCCAGCAAGCAAGCGCCAGGCAGGCGAGCGCGATCAGGAAAAGCGTGAGCAAGGCCAGCCAGAAGTGATTCGCCCGCGTCCCGGCCGTGTTGGAATCCGCCACACTGTGCATGAAAAATGGACTCGCCAGTTCCAGCCGGTGCGCCCATTCGGGAGCTTGATATTGGACTCGCAACAGTTCGCTGAGTCCGAAGAGGCCGAAATCCGCGACGGCCATGACGAGCAAAGCAGAACTGGTCGCCCGAACGGAATGCTTGCTCAGACTCGAAATGAGCATCCCGACGGCGAGCGACAAGAACAAAGTGTTCGTCAGCCCCAGCACCACGCGCGCGAAATCGGCCAGTTGGACGCCGCCCATGAGCAACGGAATGGCCAGCACGGGGAACATGGCGAGCAGGCCAAAAAAACAATTCAGCGAACTGGCCATCAATTTCCCCAGCACGATATCGAAGCCTTTCAGGTGGGTGAGAAAAAGAAGACCGAGGGTGTTCTCTCGCTTTTCGACACTCAGACAATCCGCGCTGATCGCGACGCCGGCGAACAAGCAATAGAAATGAGCGATCCAGGAGAGGGCTTCGAAAAGGTCCGAGCCGGAAATCCCGCGCCCGTATCGGGTGAGCAGCCAGGCCATCCAGCCGAAGATCAAAACCCCGACCCCCGCCATGATCCACCGGGATCGGTAGGTCCTGGGCTGGCGCGCGGCGACCCTCAGTTCACGCTCGGCGATGGGCAGCATGGGTCAGGGGAGGGGGGCACTATGGACATATCATCAATCACCGGTTATGACAGCGAACACCGCGAGTTGTTTCAGTTCATCTCTTCAAAGTCGCATTCGCGGCGCGCTGGGCCAAAGGAGGTTTCGAAGAGCAAAAAGCTCCCAGGCAAACGGCAAATAGCCGAGGAAGCCGAGCAGCGGCATCTCGAAGACGTAAAGGAACTCCGCCCCCGGCGTGTGGTAAACCCATTTCGGAAACGACTTGAAATTCCACAGCTCCCAGAAAAACCCGCAGATGAGCGCGCCCCCAGCCAGTGATATTACGGGCCGCCAGTCGCCTTCGTGAAGCCATTGCAGAAAGTGCTGCCGGCCCAGCCAAATATTGACCGGCTCAAGAATCAGAACGATCGATCCCCAAACCAGCGGATAAAAGGACTGCGGCCAAATCATCGTCAACGCGAGCATCCCGAGGCCGCCGGCCAAAAAGCCCAGGCAAACTTGGTTCGTCGGCTGGACTCTCCGGCCGGGCTTTATGCGGTTGATCCACCGAAACGTGCGCGCCAATTCGGCGGTCTCGAACACCGCGGGCATGACCGTCGAAAACGAAACGCTGGACAAGACAAAGTATTCGACGCCGCTGAAAGTTTCGCCGCCGAGGTATTCCCAGTTTTTCGTGCGCCAGTTAATGACCTCGAACAGCCACCAGGCCGGAGCCGAAACAACAAACAGCGCCCAGAACTCCGCGCGCGACCGCGTGTAGAGCGAAGTGCCGCTGCGTTTGAGAACGAGAGCGTCCACGAACAGGATATAACCCAACCAGAGCGGGAAGAACAAATACGCCGTGCGCAAGCCTGGCAGGAACCAATTCAAAGGCCAGAGAACGGCGATCATGATGAGACCGATCAGGCCGTGCAACTTTTCCGCGGGCCGAGCAGCCATGGTTCGGGGTCGGTTAATCGTCCCCTTTCCCCTCACCCCAGCCTTCTCCCTTGGGGAGAGGGGCCTTCATTGCCGCGCTGGAACATGCCGACATGTGCCAATCAAACAGAGACCGCGACTGCCAACCCTCTCCTGGGGGAGAGGGCAGGGTGAGGGGAAAGGGAGCGCCGTCCAGGACGTTGCTCAAAGAATGAAATGCGCCAGTGTTGGTCATTCGAGTTTGTTTCCTATGTTTAGCGGTTGGTTCGCTGTTTACGCTGCAAGTCCCGCAGGGCGCGGTAACCGATCCGCTTGATCTTGTGCGTTTCGAGCAGTTGCCGAATTTCCGGTTCCTTGGTGAACAGCCGATATTCTTCCGCCCGGTCCGCCCAGGAACCGGTGATTTCCTTCATCTCGTCCGCCGGCAACGCCGCATGAATATAGAGTTCCGTGACGCCGGGCTGGAGATTGTTCAACATCCGCTTCCAATAATCCGCCACCGGTTCGCCAGCCTTGCGCTGGCCGTGTATCAAATAATCAGTGAAGACGATGCCGTCGCGTTCGAGTTGCTCGCGCAAATGGCCCGCTCCCGCCGCTTCCAACATCTCCTGCGAGGCCATGCGAATAGGGACATTAAATTCCAATGCGAGCTTCCGATACACTTTGTAATAACGAAGATCGTACTGCAGCGCACCCATGTGAGAATCGAGGTGCGTGACATCGATGCCCATGGCCAGCGCTTTCTTGATTTGCGCGCGAGCTTCGATTTCCGCCTGTCGCGGCGAGGCATGCCTGTAAACGTCCTTGATGGTTTCCCAGAGATAGCCTTCGGGGTCGAGCAGGCCCCGCACTTCGCTGCGATTCGCCACGGGTCCCCACCGGTATTTCCTCCACTCGCTCGTGTGAGTGAGATGAAGCCCGAAGTCGGCCTGAGGATGCGATCGGGCATAAGCTGCGATCTCCGGAACCCAGGGGCAAGGCATCATGATCGTGGCAGAGGTCATCAAACCATGCTCCAGGGCGTCGATCGTGGCGGCGCTGGCGGCATGGCTCAGGCCCGCGTCGTCGCCGTTAATGATCAGAATCTTGTCCGTGGGCTGGAATCCCAAGCGCTCCGCCAACGTCCCATGGGCCGCTGGGGCCGCCTCAGTTTCAGTTCTCATTGCAGTGGCGCCTAAAGAGATGAACGCCGTCAGCGCAATCAGCAGCATTCGGTGCTTCATAATTGGAATCGTGTGCCGGGACAATGCGCAGTCTGTGCGCGGGTTTCAAGATTACTTCTGGCGGCGGCTTCCGCCGCTTCCTTTCGATTTGCCTTCGCAAGAACTTGCGATACGATGGCGTTAGACTAGATGACGAGCTTCGGGGCAAGTCGTCGGCAGCGTTAAGCGAAGCCAAATACGCGTTCAGAACTGTGTTCCGTTCGAGACGTAACAAAGAAGAACACCGGTACTATCTCCTGCCAGGCATGGGCCGCTCCAATCGGCGCCGCCATGCCCAGTTCGTCCGGTGGGCCATTGCGGTCGGGCTGATTGTGTCCGCCCTGTTCGGTCTTTTTCTTTACTTCCTGAATCGGCCGGGCATTTGACCGCGCGTCGTGAACATGCTGGCTTGTCAGCCGGGATCGGATGCACAAATTGTGGCTGTGGTTTTTTGTTTTCCTGGCGGCTGCCTTCGGCGCCTGGCTCTACCCGGTGCTTGATGAGTTGAAGCCGGACGCGAATCAACATTTGCCACGCCCTCCCCATTTAACGATTCAACCCTTTTAACGTTTTAACGACTGCGCCTCTTTGACTTTTGGACGTCGTTCTTCTAGCGTCCTCCGCCAATGAGAATTGTTCGGCACACGGACGCGGATTTCGACGCTCAATTGCGCCGGCTCACCGCGCCGTCCAGTCTGTTCGATCCAATCATTGAACAGCGGACGCGTGCGATCATCGACGCGGTCCAGGCGCGCGGCGACCGGGCGCTGCTGGAATTCACCGAACGCTTTGATGGAGCGCTGTTGCTTCCCGATCAATTGGCGGTCACGACCGCCGAACTCATGAACGCGTCGCTCAAAGCCGACGAGGCGCTTCGGCAAGCGGTGCAAAGCGCGCGGAAAAACATTGAATCTTTCAGCCGCCGGTCGCTGCGGAAGAATTGGTCCGCGCGCAATGCGCAAGGCGCCGCCGTCGGCGAGAAGTTCGACCCCTTTCAGCGCGTGGGCATCTACATCCCCGGCGGCACCGCGCCCCTGGCCTCGACAGCGCTCATGACAATCACGCTCGCGAAAGTCGCCGGATGTCCGGAGATCGTGGTCTGCACGCCCGCGGCCAAAACCGGCACAATCAATCCGGCGCTGCTCTTCGCGTTGAACTCGGCGGGTGCCACCGAGATTTACCGCGTGGGCGGCGCGCAAGCGATTGCCGCGATGGCGCACGGCACCGGCACGATTCGGCGCGTGCAAAAAGTTTTCGGCCCTGGCAACGCCTACGTCGTGGCCGCAAAGCGCCTGCTGTTCGGGTACGTCGCGATCGACTTGCTCCCCGGACCGAGTGAAATTCTGGTGCTGGCGGATGAGACGGCGGAGGCGCCGTTCGTCGCGGCGGACTTGCTGGCCCAGGCGGAACATGGTTCGGGCCACGAGCGGGTTTGGCTCATCACGCCTTCCTCCAAACTTCTCGCGTCGGTGCGGACCGAAATCTCCCGACAACTCCCGAAATTGCCTCGGAAAGAATTCGTCCGCCGCGCGCTGGAGAATTCCGGCTGGTTGATTCAAGTGAAAAGCCTGGACGACGCTGTCGGCCTGGCCAATCAGCTTGCTCCGGAACATTGCGAGGTCATGACCCGAAATGCGCCGGCCGTGGCGGACAAAATCAAAACCGCAGGCGCCATTTTCATCGGCCCGCACTCGCCGACGGTGCTGGGCGATTATGTGGCGGGTCCCAGTCATGTGCTCCCGACGGGCGGCGCCGGCGCTTCATTCGCCGGATTGACCGTGGACCAGTTTCAACGCCGCACGAGCGTGGTGCAATACGATCGCCGGTCGTTGACGAAAGCACTCTCCGCCGTGCAAAAATTCGCCGAGGTGGAAGGACTCGCAGCGCACGCGCGGTCGGCGCTGATCCGCATGGAGGGCGCCAAGCGAAAATCAGGAATCAGGAATCAGATGTCAGTGATCCGTCCTTCGAGGGCGAAGGGCCGATGAACCTTAGACGACAACTGATGAGGCTTCGCCCTGACCATTCATTTGGAATTGGGGAGCACACGCGCCCTCGCGTGTCCCGACCGGCGCCCCGCCGGTCGGAACAGGGCGTAATTCAGTCACTAAACGGTGACTCCTTCGAGCGCGCCAAAGTGGTCGGCGAGGGCGCCGACCACAGCACACGAGGGCGCGTGCGCTCCCCATCTCATCTGAATAGTCGATGAAGAATCCGCACTCCTTGGTTCGTCCCATCGTTCGCGCGCTGCATCCGTACGTCCCGGGCGAGCAACCGAAAATCAAAGGGCTGATCAAGCTCAACACGAACGAGAACCCGTATCCGCCCTCGCCGAAAGTGCTCGCCGCGATCAAAGCCGCCGTGGACGGACGATTGCGGCTCTATCCCAATCCGACGGCGCTGAAGCTGCGCGAGAAACTGGCGAAACTGCACCGGTGCCGGCCGGAAAGTATTGTCGTGGGCAACGGCTCCGATGAATTGCTGGCCCTGGCCACGCGCGCGTTCGTGGAGCCTGCGGCTCCGACGGGTTCGCACCTGAACGCTGGTTCACATCGGCGGCGGCCGATGAGCCGACCCACCCCTTCACCCCTCCCGGGAAGGGAACTTGCATCGAGCGCGCCTGGAGTAGCTCCCCTCCGGGGAGGGGCCGGGGGTGGGTTCGTCGATCCGATAGAATCCCAATTCGAGCTGGAGCGTTCCAGGAGCACCGTCCAATTTTTCACTTCTAGTTACTCGCTGTATCCCGTCCTAGCGGCCATCCACGGAGCTCGATCCAACGCGGTGCCATTGGCCAAGCGCTTTGCGCTTCCCAGCGTGCCCGAATTGCGTCGTGGAAAGCGTTGGGATTTCCAAGCCGCGCTCACCTTCATCACCACACCCAACGCGCCGAGCGGACGCGGTTACGCGACCGCGGAATTGGAAACGCTGTGTCGCGCGCAGCGGGGCGTCGTGGTGCTGGACGAAGCGTATGTCGATTTCGCGGACGAGAACGCGCTCGCCCTCGCGCTCCGGTTGCCGAACGTTCTGGTCGCACGAACATTTTCGAAAGCGTATTCGCTATGCTACCTCAGGATCGGCTACTTCGTGGGCCACCCGGACTTGATCGAGGCGGTCGATAAGATTCGCGACAGCTACAACGTGAATGGCCTCGGGCAAATTGCGGCGCTGGCGACGCTCGGCGACCTGGCTTATTACCGGGGGAATTTCCGCAAGGTGATCGCAACCCGGTCCCGGCTCTCCAACGAACTGGCCGCACTCGGCTTCGAAGTGTTCCCGAGCCAAACGAATTTTTTGCTGGCGCGGCCCCCGCTTTTCACGGCGGAACAATGGCTGGCCAAATTGCGCGCAAGGAAAATTCTCGTCCGCTGGTTTCGTTTGCCCGAGGTGAAGGACTATTTGCGGATCAGCATCGGAACCAACGTCGAAACCGCTGCTTTGGCGAAGGCTGCGAAAGAGATCCTTGGGCGGCCGTGAAAAGGGGTCAGGACCACTCTTCTTTCGGCGAGGAGATTCATGGCTGGACACTGGCGTCGTTGTTTTAAGTGCGCCCCGCTGTTAGTCTCGCTTCGATGCCCGTGAACCACGCGTACCCTTCCGGCGACCGACGGCCCATTGCCTCTCGCCAATGGAAAGTCTCTCAAATCGCGGCGCAGTGGCTGGCTTCACGAGGAGTTTCTCCGAACGCCATTTCTCTCCTGGGCATGGGCTTTGGACTGATGGCTGGTATCGACCTGTGGGCCGCCGGCATCACGCCGCGCTTTGAACGCGGGCTGTGGCTGGCCGCGGCGGCGTGCATTCAACTTCGTCTGCTGGCGAACATGCTGGATGGCATGGTCGCGATCCAAACCCGCCGCGCTTCACCTCTGGGTGAGCTGTACAACGAAGTGCCGGATCGTGTCTCCGACTCGGCGGCGTTGATCGGACTCGGATTCGCGCCGCACTCCAGTCCGCTGCTCGGACTCGCGGCCGCGCTCGCGGCGGTGCTGACGGCTTATATTCGTGCCGTCGGCAAAGTGGCGGGTGCGCAGCAGGAATTCTGCGGCCCGATGGCGAAGCAGCACCGGATGTTCGTCCTGACGCTCTTTGCGGTGTTCTGCGGCGTCGCGCCGGTCGGTTGGCGACACATCGGGACAGTGCCGCTCGCGCAGATCGTCCTCGGCGTGATCATGGTCGGTTCTTTTGGAACGGCGCTACGCCGCTTGTCCCGCATTAGGGCGGCCTTGAAAAGGGAGAAGGCATGACCGCGAGCGAACGATTGTTCGGGGCCCGGCAGGCATTCGATCATCCGGTGACACGATGGATCGTGATCGGCGTTGTCCTTGCGCTGGCGGTCGCGGCCGTTTCCATCTGGGCCTTGGCGAAAGCTGGCGCCATCGGCGAAACTCAGCGCGATGAACTTAAAAAACGGACCGCGTCGTGGATAGTCATGGCGCCCTTGATCATCGGTCCAATCCTGCTCGGCGCGTTCTGGACAATGCTGGCTGTCTGCCTTCTGAGCCTGGCGTGTTACCGCGAGTATGCTCGAGCCACCGGTCTGTTTCGGGAGAAACTCATCAGCCTGGTGGTTGTGCTTGGCATTCTCGCGGTCTCGTTCGCGGCGCTCGATCACTGGTACGGACTCTTTGTTGCGCTGTTTCCGCTGTCCGTGGCCGCCATCGCCGTCTGCACCATTTCCATCGATCAACCTCGCGGCTACGTGCAGCGAGTCGGTTTGGGCGTGCTTGGTTTCATGTTGTTTGGCTGCGCGTTCGGCCACTTGAGCTACTTCGCCAACGACCCGAACTTTCGCCCTATGCTGCTCCTGCTCTTGCTGGGCGTGGAGATGAACGACGTCTTTGCTTACCTTTGCGGCAAGAGTTTTGGCTCCCGGAAACTGGCGCCGAATACCAGCCCGAACAAGACTCTCGGCGGCTCGCTGGGCGCGCTCGCGCTCACGACAACGCTGGTGAGCTGCGTCGGCCGCCCGGTGTTCGCCGGGACGCCAGCGGGCGGCTGGGCCCATTTGATCGCGCTGGGCGTGATCGTCAGCGTCGTCGGGCAACTAGGTGATCTCACACTCTCCTCGATCAAACGCGACATCGGCATCAAAGACATCAGCAATCTGATCCCCGGTCACGGCGGGCTGCTCGACCGGTTCAATAGCCTGATGTTTGTGGCGCCGTCCGTGTTCCATTACATTGGTTACTTCAATGGCATCGGTCTGGATGAACCGGTTCGCATCATCACGGGCGGTTGAGCATGAACAATTGGAAACTTGATCCGGCGCACGACCTGGGCCTTCCGCTGAAGGAACGCGCCCGCAGTCTCCGGCGGGAAGATGGCCTGTTGGAAACATTGCTGCACGCCACCTGGTGGTCCTTCGTGCGCGGTTATCTGGCGGTTTATCACCGGCTGGAAATCGTCGGGAGGGAAAACATTCCGGCCGAGCCGCCCTTCGTTTTGGTGGCTAACCATTCCAGTCATCTCGACGCGCTCGCGCTCGCCGCCGCACTGCCCGCGCGGCTTCGGCTCCGCGTGTTTCCGATCGCAGCCGGCGACACGTTTTTTGAGACGCCAGCCGCGGCTGCGTTTGCCGCCTTCGTGCTGAACGCGCTGCCGATGTGGAGAAGGAGCTGCGGTCCACACGCGCTCCGGGAACTGCGGGAGCGGTTGATCAATGAACGCTGCGCTTACATCCTCTTTCCCGAAGGCACTCGGACCCGGGATGGATGCATGAACGCGTTCAAACCGGGCATCGGCATGCTTGTGGCTGGAACGCAAGTCCCCGTCGTGCCCGGTTTTCTCGATGGATGCTTTCTGGCGTGGCCGCCGCAAGCGAGGCTTCCGCGTCCCCGCAAAGTCGGGCTGCGGATTGGGCAACCGGTCTGGTGCAGTCACCTGGCTGACGAACGTAGCGGTTGGGAACGCGCCACGGCTGAACTCGAAGCTAAAGTGCGTGCGTTGGGCGGGCCCTCACGTGACTGAAACCTTTTGCTTCTCTCCGCAACCGGTTTTGGCTACGTATAGACTGTGTATTTGGACTACTACGGTCTGACGGAGCCGCCGTTCGATCTGACGCCGAATCCAAGGTTTCTGTTCTATAGCGCCAAGCATCGCGAGGCGTTCAATCACCTGCTCTACGGCATCCGGGAGCGCAAAGGCTTCGTCCAGCTCACGGGCGAAGTCGGCTCCGGCAAGACGACCATTTGCCGCGCCATGCTCGAACAACTCGGCGACCGGTTCGCGACCGCGCTCATTCTGAATCCGGTCCTGAACGCCGACCAACTCATCAAAGCCATCGCGATGGAATTCGGTCTGGCCGTGCACGGGATGGACCGCCTGGAAACCGTCGCGGTCCTCAACGAGTTTCTGCTGAAACAGGTCGCGGACCAGCGCGACGCGGTGCTCATCATCGACGAAGCCCAGGATTTGACTAACGAGCTGCTCGAACAGGTCCGGCTGCTTTCAAATCTGGAAACGGACGACCGCAAACTGCTCCAGATCGTTTTGATGGGACAACCGGAGCTGCGCGACCGGTTGAATGCTTTTAACCTGCGGCAATTGCGGCAGCGGATCACGGTGCGGTATCATTTGCGGCCTCTTAAACGCGGCGAGGTCGGACGCTACGTGCAGCATCGTTTGGAAGTCTCCGGGGCCCAGGGATCGCCTTATTTCACGATGGCGGCGCTGTGGCGGATTTACCGTTACAGCCAGGGCATTCCCCGGCTCGTCAACGCCGTGTGTGACAAATGTCTTCTGGCCGGTTACGTTCAACAGCGGGAATGCATCGACTACCGCATGGCCGGCGTGGCCATCCGGGAATTGGAAGGAAAGATAAACGTATGAGCTTGATCAATGATGCCCTGAAGCGCGCCCGGCAAGGCCAAGCAAAAACGCCGCCGGAATCTCCTGCCGATCCCCCGCTCCAACCCGTCGAAAACCCCGAACCCGAACGGAAGAACTCAGTGATCGTCGTGGCCGGAGCCGTGGTCCTGCTGCTGGCGGGAAGCTGGTTCCTCTGGCAGTGGCTCAATCCACCTCCGCCCGTGCCCGTCCAGGCCGCCGCGGCCAAGCCGCCGGCCACGAACCAAGCCGACGCAGCCAAATCCTCCATCGCTTCAAATCTGACTAAGCCGTTCCAAGCGGTGGCCAAACTGGACGCGGCGATCCAACAAGCGCGCCAGACCGAAGCGGCGACTCCCGCACCGACCCAGCCAACAGCTTCCTCCTCCACACCCGTTCCGGCCCCGGCGCCAAACACGACAAGTGCCCCGACAGCGCCAACAAGAGCGGCCCCGCCTCCAACGAGTCCCGCAAGCCCGGACATCGCTGCACCCGCGAAGAGCGCAGAGGCCGTGGCCAGCGCGAATGACCGCAAGACGCCGACGCGGGACGAAAGCGCGCTAACTCAACCTCCGGCCAACGAACCGCCCGCGCAGCCGATTTCGCGGAATGTCACCTTCCCGCCGCTCAAGCTTGGCGGAATCTATTTCCGCATGTCCAAGCCGTCCGTGCTGATCAACAACCGAACGCTCTTCTTGGGAGACACCGTGGACGGCGCCCGCGTGGTTGCAATCGAGCGCCATAGCGTCAAGCTGGAATTCAAGGGCGCCACGAATGAATTCTTCTTGAGATGAGCCTCAAAACGGCATTTGCGGTAACCACTAATGCGCACTAATCAACACTAATCCCAAAAGAGTTGGGGCGCTGAAGGAGATCATCCATCGGGTGAGCGAGAGCACGCGTCACCCAGCAGCGTTCATTAGTGTTAATCCGTGGTTTCCCAGAAACTGATCTTTCTCGCACTGGGCACGCGTTGTCTTTAATCTCGGCGCAACTTCAACATCCACGTAATCCAATAATCGATCTATGAATCCGAAAATCTCCCGCCGCCATTTCCTCGCCGCGACCGCCGTTGCGTTCGCCGCGCCGCGCGTGTTGACTGCACAGAAATCCGAAAAGCAGCTCGTCATCGGCACGGACGAGCATAAATACGAAGTCCAGCACAATTGGGCTCAGTTGCCGGACAAATATTCCTGGCAAACCACACACAACGTCGCCGTGGACCGTGACGGCTTGATCTACATCATTCACGAAGGGCGCGAGAATCTGAAAGATCACCCATCCATCTTCGTGTTCGATCCGAAGGGCAAATTCGTCCGCGCGTTTGGCAGCCAGTTCCAAGGCGGCGGGCACGGCCTCGAAGTTCGCACCGAGGGCAGCCAGCAGTTCCTCTACGTCACCGGCTATCAGCAGTTGAAGAATTTCGCCAAACTCACGCTCCAGGGCGAAGTGGTTTGGGAGAAACGCGCGCCGATGGACTCGAAACTCTACCCGAACGGCGAGGACACCCAGCCCGCGAAACGCTGGGGCCGCGACGCGTTCATGCCCACCAATTATGCGTTCCTACCCGATGGCGGCTTCTTCTTGGCCGACGGCTACGGCTCTTACCGCATCCATCGCTACGACAAGGACGGGAACTGGAAATTCATGTTCGGTTCGCCCGGCAAAGAGGACGGCCAGTTCAACACGCCTCACGGACTCTGGCTGGATAATCGTCCGGGGCGGGAAACGTCACTCGTCATCGCCGACCGCGCAAACAAACGGCTGCAATGGTTCACGCTCGAAGGCAAACATCTCAAGACGCTCGATGGCTTCATCCTGCCCGCGAACATCGACGCGCGCGGTGGCGTGCTCCTCGTGCCCGACCTGAGCGCTCGCATCACGCTCCTCGACAAAAACGACCAGGTGATCGCGCATCTCGGTGAAGATCCGGCGTGGCGCGAACAAGTGTTGAAGGACGGCATGAAAATGCGCCGGGATGAAAAGGGCGAAAGCTGGGTCGCCGGCAAATTCCTCCATCCGCACGACGCGTGTTTCGACCCCGCCGGTAACATCTACGTTGCGGAGTGGGTCCACACCGGTCGCATCACCAAGTTGCGCAAGGTGAGCTGAAGAGTGCGGTTTTCCGTGAACGCCCTTGGAGTGCGCCAGTCCTCTGGCGCTTTTTCGGCGCCGTGGCCGAATGGCACTTGCCGAAAGCGGCACAGCGGTCTGCTCCTTACACGGATCATTTCTAGTCAGGGCTACGTTTCGGTCCGGATGTCGCATTCCCCCTCACCCCAGCCCTCTCCCTCAGGGAGAGGGAGAATCCGATTCTGCGCGGCAAGAAGTCGAGCGCGCCAGGACCGTCAACCCATCGGCGACAAAGGCCTCCCTCTCCCCTGGGGAGAGGGTTGGGGTGAAGGGGAACGCGACGTACAACGGCCACGCGGTATCCGTGTAAGGTGCAGACAGGCGTGCCGCACACCAAAGCATTCGATGCGCCGAACCCAAGCTCGGGGTCCAAGCAACTCACTTCGCCGACGCATCTGATCGAGTGCGACCAGAGAACCCGCAAGGCCGGGCCTGGTCTGAAACTGCCATTGTTGTCATTGTAGCTTTGACTGTCCGAAGTCCCGCACTAACTTCTCCTGCGTCCGTTTGCTGACTGGCCCGACTGGCAGCAGACTCGCTTCGTAGCGCAGAGTTGAACTCTGCCGTATCGCCGATTTGTAATCGGCACGGCGCCGGCGCTGCACGAACCTCTCCGAGATTGCGACGCGCCGCAGGATGCAATCCTGCGATACGGC
>JACPRI010000295.1 GCA_016190065.1 Verrucomicrobiota bacterium
CCGTAGTTCATGCCCAGCGTCACGCCTTCCATCGCGGCGCGGGCGTAGTGATGCGCGGTGAACGTCTTCGGGGTTACGCCGAAGAAGACGCCGGTGCCGTCGGGCACGTTCGGCGTGCGTTCGCCTTCAAGATATGGGAGCAAGACTAATCCATCCGCGCCCGGCGGCGCTTTGGCAACCGCGGCATCGAACTGCGCGTGGTCCATTTGAAAATCGCGCCGGACCATTTCCGTGGCGACGGTCACGTTCATCGTGCAGAGCAGCGGCAGCCAGCGATTGGTTGAATCGCAAAAAGCGGCGATCTCGCCTTGCGGATCGATGACCGGTTTTTCCGAACACGCGTAAATCGTGCCGCTCGTGCCAAAGCTCGCAGTGATGACGCCCTGGCGCGTGTTGCCGGTGCCGATGGCACCCATCATGTTGTCACCGCCACCGGCGCTCACGAGGACGTCCGTGTCCAAACCGAGCGCTCGGGCAGCCGAGGCCTGTACACGCCCGGCCGGCCGATCGCTCGAAATCAAGGGCGGCAATTTCTCGCGCAAGTCTGAGTCGATGGCGCGGAGGACTTTGTCCGACCAGCGCCGCGTTTTAACATCGAGCAACGCTGTGCCGCTGGCGTCGCCGTATTCCATGACTTTTTCACCGGTGAGCCAGAAATTCAGGTAGTCGTGCGGCAACAGCACGGTGGCAAGCCGCGCGAAGTTTTTCGGTTCGCGTTTTTTCAGCCAAAGAATTTTCGACGCCGTGAAGCCGGGGAGGACGGCATTACCTGTCGTGCGGATCGTGGCTTTGAGTCCGCCGAGCCTGGACATGATCTCGTCGCACTCCGCCGCCGTCGAAGTGTCGCACCAGAGTTTGGCCGGGCGGATGACTTCACCGTTCTTGTCGAGCGGCACAAACCCGTGCTGTTGACCGCTGACCCCGATGGCTTTGACCTCGGCCCCGGAGGCCTTCGCGGCCTTCAAAACTTGCTTGATGGCTTTGGCGGTGGCGTCGCGCCAGGTGTGCGGGTGCTGCTCTTTCGCGCCCGGTGGAAGGTTCGGAATCAAATCGTAAGCCTGAGAAGCGGAAGAAAGGACCTTGCCATTCTTGGCGTCCACGACGAGGACCTTGGTGGATTGCGTTCCGCTGTCGATGCCAATGAGAAGTGTGCGCATAGGATGGAATTGAACGCGCGTCAGAATGGCGAAGGGCTTCTCGGCTGTCCAACTTTTCCTTGTGGAGTGCGGCACCCCTGTCCACTTTCGAGACGTTCCGTTCCGCCTGTGCGCGCCGAAAAAGCGCCAGGGGACTCTGCTCCTTACACGGCCAAGGATGCACAACCCCAACGGGGTTGCGGCCACAGCGTTGTTCCCGTCGAGTCATGCCGCAACCCTTACAGGGTTGGATTCATTGTTCCCCTTTCCCCAGGGTAGCTCATTCCTCGCAACCCTGGGCTTTGCGCCGGAATCCCGTTGGGATTCTCCGTTTCATCGGACCTCGGAAGATGCGTGTATGGAGCAGAGGGGACTGGCGCATTCCAAAGGTAGGTTCGTGGGTTCATGGGAGGCCCGTTCGAATCAATTTACAGGCTTCGCTGAGACCGACCGTTTTCTCTTCGCGAGATTTCAGGTTCTTCATTTTGACGGCGAGCGCGCCGTCCGCCGCCCGCTCCAGCTTCACGGTAAAGGCGGCCCTCGACTCCAGCGCGCGTTTGAATTGCTTGTCGGATTTCGCAGGCGTGAACGAATAATCCACGGTCGAGCCGCCTTCGCGCAGATTCTGCACGAGGCGCAAGGATTCCGCTCGGAGCGCCTCATCCTCGATCAGGCAAAACACATCGAGCCGGGCGCTCGATTCCGGCAGAACCTTCCGGTCCTTCAACAACTCCAGCAGCACCACGTCCCCCATGCCGAAGCCCAGGCCGGGCAGGTCAACTTTGCCGCCGGAGATCAGTTTGACGAGGTTGTCGTAGCGGCCGCCACCGGCGATCGCCCGCAACTCTCCCTTTTTGTCGAACGCCTCGAAGACAACCCCGGTGTAGTAAGCCAGGCCGCGGATCACGTTGTAGTCGATCTTCACGAAATCGCCGAGGCCGCGCGCGCAGAGATTTTTCAGAATCGCGTCGAGCTCGGCCGTCGGCTCGGCCGCGGCAATGAAGGCTTTGACTTGATCGAGCGAGAAGCCGAGTGCCCTGAGCTTGGTGTCGCTTTGCCCGGAGTCGGTGCGCTCCAATTTGTCAATGACCTCGTAAAAATCATCCTCGTATTCCGCGTGGCGGCCCTGCCGCGCAAAAAAATCGCGCCAAGCCGTGCGGCTGCTCAAGCGCACTACGAAATCGTCGGCGGTCAATTTGAGGGCGCGGAGCGAATCGATGAGCAGCGCCAGCAGCTCGGCGTCGGCGGCGGGGTCGGTCTCACCGAAAATGTCCGCGTTGAACTGGAAATGCTCGCGCAGCCGGCCCTTCTGCTGGCGCTCGTAGCGGAAAAGCTGCGGGATGGCGAACCACTTGATGGGTTTTTTGTAGTTCCTCTCGTGCGCCGCGACCATGCGGGCGAGGGTCGGCGTCATTTCGGGACGCAACGCGACGGCGCGGTCGCCTTTGTCTGTGAAGTTGTAAAGCTGGGCGACGATTTCGTCGCCGCTTTTCGTGGTGTAAAGCTCCAGCGATTCGAGCGGCGGGCCGTCGTATTCACGGAATCCGTAGCGGCGAGCCACCGCGCGCCAGGTGTCGAAGATGTAATTCCGCGCGTCCGCGCTCCACTGATCCTGATGCGGGAGCGGTTCAGGGTAAAAATCGCGAAAACCCGGCAAACGTTCCATGCGGGCATTTAGCCACAAACTGAACTGGGAAGCCCAGGAAAGAAAAAGCGATCGCGGATCAGGCGAACGCCTTTCGCAAAGATTTGGCTACGGCTTGGGCTGAGCCGGGGACGGCGCGCCTTCACTCGGGGTGAGCTTCAGCACGGCCTCGCGCATTTCTTTTCCAGGTTTGAATTTGACGACGGCCCGAGGGGGAATGCGCACATCGGCTGCGGGCGCGTTGGGGTTGCGTCCGACGCGGGCTTTGCGGATCTTCACCTCAAAGACACCAAAATTGCGCAACTCCACTTTAGTGCCTTTGGCCACTGCTTCAGCGATGTAATCGAGTGTCTTTTGAACGACCTCCAGGACTCGTTGCTGAACCAGACCCGTCTCCTCACTGATTCGCACCACCAAGTCACGCTTTGTCATAGGGTTTGTTGGGTTGAGTTTGGGTTGTACGCAGTCGGATCTTCGCTACGGTGACTTGTATAACTCCCGTGGCTCCAATGGTCAAGTGAGTAATCGGAGCAACCGCAACTTCAGAAGGTGGACAAACCCCAGCATCAAAATCAACATCGGCGCCAGCATCGCCGTCGGTTCGAGCTGATCACCGATCTCTACGAGCGCGGCTTGCACGAAGACGTGTGATCACAACGGCCGTCCGCAGTATCTGCTGGACGACCGCGAGCCGGTCACGGAACTGGTCTAGCTATTCGTAAACCTCGTACACAGTCCCGTGGAGCACGAACTGCACGTTCTGGCCCAGGGCTAGCCAGGGACGGGCTTCGGGTTGATTGGCTGCCAGATCGAAGTACTCGCGGGAATTGAACTGAACGCGGACTTGCGGCGCATGGGGCATCTTCTGCGAGAGGGAATCGATCCACTGATTGCCATTCTGGAAAAAGTTCCGGCCATTGACGAAGCGCGCTTGTTGCGTGTACTGCGCGACGCGGGAGGCCACAGTGGCCGCAGCGAGCGGCGTTGCCCCGGCGGCGGCGGTGCTTCGGGCCACACCACCCAGGTTCGGCGAGTCCGAGAGCGCCAGCGTCTGGTTCGCTTCCGTGTTGCCGAGTTTGAGCGCGTCGGTCGGCGCGTTGGCGTTCTTGAGGGCAAGTCCAGAGCGTGCGTTGGCCACCGCGGCCTCGCCAGAATGGTGACGATAATAACTCTGCAACGCGCTGCGGGACAATTCACGCGCCAGGCCATCCGTCTGTAATTGCGGGAGCGATTGCAGCGTCAACGGGACGCCGCGCTGCTTTTCATCCTCCACGATCAAATAGGCGGTGTAAGGCGTGACAATTCCGAACTGACGCGCCAGTTCGGTGACTTCGTCCTTCAGTTCTTTGTTTTCCCCGTGAAGGCGAATTTCATCGAGCAAATAGCCGACGCGTCGCGTCGCCCACAGGCGCGGGATGAAATCATGTTCCACCGCCGACTCCGCGAATCGCACTTCCTCGGCGAATCTTGTGGTCACGCCGTTGGCCGTGCCTTCGATTACGACTTTGCCGGAGCCGCGGCCGGAATAGCGGCCCGCAAGCACCAATTGCTCGCCTTTGAATAAATCCGGCAGCGAGCTCGGATACAATTTCGTCGCGCGCACCTGTTCCGGGAAGGTGATCTTTAGATTGGCCAACACCGGTTCTTTGATCTTCGAAAAGAAGTTGGATACTGTCACTTCGATGTCTTCTTCCGGCGTCACGTATTGGCTGGCGGCGCGCGTGCTTTCGGTAATGCGGTCGAGCAGGTAGGTGTTCACGTCATGCCCGATGCCGAAACAGAAGACGCGCGTCGAACCGGCGTTCGAGTTGACGCCGGCGGCAATTTGATCCGTATTCGTGACCCCGACCGTCGGCAAACCGTCGGTCAGAAAGATGACGACGAATGGCCGGTCGGATCTCTCGGCGCGCAGCGCCAGGGCTTTCTTCAGCGCGTCGTTGATGGCCGTGCCGCCGATGGGTTTCAGCGATTTGACGAAGTCCGTCGCGCGCTCGCGATTCGCCCGGCTGGCTTCGACGAGCTGATTGAACAGCGGCTCGACTTCGGTGGCGAAACGCATGATTTCGAAGCGATCGCTGTCGTTCAGATTCTCGACGCAAAAATGCAGGGCCTTCTTCGCTTGCTCAAGTTTCTTGCCCGCCATCGAGCCGGACGTGTCGAGCACGAACGCCACGTCCTTCGGCACGACTTTTTTGTCGGCGACATCAACGCCGGGCGAAGCCAGCAGCAGGAAGTAGCCGTCGTCCGAGCCGGTCCGATAGCTCATGAGATGGATGCCGACGTCGCTCTTTTCGGTGGTGAAGTAGAGCTGAAAATCCGTGTCAAGTTTCACGTTCTTAGCCTCGTAGCCCAGCGTGGCGCGGTTGGAGCCGTGGCGCTTGATTTCCACGTCGTGGCTTGGCGAATAAACCGTCTTGAGCGGACGTTTGGTTTCGAGATCGAGCTTGAGGGCGACGCTTTGGATCGGTTTGGCGGAAAACTTTTCGGTGTTCAGTGGATAAGAAAACTCGACCAGCCCGGAATCCGCGCGCAGCAACTGGCGGTAGGTGAGGGTGACGCGCTTGCGGCTGTGCGCCTCAATCGGAAAAATGCGGACGCGGATCAGATCGCGCCCGGCGTATTCCATCAGCGCCGGGTCGCGCATCCTGCGAACGATGTCTTCGTAAATGTGACGCGCCTTGTCGGCCGACAGCAACTCGGCTTCGACCTCTTGGCCGCCGATCTCCATCGCGAATTTCTTGATCTGGGCGCCCTTGGGGACCGGGAACAGAAACGTGCCTTCCAGCCGTTGCGGGTTCGGGTTGTAGAATTCTTGTTCAATCGCGACCGAAGCGACTTGATCGCGGATGGTGATGTCCGCCTTGTGAAACGCCAGTTCGAGCGGCGCGAACGGATAAGTCCGCGACGGAGCAGGAATTGGATGCGGCGGAACCGGCCTGGGAGGTCGAGGATCCGGAGGAGGACAGATCCGTGGCGCGCCCAATGGCGCGGAACCGGGCGGCGAGTCAACCACGATCAGGCCGGCAGCCAAAGTCAATGAGGTGAATGGCGCTCCGGCGAGCGCCGTGAGGAGGAAAGCAA
>JACPRI010000291.1 GCA_016190065.1 Verrucomicrobiota bacterium
CGCCATGACCTTGCGGCGGGCGAGAAACGCCTGCTCGGCGGCCATCTCCGGCTTTACGACGGCGTTGACGCGGTCGGTGACGTCTTCGATGCTCATGAGCACGTTCAATTCGAGATCGTGGCACTGCTTCTCCTCGGCGCGCGTCTTGGCGTAAAAACCGTCGCGGTAATAATTGTGATCTTTGTCCCCCAGTTTCTGGAGGCAGTCCGCCGCCACGTGATGGTTGGACATGACCAGGCCGTCTTCCGAAACGAACGAGCCGGAGCCGCCGCTGTTAAAGCGGACGGAGGATTTCTGGACGTGCTCGAGCCAGTCGTCGGTCAGCGTGAAACCGTATTTTTCCTGGATGAGTTTTCTGGGCGGGTCATTGAAGAGCCACATGCCCTCGTCGGCTTGCAGCGCAGCTTGAACGCTGGCGACCAGGCAAACCAGGACGATCCGAGAGATGTAGGAATTCGAATCAGCTTTCATTTGGACGGTAAGGACGCGTTCCACCGCGTCCCTGACATATTCTTCGATGGTTGAGTAAAGTCAGGGACGGAGTGGAATCCGTCCCTGCCCTGTTCATGAGGTGATTCAAGGAGGAACCCGCCACACATCAATGCCCTTGGTCGTGGGTTAAGCGCCTTTGCCGACGCAGAACAACTTCTTATTGGTCCGAATGTAAAGCTGGCCGTGCGCAACCGCGATCGAAGAGCGGATCTCGTTATCGCCCGCCTCGCCCATCGAGATGGTGTTGATGATCGCTGCCTTTTCCGCGTCCGCCACCACGACATCTCCGCCGAAGTCCATGAAGTAAATCTTCCCGTCGGCCACGGTCGGAGAAGACTCGATCTTCTTTCGTCCGGGCAGATCGAGAGACCATTTGATCTTGCCGGTTTGGGGATCAACCCGAAGAAGCGTTTTGCGCATGTCGCCCAGTATAATAAAGTCACCTTTGTAAAACGCCGGCGTGGGGACATCCGAAGACAAAGCTCGCTGAGCATCGCTCTTCCAGGCGATGGCCGAGTCATCCAGCGTGCCCGAACGATCCGCCTTGATCGCATAAATCGGATCGCCCTTGGGCGCACACGCCAGGACAATGCCATGGCCTGCAACCGGGGAGGGCACGAGCCGCCAATGGCCGATTCGCGATGGGTTCCACGTGCCCCAGCGCCAGAGCTCTTTGCCCGTTTCCAGGTCGTGCCCGGTCACGTCGTCGCCCCCGGCGACAAGCAATTGTTTGCGGCCGTTGAATTCATACGGGATGGGCGTGGTGAACGCTTCGCGGGATTCGGCGACCGCGTGGCTGGGACGAACTTCGCGCCACAGCGTTTTGCCGGTGTCAGGATCCAGGGCCAGGAGATACGGATCGTTTGGAGCGTCGCTGCGGCCTCGACCGCTTACGGGCACGTCACGTTGCAGCACCTGCAGGTAGAGCTTGCCGGCATGAAGCACCGGCGTGCTGGAGAACGTCCAAAGAAACGCGAAATCTCCGTAGTCCTTCTGAATATTGCGCGACCAGAGTTTCTGGCCGGCCAGGTCAAATGCGACCAGTTCGCCGTTGCCGTAGAAAAAGACGACTCGCTTCCCATCCGTGGCGGGAGACGGCGAAGCAAACGTGCTCTTGTTGTCTCGCTGCATTCCCGTCGCGGTCTGGTGTTGCCAGAGGATTTTGCCGGTCTTCCGGTCAAGGCAAATGGCCTGCAGAGACTTGGTGTTGACATCCGTAGAGGAGACAAACACGCGGTCCTCCCAAAGGATCGGTGTGGCGGCGCTGGGGCCGGGCAAATCCACGCTCCAGGCAATATTGTCTGTTTTGGACCACTTGGCCGGAAGATTCTTCTCGTCGGACGAACCGTTAAAGTGGGGTCCGCGCCATTGCGGCCAATTGGCGTCAGCGGCGCTGGCGGAAAGGGCCACAGAGGCGGCGCAGAGGATGGAACATCGTTCAATGAACTTCATAACTTTCTTCAGGTTTCTTGATTCGGGGTTCAGCACCGGGAATATCCCGAAAAACCGAGAAACCTGGAAGCGAAAATTCGCGAACCTGATGATGATTTTCCATTTGTTACAGACGTCCTGTTCGGAAAAACCGGTTCAGTTGCTCCGGAGCATAGACGGCGACGGGGTTGGCTCCGGTGTTCAGGAGGGTTAGCCGCAACAAGTCATTGTGACGGGGGAAATCGTTGTCAGAGACTACCAACACCGGGATGCCAGCAACTGATGTTTCGGCTAGAATCAGAGAGTCTCGGTAATCGAACTCCCGCAACCAGCCGCGTTCTCGCAACCGCGCGGCCAATGCTTCAATAGCTCTGGCTTTCGCCAAAGTCGGCAATTCCAGAGGATGGATGGCCCATTCGGAACGGCGGCGAAGCGCGGTTTCCGCGGCGACGCGCAACACCGCATCTCGCGCGTGCTTCTGATGGTGAAGAGACTCAGCCAACGCCGTGGGCGGCAAGGCGAAACCTCGGCCATGTTCCAAAGCACACTCGCGGCACCGGTGGGCGACTTCGTCGCCATCGCCGAGATCAATGAAGACGCTGGTGTCGAGCGCCAGCCACCGTTCTGCGTTTGGAAGGAGCATGAGCTAAGGCAGCGGCTTCCCGGGCCATGCGCAAGCGTTCGGTGTAGGAAAGCGAATCCAACTGGCGGGCGTGTTCGCGCGCCGCCTTGTGTCTAGCAAACATCCGGTCTGGGCGCAGCCGGCCTGAATCGCGTTTAGCAATGGCCATGTGCGCAAGCTAGAGTGCCGAACCTTTAGCGTCAAGCTCGTCAGCCAATGAGTCCAGTGAGCGAATTGCGTCCGGCCACGAACCGCTGCCGCGGTCGAAAGATTCGACGATGATTCTTGACCGGAACAGGGCGCTCGGGAGAATTCCCCGCATGAAATGCTCACCTGTTACTGTCTTCATTCCCTCTGTCCTCATCGCGCATACCTTGTCGGGTTCCATCACAGCCGCGGACAATTATCAGCTCGGCCCTGAATCCACCTCGCGTGCCGCGGGTGTCCCGGTCGGACGCGTGGAAAAATTTGAGTTTACCGGTTCCAAAATCTTTGACGGCACACGGCGCGATTGCTGGGTTTACATCCCCGCGCAATATAGCGGGTCGAAGCCCGCCGCGCTGATGGTTTTCCAGGACGGCAGCGGCTATGTGAGCACGAACGGCCATTCCCGCGTGCCGGTCGTCTTCGACAACCTCATCGCCAAAGGCGACATGCCGGTAACCGTCGGGCTGTTCATCAACCCGGGCGTCCGGGGCGAAGGCACACCGGGCCGCAGCAATCGCAGCTTCGAGTATGATTCGCTCGGCGATGCTTACGCGCGCTTCCTGATCGAGGAACTGATTCCGTTTGCGACGAGCAAATTCAATCTCAACCTGACCCGCGATCCCAAGCTCCGCGCCATTTGTGGCATGAGCAGCGGAGGCATCTGCGCGTGGACGGTGGCGTGGGAACGGCCGAATCACTTCGGCAAAGTGCTCAGCCAGATTGGCAGCTTCACGAACATCCGCGGCGGGCACAACTATCCGGCGTTCATCCGCAAGACCGAGCGAAAACCGATCCGCGTTTTCCTGCAAGACGGCTCGAACGATCTGAACAACCTTCATGGCCATTGGCCCCTCGCCAATCAAGAGATGGCCAGCGCGCTGGCGTTCATGGGCTACGATTTCAAATTCGAGCTCGGCGACGGCGCGCACAGCGGCAAACACGGCGGCGCGATTCTCCCCGACTCGCTGCGCTGGCTTTGGCGTCCCGAACTCGCCGAGCTTCCCAAGCCGCTCACCAAGGACAACCTGGGCGGCGACGAGGCGCTCTCGAAAATTCTGGCCGACGGCGGCCAGCCCGACGATTGGGAACTCGTCGGCCAGGGCTATGGATTCACCGACGCCGCGTGTTCCGACGCCGAGGGCAACTTCTATTTCAGCGACCTGCCAAAGGCGACGCTCTACCGCGTCGCGGTGAACGACTCGAGGCCCGTTGTCTGGCTGGCGAACGGGCCGAAGATCAGTGGAATGAAGTTCGGCCCGGATGGAAAGCTTTACGCGTGCGTCCAGGGACTGGGAACGAATAATGTGAAAAGCATCGTGACGATCGATCCGCAGACCAAGGCCATCGCCACCGTCGCCACCACCGTGCAGCCCAACGATCTGGTCGTGTCCAAGGCGGGCTGGATTTATTTCACGGACACCGCGGCAGGCGCCGTCATCAAAGTCCCAACCAGCGCGCGGGGGATGCCGCGTCCTCCGGTGGTCGCGGGCGGGATCAACAAACCCAACGGCATTTCCTTAAGCGCCGACCAGAACGAACTCATCGTCAGCGAATACGGCGGCACCAACGCTTGGAGTTTTCTGATTGCCGCCGACGGATCGCTGCGTGCCGGCGAAAAGAACATGGAATTGCGCTCACCCGCGGGCCGAGCCGACAGCGGCGGCGACGGCATGACGACCGACGAACGAAGCCGCTATTACGTCACGTCGCATCTGGGCATTCAGATGTTTGATCCGACCGGCCGCATGGGAGGCATCCTCTCGAAGCCCCAAGACAAAGGCGCGGTGAGTTGCGCCTTCGGCGGGCCCGATCGCGGTTATCTCTACGTGTGCAGCTCGGACAAAGTGTTTCGGCGCAAAACGCTGACGAAGGGCGCCGTCTTTGCCCGGTGAGAGACGTCTGCATGAAACTCTTCTTCGGAGCGCGGCCTTCAGGCCGCTTCAGCGTTCGACTCCAAGGCGCGGCCGGAAGCAGCCTGAAGTCTGCGCTCCGAATCGTTTTCGGTTCGTGGTCCCAATACGCGGTGCTGATTTTATTTCTCGCGATCGCCGTTCGAGCAGACTGGCCCACCTTGCGCGGTGATTCCCATCGCAGCGGTCTTGTTCAAGGCTCCATTCAACCTCCGTTTCGCCAGGCCTGGGTCCGGCATTTTGAAAACGAACGGCTGGGAACCGCCATAGAACCGATCGTCGCCCAGAACCGTGTCTTTGTGGCGACCCATCAAGGAAGCCTCTACGCCCTCGACGCGATCGAGGGCAATCCTCTTTGGCGACTCAAGACTCACGGCGCCTTTTTGCATTCCCCGGCGGTGGCGGAAGGATTGGTCCTCGCCGGGAATTCCGATGGCCAACTCTTCGGCGTCGATGCGAGCACCGGTGAAATGAAGTGGTCGCTCAACGCAGGCGGGGGTGGGTTCGCGGCATCGCCGACGCTCAGTGACGGAACCGCTTTCATCGGTACGCGCGCCGGAGATTTCCTAGCGGTCGATCTTAAGACCGGCAAAGTCGTCTGGAAGCAATTTCTTCAGGCACCCATTCGGCAAACTGCAGCTTTCACGGATGGAAGCGTATTTGTCACTTCGGAGGATTTGCGCGTTCATTGCCTCGATGCGGCGACCGGTCGCGAGACTTGGGTCTCGTCTCAACTGACCGGTCAGACCGCGCGGGATTATTATCCCCTGGTTGTCAACGCCGGGGGCCGCTCTAGAGTGGTCGTTCGGACGAACCCCATCCTGAGCATGGGCAATCATATTGGGCGCGATCGCCGGTTACTGTGCCAGAACGCCGGCGTCGATGACAGTGGCTGGCAGAAAATCGATGCTTGGACCAAAAGCGAGGCGGCGCGCGGGAACGCGGAACTCTGGGCCAAAGAACAAGCCGCCATTGTGAAGCACCTGGAGGATCATCGCGAGGCCCGGACGTTCTTCGTGCTCGACGCCGTGACCGGCCAGGAATTCGCCGCGACGCCGGTGCTCTGGATTGCCGGTTGCCAGGCGGTGGGCGCGATGCCGGCCCTCACGCGCGATGGGAGTCTTCTCACTTTTTATCGGAGCGCGTACGGCAATTGGAACCACGGCGTTGCGCCCCTGGTGGCGCTCGGATTGCTCGATCTCGCCAAGAATCAGATCGCGCCATTGGAGCATCAATATGGCCGGCGCCCTGCGTGGAACACATTCTGGGGAACGGCGGACGAAAGCCAGAATTTTTCCGTCGTGGGTGACACGGTGCTAATTGTCCACCAGGGCACGCTGAGCGGCTTTGATCTCAAGTCCAGCAAACTGTTTCCTATCTGGGGCGAACGAGACACCTACGGCGGCTTTCGCAGCCCGACCTGGGCGCGCAACGAATGGCATGGGCCAGGCCGTGGCAGCGTCGCAGTCGATAGCAATCGGATCTATTGGCTCACGGGCAGCCGCGTGTTGTGTCTGGTCGCGGGTGAACAAGAGAAGCGCGCGGAAGACGTCGGCATCAATGGCGCGGCGGTTCTAACTCGAACGGCGGACAAGCCGCCATCGCCGGCACGCGAGGGAATTCGGGCGCGCCTGGTTGAGCAGACGCGGCAGGTGCTTTCAAAGCGCTGGGCGCCGCTTTTCGTGGAACCCGGATTGGCGGGGCGGGATTTTTCATTCGATCACAGCGCCGAATTATTCGAGGCATTGGCGTGGGCTTATCCGCATCTGAGCGCGAATCTGCAGCCCAAAGTAAAAACCTTTCTTGCCCAGGAATGGAGTAGGCATCCGCCCTTTTCCAGGTCCGCCTGGTACTCCTTGAAGGAGGGAGAACGCAGAGAACTTATCTGGACGCCGGATGAAATCCGATCCCGTCTGGGCCAGGACAAGCCGCACCATCCGTTCGGCAACTCGCACTCGGTTTGGTACTACGCCGAACGCTGCGGAGAATGGGAGCGAGTGCAGGAAGCGTGGCCGCAAATCAAAGCCGGCTTCGATGATTTCGTGAAAACCGCCTGGCGGCTCGACCCGGCCAAAGGCGA
>JACPRI010000292.1 GCA_016190065.1 Verrucomicrobiota bacterium
CGATTACTTCCAGCCCTGGACCAAGCGGACCAAGAACACCCACAAAGTGGGCGTCATTCTGCCCAACCGCGAGATCCTCACCACGGCGGAGGAAATGTTCGATCGCACGCTCGTCCGCATCCAGAAAGGCGGCCGCGGCCGCTGGTGGACTGGTGAAGTGAGCTGGATTGATTACCACGCCAACCTCGCCGTCGTGACGCCGACCGATCCCGCGATCTGGGAGGGACTCCGACCCGTGACGTTGGTTGACAAACCCGGCTCCTACGACGCGCTCCAGATCATCCGCTGGCGCGAAGGCAAACTCGAAACCCGCAAAGCCGAGTTCAACCAATTCACGGTGGACACCGCTCGCCTGAGTTTTGTGTCGGTGCTGGAACTGGAGGTGAGCTCGGAAATCCAAGGCGTTGGCTGGGGCGAGCCCATCGTGGCGGGCGGCCAAGTCATCGGGATCACCAGCCAGCAGGCCGGCAACAAATGCACCGCCATCCCGGCTTCGTTCATCGGTCACGTCCTCCAAGCGCGGAAGAGCGGCGCTTATCGCGGTCTGGGTTTGTTCGATTTCTATTGGCAAGCCGCCGAGAACCCGGCGAGCCTGGCTTTCCTGAAGCTGCCCGGCGAGCCGCGCGGGGTGGTCGTCATCCACGTGCCGGCCAAGCCCGGCGCAACGCCGGTGCTCAAGCCGCACGACATCATCCTGCAAATCGACGGCTTTGAAATCGACACCCAAGGCGATTACGCGGATCCGGATTTTGGCCACTTGTTGCTGGAGAATCTCTCCACGCGCCGCCATTGGGCGGGCGATGACGTGAAAATGAAGGTCTGGCGCGAAGGCAAGGAGATCGACGTGACGTATCGCCTGCCGAAGGCCGAATACTCCACCACGCTGGTGCCAGACGCGACTTACGATCAGGAACCCGAATATCTCATCGTCGGCGGACTTGTTTTCCAACCGTTGAATGACTCGTTCCTCAAAGGTTGGGGACCCGAATGGAAACGCCGGGCGCCGTTCCGCCTTTATTACTACAACGAACAGGAGCCAACCCCGGAGCGCCGCTCGCTGGTCTTTTTGTCGCAAGTGCTGCCAGACATCTACAACCTCGGCTACCAAAACATTCAGTATCTGGTCCTGGACGAGGTCAACGGAAAGAGAATCGCGAAGCTCCAGGATCTCAAGGCGGCGCTGGAGAAACCGATCGACGGATTTCATCACGTCCAATTTGTCCGAAGCGACTCGCTGCGCCGCCTCGTTCTGGATGCGGGTGAGACTGAGGCCGCGACGCGCCGAGTCCTCCAACGCTACGGCATCACCAAGGATTTCTATTTCGTTTCCACGGAAGCGCCGAAGAGCGCCGGTGGCGGCGGCCAGTAAACGTCCGTTTGTGACGCGAATTTCGCGAATGGGCGCGAATTAGGAATCGGGTCCCTGAAATTCGCGTTAATTCGCGAAATTCGCGTCGCTCTCATTCGTGGGCGTCCGGCTCGCCCCCGTGCCCTAATTTGCCTCGTGACCGGCGATCCGTGGTTCTGCTAGTTTTCGGGTGCGCGAGCGATTAATTCTGTTTCCCGGGCGAAATGAAGAAACGACCACCGAACGCAGTCTATTCACTCATGAAAAAATTCCTCAGCCTTCTCACTCTGGCCCTCGGCATACACGCGGCCACCGGCGCGGAGAATCTGACGCTCAACAAAGGCGACCACATCTGCATCATCGGCAACACGCTGGCGGACCGCATGCAACACTTCGGCTGGCTGGAGACGCTGCTCCAGGCGCGTTTCCCGAAACACGAGCTGGTTATCCGCAACCTCGGCTTCTCCGGCGATGAGTTGATCACGCGGTTGCGGTCCATGGATTTCGGCAAGCCGGACGAATGGCTCTCCGGCATCAGCCCCCACCCGAACGCGAAGAAACACGACTCCGCGCTCTTCGATAAGTCCAATCTGAGCGGCACCAATCGCTTCGAACTGAGCAACACCAAAGCCGACGTGATCTTCGCTTTCTTCGGCTACAACGAGTCTTACGCTGGCCCGGCGGGCTTGGACAAATTCAAGAAAGACCTGGACGCGACGCTCAAGCACATGCTGGCCCAGAAGTACAATGGCAAGTCCGCTCCGCGCATCGTGCTCTTCTCGCCCCTCGGCCACGAGTTCCTCAAATCGCCCGACCTCCCGGATGGCTCGGAGAATAACGCGCGCCTGAAGCTCTACACGGCCGCGATGGCCGAAATCGCGAAAAGCAACGGCGTGCTCTTTGTGGATTTGTTCACGCCGACACTCGATCTTTACGCGAAAACCGCGCAGCCGCTCACGATCAATGGCGTCCATCTGAATGAGCGCGGTGACCGCCAAGTGGCGTTGACGATTGAGCGCGCGCTCTTTGGAAGCAACATCGCAACGGCCCTGGATTCATTCGAGAAACTCCGCCAGGCCGTGCTCGACAAGAATCTTTATTGGTTCAATCACTACCGCGCCACCGACGGCTATTCGACCTTCGGCGACCGCGCGTTCCTGACCTTCGAGAAAGGCAGCCCCCGGAGCGTGAACAAGACGGACCCCGATCGGCGGCTGCCCAGCAACTACGAAGTCCTTCAGCGCGAGTTGCTGATGCTCGACGTCATGACCTCCAACCGCGACAAGCGCATTTGGGCCGTGGCTCAGGGCCAGGACTTGAAAGTCGATGACAGCAATCTGCCCGCGCCGGTCAAAACGGAATCCAACAAGCCCGGTCCTCTCCCCGGCGGCAAACATGAGTTCAACTCCGCGCAAGACGCCATCAAGCGCATGACCGCGGGCAAGAACATGAAGGTGACGCTCTTCGCCTCCGAAGAGCAATTCCCCGATCTCGCCAAGCCCGTGCAAATGGCTTTCGACACCGAGGGCCGTCTCTGGGTCGCGGTCTGGCCGAGCTATCCCCACTGGAATCCGAGCGAACCGTTGAACGACAAACTCCTGATTCTTGAAGACACCGACGGCGACGGCAAAGCCGACAAGCAGACGGTCTTCGCCGACAAGCTGCACAATCCGACCGGATTTGAATTCTGGGGCGGCGGCGTGATCCTCGCGCAAGTCCCGGACATCATGTTTCTCAAAGACACGAATGGCGACGACACGGCGGACGTGCGCGATCGCATTCTCCATGGCATGGATTCGGCCGACACACATCATTCGGCCAACAGCTTTGTGCTCGATCCCGGCGGCGCGCTTTACTGGCAGGAAGGCACGTTTCACCAGACGCAGGTGGAGTCGCCGTGGGGACCACCGGTGCGGTGCTCCAACGCCGGCGTGTTTCGCTTCGAGCCGCGCACATTCAAATTCGACGCTTACGTTTCGTACGGATTCGCCAACCCTCATGGGCATGTGTTCGACCGCTGGGGACAGGATTTCGTGACGGACGGCACCGGGGCGCAGACGTATTGGGCGGCGGCGTTTTCGGGCCACGTCGATTATCCGCGCAAACATCCGGGCATGCAGACAGTGTACAAGCAACGCACGCGGCCTTGTCCGGGCACGGAGATTCTTTCGAGCCGCCACTTCCCGGACGAGATGCAGGGAAATCTTCTGGTGCCGAACGTCATCGGTTTTCTCGGCATCCTGCAATACAAGTTTCAGGACAAGGGCTCCGGTTTCGGCGCCACAGAAGTCGAGCCAATCGTTTCCTCAGACGATCCGAATTTCCGTCCCTCCGATGTCGAGGTCGGTCCCGACGGCGCGATCTGGTTCCTCGATTGGCAAAACCCGATCATCGGGCACATGCAGCACAACTTGCGCGATCCCAGCCGTGATCATTCTCATGGACGCATTTACCGCGTGACCTACGAAGGCCGCCCGCTGAACAAGCCGGAGAAGATCACCGGAGAACCGATTGACAAACTGCTCGGCCTGCTCAAAGAACCGGAAGACCGCGTCCGCTACCGCACGCGCATCGAGCTGAGCGGAAGGAAGCCCGGCGACGTCATCGCAGCGCTGAGCAAATGGGTGGCCACGCTGGATGCGAAGGACAAGGATTACGAGCACCACATGCTGGAGGCGCTCTGGCTGCACCAGAACATGAACGTGGTGAACCAGGATTTGCTCAAGCGGATGCTGCGCTCACCCGAACCGCGCGCGCGCGCCGCCGCCACTCGCGTCCTGTGCTACTGGCGCGATCGCGTTCTGGATCCGCTCGGACTGCTCAAGGTGCAAGTCAACGACGACAACCCGCGCGTGCGCCTGGAAGCTGTGCGCGCGTGCAGTTTCTTCAAGACGCCTCAAGCCGCCGATGTGGCGCTGGAATCGCTGAACAAGGAACAGGATTATTATTTGAAATACACGTTGGACGAAGCGATGAACACGCTCGACAAGGTGCTCAAGCAGCCAAACCTTTAGGAGATTTCCAGACGCCGCAATTCGATCAATTGCTGATCCAAATCGTAGATGACGTAGGTGGCCTTTCTCTGGCCATCGCGCGGATGGCCGACGCTTCCGACGTTCACAAAATACTTCCGGTTCGGCTCGATCTTGAACTTCGTATAACTGCCGCCGCGAACGGCGGTGTCTCGGACAAAAGCCACCGGCACGTGGGTATGCCCGAAAAAGCAAACCGGGGTCGTCTGGTGATCGAATTGAAAGCGCGCGGAAACTCGGTCGAAGACGTAGGCCCATCGGCGCGGTTCGTTCAAGGTCGAGTGGACGATGGAGAAGCCGTGCAGGAGCTCGACATACGGTAAGCCGCACATCCATGCCCGGTCCTCTACGGTCAATTGGTCGTGGGTCCACTGGATGTGTTCCAGCGCCTTTGGATTCAAACCTTCCGGCCGCGTCTCCATGCAGCAGTACTCGTCAAAATTGCCTTTGACGCAGGGGATGCTCATGCTGCGGATGACATCGACGCATTCCTTGGGCTGGCGGTTGTAGCCGACCAAATCCCCGAGACAGGCCACGTGCGTGCAGTCGTGAGCGCGGACATCCTCCAGCACGATTTCAAGCGCCTTCAGATTGGCGTGGATGTCCGCGAGCAGCGCGTATTTCATGTCTGGTGGCTCAGCATGCGGCGGGAAGAATCAAAAAGCGATGATGAACCAACGCACTCCTGCGCCGACGCTGTTGAGTTGAAGTGTATGCTTATTGATGGGGTTTTATTTTCTCCCTCGCCTCCCGACCAAGGGGGTAGAGGGCTGGGGAGAGGAGGGCCGTCCTTATTGTTTTTCTCCTGGGTGGGGAAGGGGTGGGTTGCTTCGTCGAATCTCGCTCGACCGACCGTGTCCCTGACGGTAAGCATAGCGCAACGATCCACCATGAGAAATCCTGCCGGAAATACTCGAAACGACCTGAGCGACGTGCTGGCCGCCCTGAGTTCGCTTTACTCGGCGGTCGTTTGCGACGTGCTGGATGGACTGGGGTTTCGTCAGCAGGCGCTCAGCAGTCGCGTGCGCCCGTTGACCCGAGCTCGCCGCGTTTATGGCCGCGTGTTCACCGCGCGGGCCGTGGCCGTCACCGAAACCCCTCGCGAGCCGTACAAATTGCAGCTTGCAGCCGTGGACGCGCTGACGCGTGGCGACGTGCTGGTCGTCGATGGGCAGGAGACGCAGACGTGCGCGTTCTGGGGCGAGTTGCTCACGACCGCTTGTGCCCACAAGGGCGTCCATGGCGTCGTCATGACCGCATGCACACGCGACATGTGGAGGATCGATGAGCTGGATTTTCCCATCTTCGGCATCGGGTGCCATCCAGCCGACGACAAAGGGCGATTGGAGGTCGTTGAAATGGGCGGGCCGATCACGCTTGCGGGCGTCCGCACCAACCCGGGCGATCTAATCATCGGCGACGTGGATGGCGTTGTCATCATCCCCGGCGAAGTCGCGCCCGAAGCGATTCGCCGCGCGCGCGAGAAGGTAACGGGAGAAAACCAGGTGCGAAACGCGTTGGCCTCAGGCATGCCGATAGGCGAAGCGTTCAGGAAGTTTGGAATTCTCTAGTGGCAACAGACACGAATTGCACCCGTTCCATCAACGGGATGAAACCAGATTGATGCGCGAGAAATCGCGCCATTCGTGTCTCTCGAGACTGTCTGTGTCCGCACTCCGAAATGAAGAAACACGTTTTGTTCGCCGGCTTGTTTCACGAGACGAATACTTTCGTTGAACAAACCACCGGCCTGCGTGAGTTTCAAATTCGGCGCGGCGAAGAATTGCTGGGCGGCGCGGGCGACAGTTCACCGCTGGGCGGCGCTTTGGAAACAGCCAGCCAATTCGGATGGACAATTCTCCCCACAGTCGATTTTCGCGCGTCGCCGAGTGGGGTTGTGCAAGATCAGGTGATCGAAACCTTCTGGGACGAGTTCAGCCGCTCTGTTGAGCCTCAACTCGCGGTCGGCGTGGACGCAATTTATCTGGTGCTGCATGGCGCGATGGTTTCGCAAACGTTCCCGGACGTGGAAGGCGAAATCCTGGAAAGGATTCGCCGACTTCCTGGCCTCACGAACGTTCCGATTTTTGGGGTCTTCGATCTTCACGCCAATTTCACGCCGCGCATGGCGGATCACTCCAATTGTCTGGTGGCGTATCGCGAGAATCCGCACACCGACGCCCGGCGAGCGGCGCAGCTCGCGGCGGCGTTGCTGGAAAAGTCCTTTGTGACCGGAAGAATTCCGAGAACCCATTGGCAGCATCCGCCGATCATTTGGCCGCCCACTGGCACTGGCACGGCATCGGACCCGATGCGCGCGCTCGAAAGACTCGCCCGCCAAATCGAGGCCGAGAGTGACGACATTTGGGTGGTGAACATCCTGGCGGGTTTTTCGTTTGCCGACATTCTGGAAACCGGGGTGGGTTTTTCCATTGTGACCACCGGCACGGAATCGGAGGCTCGTGCCAAACTCGCTCAACTTAGCGAGTTCGCCTGGGCGAGCCGCGAACAGGGAAATGTCCTCGAACTGTCCGTTGAGGCCGTGATGCCGCAAATATTCTCAGAATCCCGCGGCCTCACGGTTCTGGTTGAGCCCTCGGACAACGTCGGCGGCGGCGCGCCCGGTGACGGCACCGGCCTTTTGCGCGCGCTCGTCAAATACGGCGCGCGCGATGCCGCAGTCGCGATCAACGATCCCGAAGCCGTGCTCAAACTTTGGGACATGCCCATCGGAAGCAAGACTCTGTTGCCCATTGGCGGCAAAGGCAGTGCCCTGGATCCGGGGCCGGTCGAATTGTCGGTGGAATTGATTTCACGCAGCGACGGCAAATTTCAGCTTGAAGACAAGCAAAGCCATTTAGCCTCGATGGCGGGCGATTCTTTCGACATGGGGCGTTGCGCTGTCGTCCAACACAAAGGAGTCCTGATTCTTTTGACCAGTCACAGAACGCCACCGTTTGACCTCGGCCAGTGGCGCAGCCAGGGAATCAATCCGGAGAAACTGTCGGTGATAGGCGTCAAGGCCGCCGTCGCACATCGCCGCGCTTACGATCCGATCGCGGCTCGGATGTTTTGGGTGGACACGCCCGGCCCGTGCTGCAGCGACCTCAAGACGCTCCCCTATCGCCGCGTGCACAGGCCGGTTTATCCGCTGGACGATGACTTCCACTCAAAATTTTAGAGCGAGTACGGAAATCCAGCGTGGATCATCCGTCATCGTCCTCCTCCTCGTCGTCATCCTCGAATGCCTCCCTAAAACCGAGGACGAGGACGAGTGCGACGACGAGGACGATCGGCGATTCGTCCCGGGGAACGCACGCGCCTCGCGTGCAGTGGTCGGCGCTCTCGCCGACCACATCAACTGTCCTAGTGGAGCCACCATTTGGTGACTGAGTTTCAACACGGTTCTGACCGGCGAGGCGCCGGTCGGAACACGCGAGGGCGCGTGTGCTCCCCGATCACTGCACACTACGGC
>JACPRI010000023.1 GCA_016190065.1 Verrucomicrobiota bacterium
GCCGCAGACAATCGGGCCAAAGCGAGATGGCGCCGGGCGTTCCCGAGAATCGGAACGAACCGAAAGAACCGTTCCAGCAGGGAACGCCAGGACTCGCCGTGTCTTCCCTGACACGCGAGAATCATCAAGAAAGCGATTGCATAAAGCGGAGCCAGGACGCCAAGAGTTTGAGTGAGATAACCAGCAAGATTCCCGGTCGAGAAGAGCTCTGGAAACGGGCCGAGAAATACGGCGAAGTGCAGCAGGAACAGGGGATAGCGGAGTTGGGCGATGGTCTTGCGCACGAGTTCAGCGCGGTCGCGATAATAATCCGAGAGCAGCTTGAAGCAGGCATCCAAGCGTCCGCTTTGTTCCCCGGCCTCGAGAAGCGCGACATCGAAGGAGGGAAGCCAGCCTTCGGCGTGCAACATGGATTCGCTGAACGTGGAGCCCTGCTCCAGATGAGCCAGCAAGCGCGCGACAGGCTGCCGGAAGGAGCGTGCGGGAGGATTCTTGTGGAGCGTTTCCAGCGCGGTCAACAACGGCAGGCCAGCCGAGAGCATGGCCCCAATCTGATAATACAACTCGCCACGCAAGCGCAGTTGCCTGGGCGTGACGATGAGTGGCATACCCCGCAGCGCGGCCAAGCCGCGGCCAAAATCGTTAAGGCGTTACAAGGTTAAAACGTTAAATCGGGTAAGCGGGTTAAGCGGTCAAAAACTTGATCGCGGCTGGCGAGCAGCTTTGGCGACAGCAGTGCAGGGAGGTTCGCCGTTCTACCCCACCACTCGATCCAGGCCCGCTTTCAGGTCCCGCTTGCTCTTCAGGCCGATGATTTGGTCTGCGACTTCGCCGTCTTTGAATAACAGCAGCGTGGGCACCGCCCGAATGCCGTGTTGCACGGCCAGCGATTGCTGCTCATCGATGTTGACCTTGCCGACCTTGAGCTTGCCGTCGTATTCGCTGGCGATCTCGTCAAGGATCGGCGCGATCATCTTGCAAGGACCGCACCACTCCGCCCAGAAATCCACGAGCACGGGAGTCGAGGATTGAGTGACCTCGAGGGCAAAATTCGTTTCGGTCAAAGTGATAATGTTTGATGCTGTCATAAACACCATTCCTCTTCTTAAGAAATCACCTTCCGCAGGCGAGGCAGTTCGTGGTCATCAGGATTGGCCTGTTAACAAGAACAATCGAACCACGACGAGCACGGCGACAAGGGCCGCGGCAACGGCCAGGATAATATCCACTCCGCTGACTCCCGATCCCATGGGCGCCGGCCGCGGCGCAGCCGACGGGCGCGGGGCCGCGGCTACCGTGGAGGCGGCGGGCCGTTGAGCGGATGCGGGTGCCGGTGTGGGAGCCGGAGCGGCGGCGGTTGGCGAGCCTCCTGGAGCCGCGGAAACCGCGGTCGGTGCTCCGGGCGCCGGTGCGGCTCCAGCCACGGCCGCGGGCGCGGGAATCTTGATGGTCGGGGCCGCGGTCGGTTTCGGGGGCAAATTGATTCGAACGGTTTCCTTCTTCGGCTGGACCTTGGCCGCTTCCACCGGTTTCGGCGGCACGGAACCCGTCGGCGTATTGGGCGTCTCTTCAGGCATAAATATCGGTGTTCAACCTAGGAGTCGGTTCACGTGGTGTCAAATCGTTATTCGCGCAGGCCGCGGTGGGCGATAAGAATTGAGACTTTGGGAATGGCCCGGCGACACACCGGCTAGCGGGAATCGCGCCGTCCGGAATCGCGATGGTAGTCGCCACCTCGGCCGCGGTGTTCTCCGGATCGTGGTGGGCGATCCTCCTTGGGCCGCGCAATGTTCACCGTCAACTGCCGGCCTTGGAGTTCTTTGCTGTGGAACATTTCAACCGCTTTGTTGGCTTCTTCCGGCGTGGACATCTCGACAAAAGCGAAACCCCGGGATTTGCCCGTGAATTTGTCGAACATCACATCGACGGAGCGGACCACGCCCGCTTGCGAGAAATGGTCCTGCAAATCGCTCGCCATGGTCTGATAAGAAAGGTTGCCAACGAAAAGTCTGGTAAGGTTCATTTGGATTGGTTGAGTTGCGCTCGAAAACCCAGTGGGGAGATTCCGCACCCGCAGGAATCATGGAAAGTCGCCCGGAATTGTTTGCCTGACCATCTGTCTTGCTGACACCAACACTGCTCTTTTTCGCGCAAGGCGCCACGGTAGCAAACCGCTTTCCGGAGTCAACGAGAGATTCGTCGAGAGATTCGTCGATCGTTAACCCGCGGGCGCGGCGTCAGCAAATTCACGACTTTCCTCTGTTTTGCCGCTCAACGTCACGCCCATTGGCAGGACGCCCGGAATCAGCCGCAACCACGGCAACAGACAAATCACCGCCGCCGGCGTCATGGCCCAATGCGCAATCACCGCGGCAGTCCGAATGCGCCGCGCGAAGCTCCGGCGCCAAGCCGCTGCATAATCGGATCCGACGCGTTCAACCGCTTTGCCTGATAACACCTCCGCTCGTTGAGCGATCAGCCGTTCGCAAAGGAGCCCCGCGGATTGAAGGGCCATACTGATGCCTTCTGCAATCACGGGATGCGCTTCACCCGCGGCGTTGCCGACGAGAAAAACCCCGCGGGAGTTCCTGAATCGAATGCCCGGCTGAATCGGTCCGACCGACAGCCAGAGACCGTCCTGAGTTGCGCCCGCCAGCGCTTCACGCGCTCCGAGGCACGATTGTTGGATGTGCTCCAGCAAGCATTGGCCCGCCGACGCTCCTCTTGCGGCAGGGCGAAGTTGGGCCAACTGATCACGCCGGACGCAACAGGACAGACTGATGCGCCCGGAGTCGGAATGCACCAGACCTCCGTAGCCGCCTGGAAAGGCCAGCAACGGCATCAGGTCGGGCGGCAATCCAGAATTCCTGAAACGCGCTTTGAAGCCGAGCAAATCGGTGTCCCGCAACCTCCAGTTGGTGGATTGCGTCGGCAGCCGGCCCTGCTCCCAGGAGCCGTGAGCAGCGATCACGATCCGGGCGCGCAGCGTTTGAGTCCTGCGCTGGTCTTGGCAGACCGCCTGGCACGCAAACCCGCCGACGTCCGAGTGCAACGCCACCGCCGACCAGGGCTGAAGCACCGTCGCGCCCGCCGACCGCGCGCGTTCCAACAACACCGCATCGAATCGGTCCCGGCCCAGAGCTCGCCCCAGGCAATCGTGACGTCTCCCGCGAGTGGGCACGTCAGCGGTGACGATGGTGTCGCGCGCGAACAGCCCGACCCGTCGGATGGCCGGACCGGCCAGCTCGCGGAATGAATCAGCAATTCCCAGTTGCCGAAACAAACGTTCGTTCGTGCTCGAAACAAATTCCCCGCAGACCTTCTGACGGGGAAACCGGGCTTTCTCCAACAATGCAACGGACCATCCGGCGTTCGCCAATAACGCCGCCGATGTCGCCCCCGCAGGGCCTCCGCCAATAATCAGTGCATCATAGCTTTCGCTCATAGAACGAACCAGACATTGGGGCGGCGCGGCTGCGCCGCCGTGCGTCGCCGCAGCCACAGAAATCGGCTGCGCGGCCAGGCAGCCCCAGCAGGTTCATGGAATGAACCGCTGAGCCGCGAAACAGTGGCTAAACAATGCGGCCCGACGTTCCTGCAGTTGCCACCCTGCGGCGCCGGGACAGAGATTGGACAATTCGCGGCCCGCAAATCCGGCCCGCACGCTGACGCTGGCATCATGGCGCGTCACGCCGTTGCAACCAATGAGCCCGAGCAGCCGGCTGGCGAGGAGGGCCGTTACACACCGTCTGGGTTCGCAGGCCACAAAGCACTTCGTCCGCGCGAACGCGAGTTGGAGCAGCGTGCGCAAAGCGTCTTCCGGAAAATGATGCAGAAACAGGTTGGCCACGATCAAATCGATCTCGTCGCGGCGCGCAACCGAGAGCCAGGCCAACACGTCGCTCTGCACGAACACCGCATTCCACCCGAGTCGTCGGAAAGCCTCCAGCGTCTCTTGGGCAACCGTTTTCTGGCGATCGACCAGGAGAACCTCGACGGATTGGCAGCGGGCCGACAATTGAGCCGCCAATCGCCACATAAATGTCCCATCTCCGGCGCCCAGCTCGACGACACGGCGAACAGCGCCGGCAGACGCAAGAGCCTGGATGGTCCGGCTCAGAATGCGTGCGTTGCCCATTAGAAGATTGATTCGTTGCAAATCCCGCCTGGAGCCGAGCGCTTGCGGATCGTCGGGCGGCAGTTGGTCCAACAGTTCCGGCCCAACCTGACGCGTCATCTGCATCACGGTCACGAATCAAATCTTACGTTTTACGCTTTACGCCCGACGCCTCGCGCCTCAACTCACTCCGCTTCGAGCAGCGCGCCGTGAGAACTAAAGCCCGCGCCAAAGGCGCACATCCACCAGTATCCACTCGGCGCGTGGTTCGCCAGCGCCAATTCGAGCGCAAACAGAACGCTCGGGCTGCTCACGTTTCCAAAGTCCCGGAGGCTTGCGGCGCTCCAGACCAAGTCCTTTTCATCCAGCTTCAGGCGCTCTCGCAACGCGGCTAACACGTCCCGGCCTCCCGCGTGGAGGAGCCACGTGACGATCTGCTCCTGTCCCAGGCGAGCCTTCAGAAGCATTCGACGGAGCAAAGCTTCGGAATGCTTCGCGGCCAGCTCCGGCACTTGCAGCCTCAGAATATTACGGAGCATTCCATCTTTTTGATCGAAGCGCAGATAATCCCGGTCGGCCGGGCTGACCATACTCTCAGAGGTGTGCCAGCGGATTCGCCGGCCATTGGAATGTGGCTTCTGCGTCGAAACAACCGCGCCCGCTCCGTCGCCAAACAAGCAGGCGCTGACGAGCACGCCGGGATCGTCGTCGAGGTAGAACGCCGCGCTACAAATCTCCACGCAAATGGACAGAACACACTGGCATCGTCCCGAAGCCAGCAAAGCCTCCGCCGTGCGCAAATTGGGAATAGCTGCGCCGCAGCCTTGCCCGACCAAATCCAGTGCGAGGATGTCGGAACGCAATCCCAGCTCTTCTGCCACGTAGCTGGTCAGTCCCGGGCACAAATATCCCGTGCACGTGCTGACCAAGAGAGCGTCAACGCTGCAGGCGCCAAATGCGCACGATGCCAAAGCGCGTTGCGCCGCTGGCGCGGCCACGAGCGGCGCGTGAGTTGCAAACCGTGCGTGCAGCGCGTCGGGGTGAAGTTGGAACGCTTCGCTGAGTGGATTCAGCGCCAGGCAGCGTGTGGCGATCCCGTTGTCGCCGAGGAGAACTTTTCGGAGGATCGCTTGGGATCGTGGCGCGAGGCTGAGGAATGGCTCGGAGGCGCGCAGTGCATCCCAGCATTCCTTTTGCGTGTAACGGTGAGGCGGGGTCGCAGTGCCCAATCCGACGATGAACATGAGTCAATCTTCGGTTAAGACCAGCCGCTCCAGAATTTTCTCGACATCATAGATGCAACCGCCCCAGGTGCCGCCGCCGATTTGCTGCAGCGCGGCCCAGAGCTTCGTATCCGCGGGCAACGCCGGATGCGGCGCCAGGCGCTCGTGAAGCGGTCGCTTCCTCAATATCCCCGCGCCGGTCTGCGGATCGAATCGTCTTTCACCTTCGCCAATGAAGTCCACGCTGCCATCCAGCCGGGTGCGGTCAATGGCGATTCGAATCCAATCGCCGTCTTGCAGCCGGCCAATGGAACCGCCGGCCAAAGCTTCGGGACCGACGTGACCAATGCACGCGCCGGTCGAAACACCGGAGAAGCGAGCGTCGGTGATCAGCGCGACCTGCTTGCCGAACGGCAAGTGCTTCAGCGCGGATGTGAGCTGATACGTTTCCTCCATGCCCGTCCCCATGGGTCCGCACCCGATCAAAACCAGGACATCGCCGGCTTGAATGCGGCCCGCTTTGATTGCCGCCATCGCGTCTTTCTCGCTGACAAAAACTTTTGCCGGTCCTTCCTTTCGATAGATGCCGTCGCCATCAACGACGCTGGGATCAATCGCCGTGCTCTTGATGACCGCTCCTTCCGGCGCGAGATTGCCCCGCGGAAACGTGATCGTGCTGGTCAAGCCGCGCGCCCGCGCCTGATCCGGCGACATGATCACGTCGTCGGCCTCGACATCGTCCTCGCGTTGGAGGATTTCCTTGAATCGACGCCGGCGTTCGGACTTTTCCCAATCGTCCAGAACTTCGCCCATGGATTTCCCGGACACGGTGAGCGCGTTCGCTTCCAGAATCCCCAAGCGCCGCAAGTGGAGCATGACTTCCGGCACGCCGCCGGCGAGAAAGACGCGAACGGTGGGATGATTCTTCGGGCCGTTCGGCAACACATCAACAATCCGCGGAACACGCCGGTTGACGGCCATCCAGTCCTCGACTGTTGGACGGCGCAAACCGGCCGCGTGCGCGATGGCCGGAATGTGCAGAAGCAGATTCGTCGAACCGCCCACGGCTGCGTGCACGGCCATCGCGTTGCGGATGCTGGCGTCGCTGAGAACGTCGCGCATGCGGATTCCGCGTTCCTCCAAATGGCTGACCGCGCGCGCCGAACGCACCGCGGCATCTGTCCAGACCGGTTGGCCGGATGGAGCGAGAGCCGAATGCGCGACCGCGAGCCCGAGCGCTTCGGCGATCACTTGCGAGGTCGCGGCCGTCCCCAGAAACTGGCAACCGCCGCCCGGCGACGCGCAGGCCCGGCAGCCGAGTTCCGCGGCTTGCTCCAGTGAGATCATGCCATGGCTGAAGCGAGCGCCAATCGTCTGCACGGCCCCGGCGTCTTCTCCTTCCGCTGGCGGCAGCGTCACCCCTCCAGGGACCAGGACGCAGGGGAGATCGCGCATGGCCGCCAGGGCCATCATCATCGCGGGAAGACCTTTGTCGCACGTCGCCACGCCGATGACTCCGGACCTCGTGGGCAGCGAGCGAATCAGACGCCGAAACACTTGGGCAGCGTCATTGCGATACGGCAAGCTGTCGAACATTCCTACGGTCCCTTGCGTGCGGCCATCGCAGGGGTCCGAGCAAAACGCGGCGAAAGGGATGCTTTTCAAAGCGCGGAGTTCATTCGCCGCCGCCTGCACGAGCAGGCCGACTTCCCAGTGCCCCGTGTGATAGCCCAGCGCGATGGGACGTCCATCCGGAGCGCGAACTCCGCCTTGCGTGCTCAGAATCAAGAATTGTTTGCGGCCCAGTTCGCGAGGATCCCAACCCATGCCGGCATTCTGGCTCAGGCCGAAGATGTCGCCGCTCGGGCGGCTCAACAACATTTCCTCAGTCAGCGGTAACGCGCCCGCCGGGCCGGGAGCTTTGGTTTGGACGCGATAGATGTCTTCCTGGGATGCGGACGCTTTGTCGATGACGCTCATGGTTTCGAACAGGAGGTAACAGAGCAAACGGACCCCAAGCAAGTCCGGTCTGGAGGTGAGTGCCTGTCAACGGCTCAACACAACCGGTGCATCCGCAAGCTGTCGGTGGTCAAGCGCAGTGTTCACGTCGCTTCAGCTAGAAATGTCCCGACGGCTTTGGCATTCCTTGGACTCTTTCGCACGCGGGCGACGGTGCTCCCTCTCCCAGCGGGAGGGGGCCGAGGTGAGGGAGAAGCGTCGGCGAATCCCAACGACTCAGGTTTGTCCGGCCTTTCACCCTCACCCTGCTCCTCTCCCTCAAGGGAGAGGGAATCGTTGCTTGCACGTTGGAACTGAAAGCCCGCGCTCCGAATGGAACCGACAACTCATGGATGCGCTGGAGCGCAACCGAGTTGACCGAACGCGTTTTAGAAGCCAAGAATACAGTCCATGCAGGCAGTTTGCGCCTTGATCTTCTACACCACCTTCGTGATGGCGATTCACAGGGTGCCTGCATCGGCTGCTGAGCGTGCTCCGGAAAACGCCCGGCGAACGGCCAGCGTCCCTGAAATCCCATTCGCGGACATCGCTCGAAGGCATTGGGCATTCCAGCCGGTCAAGCGCGTCGAACCGCCGACGGTCAAAGACCTGCGTTGGCTGAAGACGCCCGTGGATCGCTTTATCCTGGCTTCGTTCGAAGCGAAGGGCATTCCACCGACTCCTCCGGCGAGCAAGGAAGAACTGATTCGCCGCGTCACGTTTGACCTGATCGGACTCCCTCCAACGCTCGGCGAAATCGATGCCTTCGTGAAAGATTCGTCGTCGGACGCGTCCGCGCACCTGATCGACCGTTTGCTGGCGTCCCCGCACTATGGAGAACGCTGGGGACGCCATTGGCTGGACGTGGCGCGATTCGCGGAGACGGACGGCTTCGAACATGACGCGGTTCGGCCACACGCCTGGCGCTACCGCGATTATGTGATTCAATCATTCAACGCGGACAAACCCTACGATCGGTTCATCAAGGAACAACTCGCGGGCGACGAATTGTTTCCGGACGAACCCGAAGCGTTGATCGCGACCGCGTTCAACCTTCTGGGGCCGGACATGGTGGATTCTGCCGACCAGATTCAGCGCCGGCTCAATCGCCTCAACGATATGACGGACACGTCGGCCTCCGCGTTCTTGGGTTTGACGATGGGGTGCGCGCGTTGTCACGACCACAAGTTTGAGCCGATTTCCCAGAAGGATTACTACCGCTTCCAGGCGTTTTTCACGCCCGCCGCTTTCCGCGACGATTTGCCAGCACCGCGTCGCGAGGAATTGGCGGCGTACCAGTCCGTGCTGAAGCAATTCAATCAACTGACGCACAAGGAGCAGGAAGAGATTGCCGCAATCGAGGCGCCGTATCGGCGAAAGCTCTACGAACGGAAGCTGGCTAAGTTGTCGCCCGAAGCACAAGTCGCTCACAAGACTCCTCCGAGCGAGCGCACCACGGAACAGGTCAACCAAATCCAGGAGACCGCCGCGCTGGTGGAAGTGACAGAGAAGGAAATGGTCAACGCGATGAGCAAGGAGGACCGGGCGCATCATAAGACGGCCAAGGAGGCGCTGGCAAAATTTCCCAAACCCACCCCTTTGCCGATGACGATGGCCTTGCAAAAGGCCACAGGAAATCCAGCGAAGACTTTCATTCTGGTGCGGGGCGACTACAATCGGCCGGGCGATGAAGTGCAGACGGGATTCCCATCTGTGTTGGAAGGGCAGGGGAGCGAATCTCAAATTTCAAATTTCAAATCTCAAATTGGCCATTCGGACGGAAAGCGCACCTCAGCGTCCCAGCGGGCCGCGCTGGCCGGATGGATCGCAAGTCCGGACAACCCTCTGGCGGCGCGCGTCATGGTGAACCGCATTTGGCAGCATCATTTCGGGCGCGGCTTGGTGCCGACGCCGAGCGATTTCGGTTTGAAGGGCGAGCGTCCGTCGCATCCGGAGTTGCTTGATTGGCTGGCGACCGAATTCATCACGCAAGGCTGGAGCGTGAAGAAGATGCACCAGCTCCTGTTGCTTTCGGCGGTCTATCAGCAATCCAGCCGAGCCACTCCGGAATCGCTCGCGCGCGACCCGGAAAACCGACTCTATTCCCGCTGGCAACGAAAGCGGCTTGAAGGCGAAGTTATTCGAGACAGCTTGCTGGCGATTGGCGGGAAGCTGAATCGCCAAATAGGGGGGCCCGGCGTGTTCCCGACGATTCCCGAGGATGTGTTCAAGGGATCCAGAGGCTGGACCGTCAGCCCGAACGCGGCGGAGCACAATCGCCGCAGCATTTACATCTTTGCCCGACGTAATTTGCGCTTCCCGTTTCTCGAAGTGTTCGACGCGCCCGACAGCAACTTGACTTGTCCAGAGCGCCCGCGGAGCACTTCCGCGCCGCAATCGTTAACTTTGCTCAACGCGGACGAAGTCCTGGCCGCCAGCCAAGCCACGGCTGCGCGCTTGCTAAATGAGGCCAGCTCCAATAGGGCGCGTGTCGCGCTCGCCTATCGCTTGATTCTGGGGCGGCCTCCGTCGGAGAGGGAGCAGACGCTCTCCCGCGCGTTCCTGGAGCACGCTCCGCTGAGCGAGTTGTGCCGCGGCTTGTTCAACCTGAATGCGTTTGTGTACGTGGATTGAGTGGATTGATGTGGGCGCAATCTCCATCGTATGGGTAAGGTTCGTCGGGGCGATTTCATCTTCGAATGGTGGATTGGCGATCATCCACCTCGCCATATTCACGTCCCAGACAGCAACGGCGAACTACTCGGTCGTGTCGTGATTAAGGACATGACTCCTCTTGAAGATTGGAAGCCGCCGAAGAAAGTGTTAGAGATAATCCGCCAATTGATTGAAGAAAGCCGACTATGAAAGTTCTCAACCCACTGAAGGCCCCCTTTGGCAAAGGTAAGTTCTCCCGCGTAAAGAACGTCACCTACCGCCAGTGGGAAGACGCTTTCGAAGTTGAGTTCGACGATGGCCTCTCCTTCCTGGAACCGCACGGGACGATACGAAAAGCCAACAAGATTGCCCCCAAGGCCGTGGTGGAGCGTGTGGCCTTGGACGAAGAACTGCGTCACGGCTTCCTTGTTCGCTACGAAAACGGACAAATAGCCGAAGTCTCTTGGTCTTTCATCCGCGAACTGCCTCCAGGGAAATGAAAGGCGATTAGGAGGAGCCAGCATGTCACTCGGCCGACATTTCCCTGACTGCCGCAGCCTTCATTTTCCTCCTGTTCTCCTTTGAAGAAGTGTGTAATGTTTCTTCTAAATCATGAGCTGCCAATGCACGGGACCCAACGGGCCTGAAACCCGGCCGACTTCGCGCCGCGAATTCCTGCGCCGGAGCGGATGCGGATTCGGGATGCTGGCGCTGACTTCCCTGCTGGATGCCGAAGGTTTGCTCGCCGGCAACACGCCATCGACCAAAGTGGCGCCGGTCAATCCGCTGCTGCCCAGGCCGCCGCATTTCCCGACCAAAGCCAAGAACGTCATTTTCCTCTTCATGTCCGGCGGGCCGAGCCACGTCGATCTGTTCGATCTGAAGCCGGACTTGATTCGGCTCGCCGGCCAGCCGATTCCCGAATCGTTCGGCACGTTCAAAACGCGGCGAGCCGTGGCCAAAAACAAACTCATGCCGCCGGTGCGCCCGTTCCGAAAGCACGGCCAATGCGGGATGGAGGTATCGGATTTCCTCCCGCACATCGCCGGCTGCGTGGATGATATTTGCCTCTTGCGCGGCTGCTATGGCGATAGTGTCACGCATCCGGAGTCCGTCTATTTGATGAACACCGGTTCGATTCTGATGGGCCGTCCGAGTCTCGGCGCGTGGGCGACTTACGGGTTGGGCACGGAAAACCAGAACATGCCTGCGTTCGTCGTGATGCCGGACCCGAGCGGCTGGGTCAAAGGCGGGGCGCCCGCCTGGGGCAATGGTTACATGCCCGCTGTGTTTCAAGGCACAATTCTGCGCGGCGGCGAATCGCCGATTCTGCATCTCAATACTCCCCAAGGCATCAGCACGGCCCAACAGCAGGCCACGGTCGATTTCATCAATCAACTCAATCGCGAGGACCTGCGGCCCGGGGAGGAACAATCGGAATTGGCCGCGCGCATCTCGGCGTACGAACTGGCGTTTCGCATGCAGGCCCACGCGCCGGAAGTCGTCAATGTTTCCCGCGAGAGCGAGGCGACCAAAAAACTTTACGGCCTGGACAATAAGACCACGGCTGAATTCGGGCTTCGCTGCCTGTTGGCGCGGCGGATGATCGAGCGCGGCGTTCGGTTCGTCGAACTTTATTGCGGCGACACCAACGGCTGGGACGGCCATTCTGCCGTCGAGGACAATCACGCCAAACTGTGCGCGCAAAGTGATCTTCCCGTGGCCGGGCTGCTGAAAGATTTGAGATCGCGCGGGCTGCTGGACTCCACGGTCGTTATCTGGGGTGGGGAATTCGGCCGTATGCCCATGAGCGAAGGATCGGATGGCCGCGATCATAATCCGCATGGTTTCTGCATGTGGCTGGCCGGTGGCGGCGTGAAAGGAGGCCAGGTTATCGGTGCGACCGATGCCGTGGGCCTGCGCGCCGAGCACGAGAAAACTCACGTCCACGATATCCACGCGACGATTCTGCACCTCCTCGGACTCGACCACACGCGCCTGACGTTCCGCCACAATGGGCGCGACGAAAGGCTGACCGATGTCGCGGGCGATGTCATCACCAAAGCGATTGCTTGATTAGCGATCAGGTCTGCTTCCCCGTAACGCAGAGTTGCACTCTGCTGTATCGCCGATTTTCAATCGGCAGCGCTCTGACAGATCCCAGCGCGTTCTGGCTTGTCCAGAGCTAGCGGAATGCAATTCCGCGATACGGCAGATTGCAAATCTGCGCTACTCCGAATGGCCACAATTAAGCTTGAAATGCGAACTGCGCGGTCACTTGCCTGGTTGATGCTCGGCGTCGCTTCAATGGCTGGCCTCAAAGCCAGCGTCTATTCGCCTCGCGTCCTTTCTCCACACGTAGCCGACACTTACAGTCTCAAAACTTTCGCCGAATTCCATCGCTGGCGCGATTTGAACGGCGACGCGAAAGTCTATGAAATCTTCCAATACCTGATCGATCCGCGCACGGGAATTTACCCGATGGGCGTTCCGGCATGGGAGGGCGACGAGGAGATGTCCGAGTTCGCCGCCGTTCGCGAACCGATCAAAATGCTCAACGTTTATCCCATCGGCCATTGCGGAACGCTCGGACCGACGATGGCGGGCATCATGCAAGGGATGGGGATCGGTCCGGCGCGGACGCTCATCCTTCCGGCATGGAATCACGTGGCGTCCGAGGTTTTTTACGACGCCCGGTGGCATTACCTGGACCTCGATGTCCGCGCGATTTTCCGGCGCGCGGATGGCTCGCTCGCCTCGATGGCGGAAGCTCAGCAGGACGCCTCGCTCTGGAATAGGCCGAACAGCCCGGATTTCTTTCCGCTCGATGCGCTGCCCACAGTGAGAGCGGTGTACCAAAAAACCGCGGTGAGGCATTATTACGGCCATCCGAGCGGCGGGCACACGATGGATTTCGTGTTGCGCCAGGGCGAGACCTTCACTCGCTGGTGGAAGCCGCAAGGCGGCCGGTGGAACCACCATTCCTCGTACGGGGCTGAACCCTTTCCGAGAACCCTGATCCAGCAGGAGCCGCGCGGGCCGAAGTGCAAGCACGCCAGTTTCACGGTTCACGCCCACGGCAATGGCCAGTTCGTTTATCGGCCAAATCTGACTTCCAAGTCCACGGACTTTGAAGACGGCGTTTACTCCTCTCAAAACCTTGCGCCAAGTTCGACGGGGTTGACTCTGCGGGGCAGGGGAGAGGGGCACGCCATTTTTGAGGTTCGAACACCTTATGTGATCGCCCCGCTGGTCGGGAATCTCGATGCCGCTTCGGATGACCGGGAAGCGTCGGTGGTTCGGGTCGATGCCGACGAAGCGACCGTTTCTCTGTCGATGGACAACGGCCTCACTTGGAAAGAACTGGGTCCGGCCAATGGCACGCACGACCTGACACGCCACGTCAGCGGTACCTACGGTTATTTGCTCAAGCTGGCCTTGCGTGGCGAGCCGAATACAGCCCTCGTGCGCTCAATCGAAATGACGACGTGGGTCCAGGTGCATCCCGCTTCGTTGCCTTCGCTTCGGAAAGGAAGGAACGAAATGCGCCTGATCACTGGCGATCACCACGGACTGCAAACACGCGTGTTGGAAATCCGTCCTAGCGCGGCGCGGGCGGACGAATTCGTGAGACACCTGGCCGAGCCGCCCAAGGACTACGATCCGGCGCGGCGCACGAGCCGGGTGCGCGGAACCATGACCGCGAAGGTGCAGGCGCCTCCAGGGTCAAAGATCGCCTGGTTCTCCGTCGGGGCGAGCTTCACGACTCACCAGCGCGAAGCTGCGCTGAACACGCGCAACACGATGGCCTACGCCGCGGAAGCTTCGGAACAGTTTGAACAAATCTACCGTTCTGAAATCCCCGCTGACCAAGATCACTGGCACTTCAACGTGGATCGCGAAGTAAAGCTCCAGAAACCCGCGGGCTCGGTTCTCGTCCGATACGTCGGCGATCCCGGTCTGAACAACCTCCGCATTTACGCGCATTGTCTGGAGGATCGCGCAAACGCCGCGACGTCTGTCACCGCAACCCATGTCTGGATCGAGAACGGATTGCGCAAGAGCAAAACCGTGACGTGCGACCCGGGCGCGGCCTACGTGATTGAAACGGAATCCGACCCGGTCGATGAATCAATTTCTCTCGCGATCTCCAGCGTTCTCCGACGCTGAGCCTTCCAGATTTCCCATTGACCTTGGTTTCATCGCAGCGATACGATTCGCCATCATGAAACCACTAGCCCATCTCCATCGTTTTTCAACCTCCATGGCGCTACCGCTTTTCGTGGCTCTGGGCGGTTTCTGCGCCCTTGCCGCGGAAAGCAAATCCGGCGGCGTGCAAATCACTGAGCAAGACGGAAAGCTGATCATCAAAATCGGCGGCCAGTTTTTCTCCGAATACCACTACAAGACCTACGGTGAGAAGGAGGTCACGCGGCCATTTTTCTACCCCGTAATCGGACCCGGCGGTGTTCCGATGACCCGGCATTGGCCGATGAAGGACGTTCCAGACGAAGCTCACGATCATCCTCATCATCGATCCTTGTGGTATGCGCACGGCGATATCAACGGCCACGACTTCTGGGCCGAGAGCGCAAAATCCGGCAAAACCGTCCACGTCGCTTTCACGGAAATCAAGTCCGGGCAGGACGTCGGCGTCATCCGAACCCAAAACAAACTCGTGTCCGTGGACGGAAAGACTGTTTGCACCGAAGACCGCACGATGCGGATCTACAATCGTCAAAGCGACCGCATGCTGGACTTCGAAATTACCATTAACGCCTCTCAAGGTGACGTGACGTTCGGCGATACCAAAGAAGGAACGATGGCGCTCCGGCTGAATGAATCGATGCGTTTGATTAGGCCGCCAGCCAAGGGTGAAAAGAAGAATCGCCCCGGCGAGGGCCACATCGTGAACAGCGAAGGCGTGCGCGATGGCCAGACCTGGGGCAAACGCGCCAAGTGGTGCGATTACTACGGTCCCGTCGATGGCAAAACCGTCGGCGTCGCCATCTTCGATCACCCGCAGAATCCGCGGCATCCGACATGGTGGCATGTGCGCGACTACGGATTGTTCGCGGCGAACGCCTTTGGCCGCCACGATTTCGAGAGTTTGCCGGATCGGAAAGCCGGCAACTTGGTGCTTCCGGAAGGCCAGAGCGTGACGTTCCGGTATCGCATCTATTTCCACGAGGGCGACGACAAACAAGCGAAGGTCGCTGAACATTACGAAGAATACGCGCGAACCAAAGCAGCTCGAAAGTAGGACAGGCATCCTGCCCGCCTCCTCACGTAGCTGAACCGCATCGAGTCAGATCATGAAACCACGGATGACACGGATGAACACGGATTCGGTCGTTGGGTCAGGCTGGAAGCCTGCCCTACTTTGGACCAAATAAATCCGTTGCGAAACACGTCCAACTACGAACCAACATCAAACCATGAAAAATCTTACGCGTCGCTCCTTCCTGAAGAGTTCCTTGCTCACGGCTACCACGGTCGGTTTTTCCGCCCGTTCCTGGTCGCAAGTCCCCGGATCCAGTGAAACGATTCGCGTGGCGGTAGTGGGTTTCGGTGGGCGCGGTGGCGACCACATCAACGGCATGCGCAAGCTCAAAGACAAGCAGGTCCGAATCGTCGCGCTTTGCGACGTGGACCAAACCGTTCTGAGCAAAGGGCTGAGTACTCTGAGCAAGGACGGTGACGTGGCGGATGGCGTGACGGACATCCGGAAACTTCTTGAGCGAAAGGATATCGATGCCATCACGACGGCCACTCCCAACCATTGGCACGCTCTGGCGACGATCTGGGCCGTGCAGGCGGGCAAAGACGTGTACGTGGAGAAACCCGTTTGCCACAATGTTTGGGAAGGCCGCCAGATGGTGCTGGCCGCGCGCAAGTATCAGAAGATCGTGCAGACTGGCACGCAGAGCCGTTCCAGCCATGGCATCCGGGAGGCCGTCGAATGGGTTCACGCCGGGAACCTCGGCAAGATCCTCGTCGCTCGCGGGCTCTGCTACAAGCCGCGCGGGAGCATTGGCAAAACGGAAGGCCCGCAAGCAGTGCCGGAGCACATCAATTATGATCTCTGGTGCGGCCCAGCACCCCTTGATCCCCTCAGACGCAGGCGCCTGCACTACGACTGGCATTGGTTTTGGGATTACGGTTGCGGCGATCTGGGCAACCAGGGCATCCATGAAATGGACCGCGCCCGCTGGTTCCTTGGCGTGTCGGAATTGTCGCCGCGCGTTTTCAGCTTTGGCGGTCGTTTGGGTTACGAGGACGATGCCGAAACGCCCAACACGCAGGTTGTTTTCCATGATTACGCAAAGGCACCCCTGATTTTTGAAGTGCGCGGCCTGCCAGAGAAGCAGGGGTCGCGCAACATGGACGCCTTCATGGGCGGCCGAGTCGCGGCGATTGTCCATTGCGAAGGTGGACACGTGGTCAGCCCGAACTATTCCAGCGCCATCGCTTATGACAAGGACGGCAAAGAACTGAAACGATGGAGCGGATCGAGCGATCACTATGATAACTTCATCAAAGCGTGCCGGTCCCGCAAACACACCGACCTGAACGCAGACATTCTCGAAGGCTATTTGTCGAGTTCGCTTTGCCACACCGGCAACGTGTCTTATCGGCTTGGGGCCAAGAAATCGCCGGACGAAGTCCGCGAGAAACTCAAAGGCAACAACGCCGCCCTGGAGACATTTGGCCGCATGGCCGAGCATCTCAAAGCCAATGAAGTCGATCTTGATCACGACAAGCTCACCTTTGGCGAGTTCCTCACGATGGACCCAAAGGCGGAGCGTTTCATTAACAGCCGTGAAGCGGATGCCCTGCTGACAAGGCACTATCGCAGGCCTTACGTGGTCCCGGAGAAAGTCTAAGTGAACGCAACTCTCGAATTCTGACCACGGATGACTCGGATTGACACGGATCAAAGAGGGGCTGGCCGATTCGCTTTATCCGTGTAATCAGTGCCATCCGTGGTTTCCTGAAATCTAATCTCGCAACGTTCCGAACCCTCAAACCTGGAGATATCAAAATGAAAACACTGTCCCGCCGTAGTTTTATCAAGTCCTCCCTCGTCACAACGGGCGCACTAAGCCTCTCCGCGCATTCGTGGAAAAATGTCCTGGGCGCCAACGAAGACATCCGCGTCGCCGTCGTCGGCTTCAATGGCCGAGGCGGCAGCCACATCAGTGGATTCTCCAATATCCCCGGCGTCCGAATTGCCGCGCTTTGCGATGTGGACAGCAAGGTGTTGGACGCGGCCGTCCAGCGTTTCCAGGGCAAAGGCCAGACTGTGGAGGGCCAGATCGACGTGCGCCGGTTGCTGGAGAACAAGAATATCGACGTCATCTCGACTGCCACTCCGAACCACTGGCATGCCCTCATTACGATCTGGGCCTGTCAAGCGGGCAAGGACGTGTATGTGGAAAAACCAATCTCGCACTGCGTCTGGGAAGGCCGGAAGGCCGTCGAGGCGGCGCGGAAATATAGCCGCATTGTCCAGGCCGGCACGCAAAGCCGCTCGAACGCGGGCCTCCGAGAAGCTTTGGATTGGGTACGCGCCGGAAATATTGGGAAGATTAAGATCGCGCGCGGGCTTTGCTACAAGCCGCGTCCGAGCATTGGCAAAGCCGACGGCCCGCAACCGATTCCGCCGTCGGTCAACTATGATCTCTGGTGCGGTCCGGCGGCGAACGGCCCGCTCATGCGCAACCGCCTTCATTACGACTGGCATTGGGTTTGGGCTACTGGCAATGGCGACATCGGCAACCAAGGCATCCATCAAATGGACATTTGCCGCTGGGCGCTGGGCAAACCGGAACTCTCCCCCAAGATCATCAGCGTCGGCGGCCGGCTTGGATATGTCGATGACGGCGAAACTCCCAATACCCAGTTCGCGGTGCATGATTACGGCGACTCACTCTTGATTTTCGAGGTCCGTGGCTTGCCTGCTGGAACCGGCAAACGGGAGATGGACAAATACCGCACCCAAAGCGTCGGACACGTGATTGAATGCGAGGGCGGCTATCTTGCGGGCACGACGGCATACGATAAGGACGGAAACACCATTAAAACCTTCAAAGTCCGCGGCGAAGAAGGGCACTTCGAGAATTTTATCAAGGCAGTCCGAAGCCGGAAGCACACTGACCTGAACGCCGACATCCTCGAAGGCCATTTGTCCAGCGCGTTGTGCCACACCTCGAATATCTCTTATCGTTTGGGCAAAGAAGCGAACCCGGAGGCAATCCGCGAAGCGCTCAAGACCGACAAGGCCGCCACAGAATCCTTGGGCCGCATGGAAGAGCATCTCGCGGCCAATGGAGTCGATCTGAGGAAATCAAAAGCTTCTTTAGGCGCTTTCCTGAGGATGAATGGCAAAACCGAGCGCTTCATCAACAACCCCGAAGCCGACAAACTGCTGAAGGACAATTACCGCCCGCCGTTCGTCGTTCCGGAAAAGGTTTGATTTGCAGCGCAGTATCCATGAATTCATTCATCAAACTCGGCGTGATCTGCGTCTTCTTGTTCGGCGCAGCCACTGGTTTGTCCCAAACTCCACCGGCTGACACCGGCAAAACTTTGCCCGCGCGACCACCACTCGGCCTCGGCGGCGGCGCTCTGGTGTTCCACGAAAAGAGCAAGCTCCCTCTGCCTGACGGGTTCAAACTTCTCTACGAGCAGACGTTTGAGAATGAAACCGCGCTGAAGGACTTTGTGTTCACGGATGCGAAAGCCTGGAAGTTTTCCACGGACGAAAAAAGCTCCGCGCTGGAACTCGTGACCCAAAGCAAATACGCCCCCAAGGTTCGGTCGCCGCTGAATATCGCCTTGATCGCGGACAAGGTTTTCGGCGACTTCATTCTCGAAGCCGATCTCATCCAAACCGGGAAAGAATACGGCCACCGCGACATGGTCCTGTTCTTCGGTTTCAAAGATCCGGGCAAGTTCTACTACGCGCACATCGCCACGGCAGCCGATCCGAACGCCCACAATATTTTCATCGTGAACGACAAGCCTCGGACCAACATCGCCAAAGAAACCACTAAAGGCGTCAACTGGGGTTTGAACGTCTGGCACAAGATCCGCCTCGAACGAAAACTCTCCGACGGCACGATCAAGGTCTATTTCGACGATCTGACGAAACCGATCATGGTGGCCGAGGACAAAACCTTCGGCGCGGGTTGCATCGGATTCGGCTCGTTCGACGACACGGGAAAGGTGGATAACATCCGGATTTGGGGTGCGGCGGTGGAGGCGAAGAAGACCGAGTTTTTCACACGGCCTTGAGGGGCGCACGTAATGCGTGAAACGTAAAACGTGATGCCGCGAACTGAACTGCTCGAAGGCCAATTCAATCCGAAGAACTTCCTCGCGGCGTCTTGTGAACTTAACGTCCGTTCTTTGGCTTGTTCGAAGACCGTCGGCGGATCCCGACGACATGCGGCGGGTCGATGATATCGATTCCGCCTTGTTCGTCCTCGATCACCAGATTGTGACGCCCGACGAGGACAAACTCAGGATGATGCACCACGTATTGTTCCCCGTCAGATGTCCGCACGATGAACGGCCCTTGCTTGCTCAGGCGTTTGCGGATGGCAGCGACGTTCATACGGGCCGCTTCTCGCTCAATTCTTCTGGATCGTCAAGTTCCAGTTCGCGCATCACGCATTAAGTGTGTATCCATCAGCCGTGCCAGATTCCCTCTGACAACCTTGCTCGCTGCTGGTTTGCATTTTCTTGCTTACGCCGCATTATCTGTGGATCAGGTTATGCAAAATGCTTCTCCAGCTCTGGATGGCCTGGGATTTGCCTTCGCGGTGATGTCGGTTTTCGTGAGTCTCACCGGCAACGTCGTCGGCCAGGTTCAGCTTCCCAACCAGGCTCCGGTACAAACGCCTTTCCAAGCACCCACCCAAGCCCAGCCCGAAGGACGCTTGGCCAGCGTCAACGGCATGCAAATGTATTACGAAGTCTATGGCGAAGGCCGGCCTCTCGTCCTGCTCCACGGTTTCAAAGCCTCCAGCGAAGTTTGGCGGCCGATCGCATTGGACTTCGCCAAACAACATCGCGTCATTGTCCCGGATCTTCGCGGGCACGGACGCTCGACGAATCCCGCCAAGCAATTCACCCATCGCCAGTCCGCGCTCGACGTGTTCGGCTTGCTGGATCTCCTCAAGATCGACCAATTCAGCGCCATCGGCATCAGCAGCGGAGGGATGAGCTTGCTGCACATGGCGACGCAAAGGCCCGACCGCGTCGAAGCCATGATTTTGATCGGTGCCACGATGTATTTCCCGGACGAAGCCCGCGCGCTCATGGGGCAGACGACGATTGAGTCGATCACGCCTGAAGAATGGCAGCACGCACGGCGAATTCATAAGCTCGGCGATGACCAAATCCGAGAACTCGTCCGTCAATTCAACGCTTTGAAGGACAGTTATGACGACATGAATTTCACCCCGCCGTTTCTCTCGAAGATTCGCGCCCGGACACTGATCATTCATGGAGATCGCGACCCGTTTTTCCCGGTGCCGATGGCGGTGGAGATGTACCGCGCGATTCCTCAGGCGTATCTCTGGGTCATCCCGAATGGCGGTCACGTGCCGGTCTTTGGCGATCCGGGCTATTTCGTGAAAACGTCCCTGGAGTTCCTGCAAGTCAGCGCCAAGGCAGAAGAGGTTCGTCCCCCGGTGCAGACTGGACGCGGCCGCTGAGATGTTCGCCGTTCGCACGTCGCTGCGCGGTGAGCGCGCGGGACCGGCGGACTCATTGAGAATGCGAAATCCGGAAGAGATCAGAACAGCCCGAGAGCTGATTCGGGACGGGAAGTTGGACGAGGCTTCCACTTTGTTGCGCCGCTGCCTGGAACGCGACGCCGCCAACGCCGAGGTCTGGCTTCTGATGGCTCAAGTCGTCCGGCTCGCGGGCGATCCGAAGATGGCCTTGGAATTGATCGGGACGGCCTTGTCGCGGCAGGCGCGCCGAGCGGAATTCCTCATTGAGAAAGCAATGATTTTGGCGGCGTTGGGCCGAGTGGCTGAAGCCCGCGCCATTTGCGAGCGCGGTCTGGACTTTGACAAACTGAATTTCGAGAGCCACGCCGCGCTGGGCCGATATCACATTTCCCTGGGGCAACTGGACCCGGCTGTGCGTCATTTGCGCGCGGCCATCAAACTTCGACCCGGGATCGCCGAAACTCACAGTTTGCTGGGCCACGTGCTCATGGATGTTGGGAATTGGGCGGACGCGGAAGCGAGTCTTCAAGCCTGTTTGAAGCTCGAACCGAATCATGTCCGAGGCCTTTGGGGACTGGGCAACCTGTACCGGCAACGCGCTCGCACCGGCGAGGCGATCGAGTCTTACCATCGCGCGCTCGCCCTGAAACCCAATGAGCCTTCTCTCCTGAGCAACCTCGGAAATACCTGGCTGGATTTGGGAGAACATGAACAGGCCATTGCGTGCTACGCGCAAGCGCTGCGGCAGAATCCGAACTCGTCCGTGACGCACAGCAACTTGATCGTGGCGCTTCACTATGCCTCTGTCGTTGATCGCAATCAGATCGCCGCGGCGCATCGGGAGTGGGCTAGCCGCCACGCCCGGAATCTTCCACGGCTCCGCCAACGCGCGCAGCGACCGCCATCGGATGGGCGAAAATTGCGTTTGGGACTTGTCTCGGCGGATTTTCGGCAGCATCCCGTGGGCCGCGTGGCTGAGGTCCTGTGCCGTTACTTGGATTCCGCGCGCTTCGATCTGTTGATCTACGACAACGGTACGCGCGCCGATCAGACCACGGCCACGCTGCAATCCTTGATTTCAAATTGGCGAAAGATCGCTCATCTCTCCGATGACGCCGCCGCCAAGCTGATCTTCGATGATGGGATCGACATTCTCGCGGACCTCTCCGGGCACACGGGCGGCCATCGTCTTCTGGTGTTTGCTCGGCAACCCGCGCCGCTGCAAATCACCCTCTTTGCCTATCCGAACACGACGGGATTGGAAACGATGCAGTATCGAATCACGGATTTGGACTCCGATCCTCCAGGAGTGACCGATGCGCTTTACACGGAGACGCTGGTACGGCTTTCGAAGATCGCGTGGGCCTGCATGCCGCCGAGCGATGCCCCGAGCATTCCTACGCCCGCGACTGGAGAGGCGCCTTTCATTTTCGGTTGCTTGAACAATCCGAGCAAGATCAGCGCGGCGTGCGCTCAGGTCTGGAGCGAAATCCTCAAAGCCCGTCCGGATTCGCGACTGATGCTGCTGGTCAGAAATGATCCGGAACACGAACGGCGCTTGCTCGCGAAGTTCGGAAAATTCGGCGTCCGCCCCGAGCAGCTTCGGTTTGTTCCGCAGACGTCTCAGTCGGGCTACCTGGGCTATCATTACTCCATCGATTTGATGTTGGATCCGTTTCCCTACAACGGCGGCGTCACGACGTGGGATGCGCTTTGGATGGGAGTTCCGGTGCTCACGTTGGCCGGAGACAGCTACGTCTCGCGACAGGGAATCAGCCTCCTTAAGAACGCGGGCCTGAATGAGTTTGTTGTGGCTTCAGGCCGGGAGCTGGTCGAGCGAGCGGTTACGATGGCGGGCGCAGGCAGACTCACGGAACGCCGCCGCCAGGAGATTCGCGGTCGATTGCAGCATTCGGCCTTGATGGACTACGCAAGCTACGGAAACGAATTGAGCCAGGTTCTGCTGAAGCTCTGGGAGGCGCCGTGAAGCGCGCTGGTCTCAGACTCCAAATTCATTTCAAATTTGAAATTTGAGATTGGAAATGGGCTGGGTGCAGGGGTGCAGGAGAAGAGACTTGACCCGGCTTCCCGCTTTCGCCCGTCAGGAATCGCGTACTTGAATTTTCTCCCTTTCGCGGCCGTCGGTTTCGTGGTCAACTCCCGGTGCGCCTATGAAACGAAGAACATTTCTCCAATGGAGTGCCGGCACTGCTATGACACTTTCCCTTCCTCTCCCGCTCGTGCGAGCTGATGAACCCTCGGAACTCTTTAAGATTTCGCTGGCGGAGTGGTCGCTGAACAAGACTCTTCGGGCCGGGAAGATGACGAACCTCGATTTTCCTCGGATAGCCAAACGCGAGTTCGAGATCGACTGCATCGAGTTCGTCGATCAGTTCTTCCAGGACAAAGCCAAGGACCTGCAATACCTCCGGGAAGTGAAGAACCGGGCCGAGAGCGAAGGCGTCGCCACGGGCCTGATCATGCTGGACACGACTGGCGATCTCGGCGCGGCGGATAAGGCGGCTCGAGACAAAGCCGTGGAGAAAACGTTCGAGTGGATCGACGCCGCAAAGTTCCTCGGTTGCCGTATGGTCCGGATCAATGCGCGTGGGCCTCAGCAGGCGGACGACTTGCGCGCACGAGTCGCCGAGAGCGGCGCGCGTTTGGCGGATTTCGCCGCCGAACGCAATCTGAGCGTCGGCATCGAGAACCACGGCGGGCTCTCTTCGGATCCGGAGTGGCTTGTGTCCGTCATGAAGGCCGTGAACAAGCCCAATTTCGGAATCCTTCCGGATTTCGGCAACTTCCCGGAATCCGTCAACCGATACGATGCGGTCGAAATGTTCATGCCCTACGCCAAAGGCGTGAGCGCCAAGGCCTCGCGGTTCACGCCGGAGGGCTTGGTAGGCGAAACAGACTACTTCCGCATGATGCGCATCGTCCGCGATGGCGGATACCACGGATTTGTTGGGGTCGAATCGGGCGCTCAGACGCAGGAAGGTGAAGCGGAGGCGATCCGAAAGACGCGCGATCTGCTGAAGCGCGTTCGGCTCGACCAAGCGCGCGTAACGCCGATTTTCAATGGCAAGAACCTCGACGGCTGGACAAAGATCGAAGGCGGAGAATGGACCATTGAGGAAGGAATGCTGGTGGGCCGACACGGCAAGAACTGGTCCACGAACCCGGAGAAGAGTGGTTCCTGGCTCAGCACGGACAAACCATACGGCGATTTCCGGCTCGAGCTTCAGTTCACCATCAGCAAAGGCACTAACAGCGGAATCCTCTTCCGATCCTCACACGAAAAGAATCCGTCCTTCACCGGCTACGAGATGCAGATCCACGATTCCCCGGGACGCCCTCCCTCAAAAAATGGCCCCTGCTCGATTTACGCTGTGGCGGCTCCGACGAAAAACGTCATCCGTCCCGCCGGCCAGTGGAATACGGTGACGATCCTGGCTCAAGGGCCGAAGATCGTGATCGAGATGAATGGAGAACGGACCATCGACACGGAATTGGAGCGCTCGATGCGCGGGTACATCGGCTTGCAGAACCACGATGACCGCTCGGAAGTGAGGTTCCGGAACATTCGGCTCCAGGAGCTGTGAGCGCAATTCGGTCGGCCTGAACCTCCCGTTCGGCACGGCAATCGTCCAAATTGCTCGCGATCTGTGAAGAGATTTCTCGTCCGCGTAATCGAACGGTGGAATCGAGGACGAGGACGGTTCGGTTGCGGCTCCGCCAGGCTTTGCCGCGCTCCGTGTTCAAAGCGCGTTCCACAACCGCTCGAACTCCACTCCAAATGCCTTCACCAGCCGCTCGTCGCCGGTAACGATGATGTTCTCCTGATTGTAATCGGAGGCGCTTCGGGTCCAGTTGAAACTGCCGGTCACCAACGTCGCCTTGTCGAACAGCGCGAACTTGTGGTGCATGTGGTCCGGGCTTTGATCCAGCCGCACCTCCGTCCCGGACCGCCGGAACCGGTCGATGTCGGATCCCGCGTCCCGCGCCTTCTGATCGTCGCTGATGATGCGCACGCGCACCCCGCGCCGGTGGGCGGCGAGGATGGCGTCCGCGATGACGTTGTCCGCGATGGTGAACACGCACAGGTCGGCAGCGTGGCGTGCGTTGCTCAGCAGGCCGATGATGCGGCGCGCACAATCCGGCCCGGGAGTGAAGCAAGCCTCGGACGCGCTTCGTTCCTCGCGGTCTGCCCTGGGCAGGAGCAGCTTGTTTACGTCCTCCAGCCACTGGAGCACTTCGCGCGCTGAGATGTCGGCTAACGCTTCACGGGCCAGCGCGAATGCCCGGTTGCGCGCCACATTGCGCCGGTGGTTGTCCAGCTTCGCGTCGGCGATGACCTGCGCCAGGGCGCGCTTTTCACCGCTGGACAAGCGGCAGTCGTCGAGGGTCTCGGCGAGCAACGCCTCCAACTCGTGCGGGGTCATGACGGCGCAGGACTACGGTTTAAGAGGTTCCATCCGCGCGAATTGAAGTTTGATCCAATTGACGACCTTTTCCACCATGATGGCCGTGAATTCCCCGGCGAAAACGTGGCTGGCGCCTTTGATCTCGATTAATTCCACCGGATCGTTGGCTTTCCGGAAAATATCGTGGGCATCCTGGATCGGGACGACATCGTCTTCAGTCCCATGGACGAGCAACCACGGCGCCTTGATCTGTGGAGCTCGGTCTGCAACGGAATTGATCTTCGCCATGTCGTCCATGTAGGCCTGCGAGAGCGGGCAAGCCGGTTCGTCCCACATGAAACCTTCACCGGGTTTCACGTTGCCGAATTCACGGTCGGCGAAAGCTTTCGTGTGAACCATGCCCGCCAGCGAAACCAAGAGCCGGATGCGCTTGTCCTGGCTGGCGCGCAGCACACCGACGGCGCCGCCCATGCTATGCCCCGCGTAGCAAATCCTGCGATCCGGAAGAGCGTCCAGAACCGCACCCAGGTCGGAGACCTCTTTCGAAACGGTTGAGTCAACGAATTGGCCTCCCGATGCGCCGTTGCCGGAGAAAGAAATCCGCAGAGCTGGAATTCCGGCCTGGTTCAACCCTTCTGCCAGCGCCCCGACGAATGGCCTGTCCTTGTTGCCGGTTACGCCGTGGCCGATCACGACCACGTCTTTGGAATTCGCCTTTCCGGGGTGAAAGGCGTAATCGATCCGCTCGCCTTGAGCATTTTTGATTTCGCCGAACATAACTCTTTGAGTTTGCTTTTGCACTGCACGGCCCGGCATGAGTCCCGGTCGATGCCAGGGCGTTCTTAGCGGCTCCGGTGCCGTTGAGCAAACTCGAAATCACGCGGCGAGCGAGGCGACGGCTTCCGAGTGTTTGAATGGCCGATGACGGGGAAAGTTTGGGGAAGTCTTCAGGCGGGCCTTGAACCGGCGGCGCCGGTCTTGGGTTTCCTCGGCCGAGTAGAGCGTCTTGACCAACCGCAGAAATCCCTGCTGCAGTTCGACAACGCTCATGTCGCGTGGCCTGAGATTAATGTCGAACAGCGTGCAGAGTTCCCATGCCTGGTCGCGAATGATCCGCCCTTCCGCTTTGAGCCGACGGTAGAGCGGCGTTCCAGGAAAAGCCGTCAGAAAGGTGACCTGCACTTCGTAGAGACCCGAGTCACGCACGAAGGCCAGAACATCATCGAAGACTTCCGGCGTGTCGCCATCGAGACCGAGGATAAAGCAACCGTTGACCGTGATGCCGTAGGATTGAATTTTAGCGATGGCTTCCTGGTAGCGCTCTTGCTGGCGCATCTTCCAGTTGGCATTCAGTTCGACTCCATCCAGGCTGACCTTTCGAGGGCTTTCCAAGCCGATCAGGATTTGCTGGCAGCCGGAGTCCCGCATCAGCCCCAGAAGCTCGTCGTCCTTGGCCACGTTGAGGTCTTCTTCCGTGAACCAGCGCAAATTCTCCTTCGCCAGCGCGCGAAGCAGTTCCTTGTAATGGCTGTAGTTGACAAAACTGTTGTCGTCGGCGAATTCGATGAACGGACGCGGCCAAATCCGTTTGATGGCGTGGATTTCCTCGATCACCTTGGCGACGGGTTTCACCTTATATCTTGGGGTGAGAAGAATCGAGCTGGCACAAAAGGCGCATTTATGCGGACAGCCTCGGCTCGTCTGGACTGTGATCCGATTGTATTTGTCCGGATCGAGAAGATCGAAGCGGGGCAGGGGAGCGTCTCGCAGGTCAAAAGCGCCCCGCGGCGATTGGATGTAATAAGGCTTGAGCGAGCCCGTCTCTAAGTCAGCCAAGACGGAGGGCCACAGCGGCTCGCCTTCTCCCACCACCACGCTTGTGCAATGTTCCTTGGCTTCCTCCGGTACGGACGAGACATGCAATCCGCCCAGGACAACCGGAACATGTTTGGCCCGATAAAAATCCCCAAGCTCGTAAGCTTCGTTGATCTGCGCGGAAAAGGAACTGATCGCGACTAGGTCGTAATCTTCCGGCAGCGAGTCACATTTCTTCAAATCCGCAATCTCGCGATATTCGACCTTGAACTTGTCCGGCGTCAACCCGGCCAGAGTCAACAGTGACAAACTGGGCATGGAGGCGATGAGCTTGTTCCGCTCGACAAAGCCGGGCAGCGTTAGACCAAGTTTCGTGAGTTCGTCGTTGTGCGCGCGCACACCGCTCATGGCAATAAATCCAATTTTCATAATTTGATAATCTCCCAGAGCAAGAAACAGCCGCCCAGAATCAGGCTGACCACGGGAACGGCGAAGAACGTCCGGGCTTTCGGGCAGTGCGCCGTAACGAAACAGCAGACCGGCATGGTGATCGCACCTACAATGAACGCCCAGGACGCCACTTGCGCGCCTGGCCCGACGACCGCGAAGGTTCGAACCGTGAGGAAAAGCAGCAGATTGACCGTGCCCAATCCGAAGAAAGAAATGTGTCCCAGCCGGTAAAGCCGCCGCTTGAAGCTGGCGTAGCCGCCGAGCCAGTTCTCTCGATGGAAGTTCAAGCCGAGGAGGAAGCCGGACGCGAAGCCTAAGACAATCCAAAGCCAGGCCATGATGAGGTTCAGTTGGGGAAAAGAGTATTTCATTTGCTTGCGGCCGGGTGGGTGTTAAGAATCCAAGGTATGGGTCCAATCAAGGAAAAGTATTATCGCGGTCTATTTCTGATCGCTGCGATCTACGACTTCCTTCTGGGAATCGTGTTCACCTTTTTCCACGCGCGTGCTTTCGAGGCGTTGGGTATACGCGAGCAGATGCCTCAATTTGGCGGTTATCTTTCGCTCCTGGGTGCGTTCGTATTCGTGATTGGCGTGGCTTATTATCTGATTTCCCGAGGCGATCTGCAGCGAAATCTCGATTTGATTCTCATTGGTGTGCTGTACAAGTTGGCTTACTGCACCATCGCCTTGTATTATGCGCTCATCGGAAACGTGCCGCACCTGATCTTCGTGGCTGTGTTTGGTGTAGCAGACATGATCTTTTTCGTTCTCATGGCAGAGTGCTATATTTTTTTGCGGAAGGCAGTAAGAACCTAGCGGGATCTTGACATTACGCGCGGAAAGGAAAAAGAAACTTGGCTCGAGCCGCCGCTTGAAGCTGGCGTAGCCGCCCAACCAATCCTCGCGGGGGAAATTCAAACGAAGGACCATTCCCGAGATGAACCCGATCAAGATCCAGCTCCAGGCGACGACCAGATTCAGTTGAGGAACGCTCAAGTTCATTTCCGTTGGCTCTTAGCAAGTCTCGCTCTCAAGTCAGGTGGAGGATACGGAAGCTTGCTGCCGGGGCGGTAATTGATAAATTCAGCGCCGCCATCAGCAAAATCAATCCATGAACATCCACCACCTGGAGTTGTTCTATTATGTCGCCAAGCACGGAGGAATCAGCGAGGCGGTTCGAAACATCCCTTACGGAATTCAACAACCGGCCGTCAGCGGGCAGGTGATCCAGTTGGAGGAATACCTGGGTGCCACTCTCTTTCAACGGCGTCCCTTTGCCTTGACCGCCGCCGGAGAGGAACTCTACGCCTTCATTCAGCCATTCTTCGACAACTTGGGCGCAGTCGGAGACAAGATTCGCGGCGGCATTTCGCAACATGTGCGCATCGGGGCTTCGGAAATCGTGCTGAAGGACCACGTGCCGGCTGTGATCCAATCAGCTCAAAAAAAATTCCCCAAGCTCAGATTCACGCTGCACGAGGGGTATCAACCGGAGTTGGAAACCTTGCTTCAGAAGCGGGAAATTGACGTGGCGGTGACTTTGCTGGATCCGAAGCCGATTCCCGGCACCCACACGCTGCCGTTGCTGAAGCTCCCGCTCATCCTGCTGGTCAGGAAATCAAGCCGGATCCAGTCCGCCGAGGAACTCTGGAAGCGCGACCGGATCGAGGAGACGCTGATCAGTCTGCCGTCGAACGAGACGATCTGTAAGAATTTCCAACAAAGCCTGAGCCGACTGGGCGTGGACTGGTTCACGGCCATCGAAGTCAGCTCGCTGGCGCTCGTCGAGGCCTATGTGGCGGAAGGCTATGGCATCGGCTTGGGCGTCCTCCCGCCCAAGGACAGGTTTTCACCCGATGTCCGTGTGCTGCCGTTGCCCGACTTTCAGCCGGTAACCGTCGGAGCCATGTGGCTTGGGAAACCAACTCCGGTGCTTCAGGCGCTCCTCAATGCCATGCAGGCCCACGTGGAATCGCTCAAAAAGTAAAGCGGCACACGCTGCGAGCGGGTTCAAGCCCAGGCGCCCGGCCGCCAGTGAGATGTTCGACAGCGGTCAGCCCAGGATTGAAGGCTTTGAAGGCTTGGCCAGTGTTGACTGGCAGCATCAAGCGACGGATCATGGGCTGCGCGCAGATGAACAGCAAACTGATCAGCCAAAGAATCAACAGCGATCCCAGCCCCTTCGTGATTCGATTGAGCGATGGGACGCGGGTTCGGGTTGCCCATCCGGACTTCGTGGCCGTTTCTCCAGGGCAAGTGCTCGTCATCGGCAGGAACGAGTCCGTCACTAAGATCGATCCGCTCCATATTGTCACGCTTGAGGAGCCGCGACGAAAGAAATCACGGGCGAACGGGCAACGACCTCAGTAACCAGAGCCCGAGCTTCTTGGCCAGCCAATCACATGTGCGCGATGATGTTGTCCCCGAACTCCGAGCACTTGATTTCGGTCGCACTCTCCATCAAGCGCGCGAAATCGTAAGTGACGCGTTTGGACGTGATCGCGCCGTTCAATCCTTTGAGGATCAAATCCGCGGCCTCCGTCCAGCCCAGGTAGCGCAGCATCATTTCACCGCTGAGAACAACGCTGCCGGGATTGACTCGGTCCAGGTTCGCGTATTTGGGAGCGGTGCCGTGCGTCGCCTCGAAGATGGCGTGGCCGGTGACGTAGTTGATATTTCCACCGGGAGCGATGCCGATGCCACCCACCTGAGCCGCCAGCGCATCCGACAGATAGTCGCCGTTGAGATTGAGCGTGGCGATCACGTCGAATTCATCCGGCCGCGTCAGGACCTGCTGGAGCGCGATGTCGGCAATGGCATCTTTGATCAGCAGAGCGCCAGACTTCAGAGCCGCTTTTTGTTCCTCGTTCGCGGCCGCTTCGCCTTTGTCCTTCTTCGTTCGCTCCCAGCGCGCCCACGTATAGACCTTGTCGCCAAAGATGCGTTCGGCCGCGGCGTAACCCCAATCGCGAAACGCGCCTTCCGTGAACTTCATGATGTTTCCCTTGTGAACGATGGTGACGCTGCGACGTTTGTGCCGCAGAGCGTAATCCACCGCCGCCTTGACGAGGCGAATCGTGCCGACAGCACTCACGGGCTTAATGCCAATGCCCACACAGACGGTGGCGCTCTGCGGCGAGTGGTCTGGCGCGGCGAGTCGGAGATACTCTTCGCCTTTCTGCTGGGTGCCAAAACGGACTTTGTTGAAGTCCTTGGGAAACTCTTTGGCCAGGAAGTCGAGGACCTTTTGGGCCTCGCTTGATCCGGCGGCGAATTCAATTCCCGCGTAGATGTCCTCCGTGTTCTCACGGAAGATGACCATATCGACCTTCGCCGGGTGCTTCACCGGCGAGGGCACACCTTTGAAATATTGAACCGGGCGCAAGCAGACGTAGAGATCGAGCATCTGCCGCAACGCCACGTTCAACGAGCGAATCCCACCGCCGATGGGCGTGGTCAGCGGACCCTTGATGCCCACGAGGAATTCCTTGAACGCCGCGATGGTGTCGTCAGGAAGCCAATTGTCGAATTTGTTCTTGGCGGTCTCTCCTGCGAACACCTCGAACCAGGCAATCTTGCGCCGCCCCGCGTAGGCTTTTTGGACGGACGCGTTAAAAACGCGTTCGCTCGCGGCCCAAATGTCCGGCCCTGTTCCGTCTCCACGAATGAAGGGGATGATTGCCTGGTCAGGGACGGTGAGCTTGCCGTTGCTGATCGAAATCCTTCCACCCATCGGCGGGGTGACGTCTTTGTAAGCCATGTTCTTTTCCCTTTGCGTGATAAAAATGTCCGCTGGGTTTATCGATTCTGCCGGTGGGCAGCAAGATAATTGAATGACGGGAGCAAAATGGATGAGGCCCGCTTCTCGCGCTCAACATTTTTTGTCCGAGACTGCACGGAAGTGGACTGCGCCTCCGGCGGCTGAGAACGCTCTCTGCCGAGGAACCGCTCCGTAATCTCCGGCCCGTTCAGCGCTTCGCCGGAACCTGATTGAGCGTGTAGTAAAACGAGTCGTGCCAAAGCGGCTTGGCTTCAGCGTTCTGGATGTCCAGACACCGCACCCAGGTCACATAACCGATTTTCCAACCTTCCAGAATTAACCGCACCTTCAGGCGGTCTGCCGAAACCTCCGCCTTCTGGACAGAGATGGGCGTCGAGCTGTCTCTTTTTCCATCGTGATCGATTTCGGGCGAACCATACGTTTCGTCATACAGATAAGTGAATTGCCTCACGTCGTAATTCTCCGTGTTTCCGGCCGCCGCGGCATCCACCGTTTGTGTGAATGTCAAATCGAGCCCGTCGCTGGCGGCGCGAACCTCCTTGATTTCAAATGGGACTTTGCCAGTGAATCGCACCCGTTCGAGCGAATACTCCCGCGGTGCCGTTGCCGCCCAGGCCGCGTTCTTCAGTCCGCCGACATAGAGTTTTCCATCCGGCCCCATCGACAACCGGTTCACCCCGGACAAGAATCCTCTCGCAAACGGCCAAACCGCGCCCTGCCATTCGCCGTTCACTTTCTCCAAAAAAACGCGCAGCACAACGGCGTTTTGGAAATCTCCCACTAACATCTGGCCTTTGAACGGCCCGAAACGATCGTCCTCAATCGTGACCAATCCGCTCGTGGAAGGCGACCACCGGCGCGGAAACCAAACCGCAGGCGGAGCGAGCGACGACTTAGGGCGCTTATACTCCGATTCCGGCGCGGGAGTGCCGGACGGGAAACCATAAAACTGTCCGCGCCGAAGGTGATGAAGTTTGCACGCGCCGACCCAGTTGCCCTGGTTGTCTGCCATGAACACATCATCGTCCGGGCCGTGTAACCCGAAGCCGTTCGGAGCGCGCAGCCCGCTGCAAAATCCATCCAGCTTTGCTCCATCCGCAGTGATCTTGACGCACCAGCCGACAAACGGCACGTCCCAGCGCCCGTGCTGGCCACAGAAGAGCGCGTAAAAGTTATTCTGCTTGTCGATCAAGGGACCGAAAGCGAAAGCGTGATAATTTCCGCTGTAGCCCCAGTCGGCGTTCACGGTCTCGAACCGATCTGCTTCCCCATTGCCGTCGGTGTCTGTGATGCGTGTCAGCTCCGGTTTTTGCACAACGTAGAGGTTATTGTTGAGCACCTTCAGCCCCAGTGGCTCGTTGAGTCCGCGAGCGAAGCGGCGATAAGTCGCGGCCGCGACGGATCCCGGTGCGCGCTCGACCACGTAGATTTCCCCGGACCACGTGCTGACCGCCAACTCGTCTTTCGAGAGCCAATCCATCCCGGTCACCTGGAGATTAATCTCCTTCGGCAAAGCGAATGGTTCGATGCGATAGAATTCGTCGCCGCGCTCCGGAAATGCCGCAGCTTTGTCGCCAGGCCAGCTCTTTGGCCGTGGGATTGAGGCGGGCTCATTTTGGACAACCGGCACCGCCAGGCTCACTGGAGCCGGGTGTTCCGCCGTAAATTCACGCCCGAAGCTTCCGGCGCCGGCCGAATCCTGGAAAACCGCGCTGAGAAGTTCGACGACGACCGATTGCTCGTGCGCAGGAATCCTCAACAGCGCGCGCGCTTGTTGGCCTGACACGCTTCTTTTGCGGAGGACGCTTTCTCCCTTCTCTTCGGCATTGATCGATTCCGCGTAAGACACCGGGCCTTCGAGGATTTTCCAGGAGGCAGACGCCGAACTGCGGGCTATGGCGAGAAGCACGCCGTTTGTCCGCTGGAACACCACGGCGGTGTCAGCACGATCCAGTCTGGCGGTGGCGTTCATTTCGGCGTGCGCCAGAAACCACAAATCCGCGGAGGACGGCCCGATCTCGTAGCGCCGGACCATGCTGGAAGGCGATGCGTTTTCAAATTTCCGGAACTGTTCCTTAACCGCAACTGACTTTCCGTCTTCGAGTCCCACCTGGTAAAGGAGCGTGACGACGCCTCCCTTGGTGTCAATCCCCGTGAACTTCGTGCTCGGTGAAATCGGTGGCGTGAGATTCGTCGCGGGAACTTTGGTGGTCCAGGGACAGGTTGGCGGGATTGTCCAGAGCGTCGTCCCTTCCGCGACGCAGAGAAATGGCGTCTTAGAGCCGGTGTACGGCGTGCCGAACAAGCTCAAGCTTGGCCCGGTCCAGGTCGTGTGGGTCCGCAACAACTCCGTGTCAAAAGCCACATGCAGGTTTGTTGCCAAAGGAATGGCGATGCTCCGAGTCGATTCAGCCATCGGCGCCAACCGAAATCCTTGTTCGGCCGGATCGCGTTTCGGAATGACTGTTTTCTTCGGTTTCTGTGCAGTTGTGGTTGCCTGCGCCACAGGAGGCGTTTTCTTAGCTGGAACCGAATCTTGTCCCAGTGTCTGCACGCCATCCGCGCACATGCCTGCCAGAATTCCTGCGAATACGACACTCCATGAGAGCGTCCTCGTGATCGGCGCCGGCGGGAAAGTTGAGACTTGCAGCATCGCGCGTATGAAGCGCAATTCGTCGCTGGTCGCAAGCCAAATCCTTTCGCTGCTTGTCATGCGTACATACAAAGGCCACCTCCAGAAGAGCCGACACGAACTTCCCCACTCCGGTGCTTCCGACTCGCGAGGTCCGGCGACATTGAGCGTTTTTATTCTCACTGGCTGCAAGGTGGACGAAATCCTTCTCGCTGTGTAAAGTTCACCTCAGATTTGTTGTGACACCATCTATGATTCACTCAAGGCTCCGAGCGGTCCAGATGATCTTCGCCGCGGCGTTGTGGCTTTGCCCGGAAGACTCGAGAGGAGCGGACGCGGCGGAACGTTCCGGTACGATCCGTTTCAACCGCGACGTCCGCCCGATCCTGTCGGACAATTGCTTTGCTTGCCACGGCCCCGATGCCAAGAAGCTGAAAGGCGGCCTCCGGCTCGATCTTCGTGACTTGGCAACCAAGCCCGCCAAATCTGGAGACATAGCCATCGTGCCCGGCAAGCCAGACGAGAGCGAACTGATCGCACGCATCTTTGCCAAGGACGAAGACGATTTGATGCCGCCGCCTGAATCCCACAAGACGCTCACCCAGGCACAAAAAGAATTGTTGCGGCGCTGGATTGCCGAGGGCGCCGAGTATGAGGGGCATTGGGCTTATCTGCTTCCAGTGAAACCCGCCGTACCTGGAACCGGGAATGGGATCGATTTCCTGGTGCAGAAGCGCTTGCAAGAGCTCGGACTTGAACCTTCGCCTGAAGCTGACCGCCGCACTCTCGCTCGCCGGCTTCACTTCGATTTGATCGGGCTTCCACCCAGACCCGAAGATGTCGAGGCCTTCGAGCGCGACCGCTCTGCCGATGCGTATTCCAGATTGGTTGAGAAACTTCTGACCTCGCCGCATTACGGAGAACGCATGGCCATTGGCTGGCTCGACGTGGTGCGCTTTGCCGACACGATCGGGTATCATTCGGATAATCCGCGCAATATCTGGCCGTATCGCGACTACGTGATCAAGGCTTTCAACGAGAACAAACCTTTCGACCAATTCACCCGCGAACAGCTCGCTGGCGACCTTTTGCCCGGCAGCAACCAGGAACGGAAGGTCGCTTCCGCATTCAATCGACTCCTCCTCAGCACCGAAGAAGGCGGCGCGCAGGCCAAGGATTATGAAACCCGGATGCTCACCGACCGCGTTCGCGCCGTCGGGACAGTTTGGCTGGGGCAGACCATCGGGTGCAGCCAGTGTCACGATCACAAATTCGATCCGATCACGTCGCGCGATTTTTACTCGATGGGCGCGTTTTTCGCGGACATCAAGGAACCGATCATCGGTCGGCGCGAAGACGGCATGCTCGTGCCGGATGGGCTGCAAGCGGCCGAGTTATCTCGTCTCGACGAGAATCTGGCGCGACTGCAAAGCGAATTCGAGGCGCCACAGCCGGCGTGGCAAGCGGCATGGGAGATTGCCGCGTTGGACGCCATCGGTTCTGAAACGAATTGGTCTGTCCTCGCTCCGGAAAAGGCCGTGTCCGCCGCGGGTTTGAAACTGACGATTGACAAAGACCACATTGTCAGCAGCGAGCGGGACCCACGCGACGGGAAGGACACTTACCGCGTTACCGTCAAAACAATCTTGAAAGGCGTCACCGGCTTCCGGCTTGAAGCGCTAAGGTCGGACAAGCTGTCTGGCCACGGGCCTGGTCGCGGCGCCGAGGGCAATTTCGTGCTGAATGAATTCGCCGTCGAGGACGCGATGACGAACACGATCACGCTTTCGGATGTCACTGCCACTTTCGAGGCCGACGGATTTCCCGCTCGCGCCGCGGTGGACACCACGAACGAGGCAAAAGGAGGGTGGAGCATTCGCGGCTGCACAGGTGTAAACCAGGCGATTCACTTCAGCATAGCTCAACCCATCTCCGCAGACGGCGAGACGACCCTCACGTTCGTCCTGAAACAAATCAGCGGGGCAAATCAGGTTTTGGGACGATTCCGACTCTCCGCGACGACTGCGCCGGGCGGCTTGAAGGCCGGCAAAGCGGGTCTGCCGCCGCCGGAAATTGCCGAGATTCTGAAATTGGCCTCTGAAAATCGGACCGATGAGCAAAAGTCCAAGCTTGCCGCCTATTATCGGACTGGAGCACTTGAACTGGCCGGTTTGCGACTGCGGCTGGCGGAGGCGCGAAAGGCCAAAACGAGTTTCGAGGGAACCATCCCGCGCTGCCTGGTGTCCGTCTCGATGGAGAAGCCGCGCACGGTTCGGATTCTTCCGCGAGGCAATTGGATGATCGAGACCGGAGAAATCGTGCAACCGGCATTGCCGGCCTACTTGACCGCTTCATTTAAGAAGCCGGATGGCCGCGGACTGAATCGCCTGGACCTCGCCGAGTGGTTGGTGTCGCGCGAAAATCCGCTCACAGCCCGGGTCTTTGTAAACCGGCTTTGGAAACAATTCTTTGGCATCGGGCTGTCCAAAGTCCTCGACGATTTCGGCGCGCAAGGTGAACCGCCCGTCAATCCCGCATTGCTCGATTGGCTCGCGGGCGAATTCATGGACAGCGGCTGGGACGTAAAACATATCGTCCGGCTCATGGTGGGTAGCCAGACTTACCGGCAGTTTTCGACGGCGTCCAGGGAGCTCCAGGCGCGCGATCCCTACAACCGCGAGCTGGCCCGGCAGAGCCGATGGCGGCTGGATGCCGAATTGGTGCGCGATAATGCGCTCGCTATCTCCGGCCTGCTCGTGCCGAGAGTTGGTGGCCCGAGCGCCAAGCCGTATCAACCCGATGGCTATTGGGAGAACCTCAACTTTCCCGTGCGGAGCTACGACGCCAGCCGAAGCGCGGATCAGTATCGCCGCGGGCTTTACACGTGGTGGCAGCGCAGCTTCGTGCATCCGAGCATGCTCGCTTTCGACGCGCCGACTCGCGAGGAATGCGCCGCGGAGCGCAATCGCTCGAACATTCCGCAGCAGGCTTTGGTATTGCTCAACGACCCAAGCTATGTCGAAGCGGCTCGCGCCTTCGCCGTCCGCATTTTGAGCGAGTGCCAGGGCGACACCAAAGCGCGGATCGCCTGGGCTTGGCGCCAGGCGCTCGCGCGTCCCCCTCGCGCCGACGAATTGGAGCTGATCCAGACCCTCTTTGGCAAACATCTGACGAAATACCGAAAGGACGCAAACGATGCCGCAGATTTTCTGAAGGTGGGGATCGCTCCGGCGCCGTCGGGCCTTGATCCATCCGAGTTGGCCGCGTGGACAAGCGTCGCGCGAGTTCTGCTGAATCTGCACGAGACAATCACGCGAGGTTAACCGAGACGTATCCTCCGATCCGCTTTTGCGAGAGTTCAGAACTCGAATGGCTCTACTGTAGCAACGATGCGGGTTTTTTATGATGTGGACGAAACCGGCAAAAAAGTGCAAGTAAGAGCGGTCGGCCACAAAGAAGGCAACATACTCATTCTGCGCGGAAGACGATTTGTGCTATGAAGACGATTCAATTGACTCCTCGGCAAATTGGACTGCGCCGGATTCTGGATCAGGCCAAGCATGAGAACGTCTTGGTCCGTTCGCCCGACGGGCGTGAGTTCATCGTCGCCGAGCTGGACGACTTCGATCGCGAGATTCAACTGGCTCGGCAAAACGCCGAACTCATGGCCTTTCTGGACGCCCGCGGTCGCAAGAGGGCCAGCATCGGCATCGCAGAATTGCGGAAAGAGCTTGGGCTGAAGAAACGCTGACCCAAGCTTCATGACGTGCAGGCACAATGAAACTCATCGACCGGATCCTAATTCGGTTGTTCGGTTGAATTTCCTTCGCTTGCGGCAAGTGAAATTCATTTGGTAGCGTTGTATCAGGCCTGATTATGAATTTGCCCGCTGACTTCCGCCAATTCCTCCGCCAGCGCCAAACCCGCCGCGCCTTCCTGGGCCGCTCGTCCCAAGGGCTCGGTGCACTTGCTCTGGCGTCGCTGATCAATCCAACCATCCTGAAGCTCGCCGCCGCCACGGGCGCGGCCAAGAAAGACAAATGGGCCGGCGTCATCAATCCTTGTCATTTTCCGTCCAAGACCAAGCGCGTCATCTGGATGACCATGGCGGGCGGAGCGTCGCATTTGGAGACTTTCGATTACAAGCCGAAGCTCGCGGAGATGCACGGGAAACCGATGCCGGAGTCGTTCACGAAAGGAAGGCAAATCGCGCAACTCCAGGGCGCCAAGCTCGTTTGCTTTGGGCCGCAACACAAATTCAAAAAGTTCGGCGCGAGCGGCGCGGAAATTTGCGATCTGTTCGAGCACATCGGCTCCGTCTCGGATGAGATCTGTTTTGTCCGTTCCATGACGACCGACGCGATCAATCACGACCCGGCGCACATGTTCATGAACACCGGCTCGCAGATCACGGGCCGGCCGAGCATGGGATCGTGGGTGGTGTATGGACTGGGCTCCGACGCGGAGGATTTGCCAGGGTTCGTGGTGCTCACCTCGCTGGGCAAAGGCGGCCAGAACCAGCCCATCGCGGCTCGGCAGTGGGCGTCCGGCTTTTTGCCGAGCCGATTCCAGGGCGTGCATCTACGGAGCAAGGGCGATCCGGTGCTTTATCTCAGCACGCCGCCCGGCGTGAGCCGCGACCAACAGCGAGACGTGGTGCAAACCGTCAATGCGATTAATGCCAAATACGACGCGATCGTGGACGACCCGGAGATTGCCACTCGCATTGCCCAGTATGAAATGGCGTTTCAAATGCAGGCCAGCGTGCCGGAGTTGATGAACATCAGCCAGGAACCGCAGCACATCCTCGATCTCTACGGCTGCAAACCGGGGGACGGTTCCTTCGCTTCCAATTGCCTCCTGGCGCGGCGGCTCGCGGAGCGAGGCGTGCGCTTCACCCAGCTTTACCACAAAGACTGGGACCACCACGGCGGCGTGAAAGAGGGCGTTCGGCTCAAGGCCTTGGAAGTCGATCGCGCATGCATGGCCCTGATTACTGATCTCAAACACCGGGGAATGCTAAACGACACGCTTGTCGTGTGGGCGGGCGAATTCGGGCGCACGCCGATGAGCCAGGGCGGTGATGGCCGCGATCATCACAACGCCGGCTTCAGCATTTGGTTGAGCGGCGGCGGCATCCGGGGCGGCATTGGTTACGGCGCCACGGATGAACTCGGCTACGACGCGGTGGAGAATCCAGTCAACGTCCACGACCTGCACGCGACGATGCTGCGCTTGCTGGGCATCGATCACATGAAGCTCACGGTCAAGTTTCAGGGCCTGGACGCTCGTCTCTCCGGCACCGGCGACGATGGCCGCGTGATCGACGGGATTCTCGCTTGAGGTGAGTGTGTCGTTAACGGAGAACTCATACCAATCTGCAATGCCCGCGATGGATCCTCCCTCTCCCAGCGGGAGAGGGCCGGGGTGAGGAAGAGTCGCAGGCATCTCTATTCGCACCCGACTCACTCGACGTTTTCACCCTCACCTTCGAGGGAGAGGGAATATGAACAGCCCGCACAAAGCTCGCATGACGCTGCCAAAACTTGTCCTGCCTTTGCTCTTGCTGACCATCACGCTGAGCGCAGCCGAGCCGCGTCCACCCAACTTCATTTTCATTCTGATCGATGACATGGGTTGGACGGACTTGGGTTGTTTCGGAAGCACGTTTTACAAAACACCGAACATCGACAAACTGGCCGCGTCGGGCATGAAATTCACCAACGCCTACGCCGCCTGCCCCGTGTGCTCGCCCACGCGCGCCAGCATCATGACCGGCAAATATCCGGCGCGCTTGCATTTGACCGACTGGCTCCCAGGCCGGCGCGATATGTCTTCGCAAAAACTCTTGCGCCCGCAAATTCGCCAGGCGCTGCCTCTGGAGGAAGTGGCCCTGGCGGAGGCTCTGAAATCCAAAGGCTACGTCACCGCGCACGTCGGCAAGTGGCATCTCGGCGGAAAGGGCTTTGAGCCGCAGAAGCAAGGATTCGATCTCAACGTCGCTGGCGATCATACCGGGACGCCGCTGAGTTACTTTCACCCCTTCCAACGCGACGGCCGCTTCATGCCGGGACTGGAACGCGGCGAGGCAGGCGAATACCTGACCGACCGCCTGACAACGGAAGCAGAAAAGTTCATCGAACAAAATAGAGACAAGCCGTTCTTTCTTTATCTCGCGCATTACGCGGTTCACATCCCGCTTCGAGCGAAGCAGGAACTCGTGGCCAAGTTTCAGCAAAGCCAGCCGAGCCCATCTCACACGAACGCCATCTACGCGGCTATGATCGCGAGCGTGGATGAAAGCGTCGGCCGTTTAGTGCGGAAACTGGAGGAACTGAAACTCACGGACAACACCGTGATTATTTTCACGACCGACAACGGCGGTTTGTCTGTCAAAGAAGGTCCAAACACACCGGCGACTTCCAACGCTCCGCTTCGCGCAGGCAAAGGGTATCTTTACGAAGGCGGCATCCGCGTGCCGTTGATCGTTCGCTGGCCAGGGGCCACCCACGCGGGAGGCGTTTGCCGCACGCCGGTCAGCAGCGTGGATTATTATCCCACGATCCTTGAGATCGCGCGGGTGGAACCTGCCCAAGGACAAATCCTCGATGGCGCGAGTCTGGTTCCGTTGCTCAAACAGTCTGGTGAGATCAAGCGCGGTGCGCTCTTCTGGCATTACCCGCATTACAGCAATCAAGGCGGCAAGCCGGGCGGCGCGATTCGCGAGGGCGACTTTAAGCTGGTCGAGTTTTACGAAGACGGCCGGCGTGAACTCTACAATCTGGTTGCAGATATTGGAGAACAGAGCGATCTGGCCAGGCAGTCGCCGGAAAAGGCTGCCGCATTGCACAAAAAACTTTCCGACTGGCGCAGGCAGGTGAATGCGCAAATGATGACATCGAACCCGGACTACAAGCCTGCCGCCGCCCCTCCTTGATGGGAGCTATCAACCTGAAAAGCGGAGACGGGGAGCTTCAACTTTGGTTACGACCGTCTTGTTGCGCCAATTCACTTCCATCGGATGCACTCGGCGGCGGTTCGTCTCCAGCGATTTGTCGATCTTTCTGGGTCGATCCCAAGATGAACGCGCACGTCAGATGTCAGTCTGCCTCGCCCGATAACAGCTTTCACACAGATTCTCTGTGCTCTGATCTGCGCCTCGATGCACCGTCACATGGAAGGTTGCTGAACGGTGATGGCATCGGTCGCAAAGCATAGACTGAGTGCCGGACATTGTCTGTCGGATAATCTCATCAGTTCGCTCAAGATCGACTTGAGCTACCCACAAGTGGACGCCTCCCTCGGAAGTGTCCGTCCGCCAACCGGGAGGAGGATCGTCCGCTGGCCGGATCGTGGACTCGATGCCTGACAATGCCAGAGCCCTTTGCAGTCGCTCAGCATCGGCTCGAATTCGAAACCACAAAATGGGCGCGATCGGAGGACTCATGTTGTCCGTGAAGCAAACACAAAGACAATGGCCGAACGAGAATTTACCGAATGCCAGCGTCGCGTGACTTGAAACAGACGCGGCTTGTCGTCATTCGGTCCGGCGGCTCTAGCCTTCATGACCGTCAGAGCAGTCCATCCGCGATCTGCCTCAAACCTACACCAAACCAGACTACCAGAAACAATCCCCACAGCACAGACAGCAGAATCTGCCAGGGCCGCTTTTGGGTCCTGAGCAGCAGAATAAGCAGCGCCGCTCCCAGCAGCGTCAACCCGGCAGCCAGCGCCCAACTGAACGAGCGAAGCCCGGCATTTGGAAAATCGACGAGTCGGACGATAGCCACACCCCACGGACCGAAATAATTGGCCAACGCAGCCGCGATATGCTGGAGCGGCGTTATGGGGGCGTCATCGGGCGCCGCCCTCAAGTGGAGGACCACAAACGGCAAGCTGACCACCAGCGCAATGATGCCGAACACGGCAAGAACTTTTCTGGTGCTCATGATGCTTCCGCTTTCTGTAAGGCAACAGAATGGACTCGATAAAGTAATCACCGACTCCAGCCTCACACGATTCATAGAACCGACGCCCGGCCTCCATGTCCCCGGCGGCGTCCTCCAGAATCACGACCGTCATGATTCTGAGCCTCGCAGCCGAGCCCTGAGCTGATCTAAGGTCAGAAACTTGGCCTCGCCTGTTTGCGCTCGTGCCTTCCGGTCAGCCAGAACGTCTCGATGCCACTCCGGAGAGGCTATCTCGCGTGCGTCGCGACACAGAGCGTCCCAAAGTTGCTCCATCACTTGGAGTCGTTCCGCGATAGACATTTTCTCGATTTGGGCATTCTCAAGCACGTGAGAACCTTAATGCCGCGTGGTGGCTAGGGCAAGCGCAGCGATATTGGTAGCGAACGTAAAGGGTGAGCGACCGCCGCTGGAGATGGGCTCACGCAAGCACCGTAACCGTCCGAATCCTCCGGGCAACTCCGAAACGGAAGCGCCCAGCGGCGGTTCGTCTCCACCCGTTGGGCCTATTCTCGGTCACGTCCGTACTGAGGATGGCGACGCTGGTGCTTAACCACAGTAATCCTAACCAACTCGGCGTCCACTCGTCGAAAGTAGATGATGTAGGGGAATCGCCTCATCAGGCATCTGCGGATATCGCGCGTGACGACCATCCATCTCTCTGGGGCTGCCGCCAACGCCAAAACTTGTCTCTCGAACTCATCGATGAATGCCGCTCCCAAACCGGGAGAACGCTCGTTGTAATAGTCACGAATCTCCGCGAGCTCGGCTTCGACGGCGGGATGGTACTCCACCCTCATGGGCGAAGTCTCGCCATCATCTCCTCATGCGCCAATGGCCGAATCTCGCCGCTCTCCAACTGCCGATCACGCTCGATGGCCAGGGCTACAGCCTCGCCATCATCCGTCACCGCTGGAATCTCAAACGGGTCCACCAAACTCTCCCACAATGACTCGGCCAACAACGCTCGCTCTTGTGGCGGCAGGCGCAACGCCGCCGCCGCTATTTGGTCGATACTCATGAGCGGATTATAGGCCGGGAACCTTGCGAAGGAAAGCACGGGCTTTTGGCCCTTTTGGCCCAACGACACCGACAGCCGCCCGGCGGCAAACGCCGGCAGACAATCCTGCGTTTGACAACCCGAACCCACGACCTCGCGCGGACGCTGGCGGCTGTTCGGTGGAGCGACTGGTTATAGCACCTTCCGAAGGCTCGACTCGCCTGTCTCCTGCAAGTTCCGACCTCTGTGTTCTCTGTGCTCTCTGTGGCAAAAAAACTCAGCCACAGAGAACGCAAAGAGCGCAGAGAAAACTCGGTCACGGTCCGCTCAGCGTCGCGGACAATGATCGATTGTCTTGGAGTCATCGGCGACTCCTCAAAACAGAACGAACTTCTGTGGTATAACGATACGGGTGAGCCATGACGAGGAGCGCGCCAGTGGCGTTCGACTGGAACAGCAGCGTCATCGCACTCCTCGTCATTGGCTCGACCCGGTTCGGCATCACGTTATTTGGTCAAAAAGGCACGGATCTCACGAAGGACTTCATCCTCTCTATCGATGAAGGGGGTGTGGCTCGCATTCGTGAGCACCACCACTCGAGCGCTCGGAATCTCTCTGCGGAAATGTTCGATTTCCTGCTCGTGATATTTCCGTTGCGCTTTGAGAAACTCCTGCGCGTCTCTTCGTTGCGGCTCGGACAACGTTTCAGCCCGGTCTCGGGCTTCCTTGTAACCGACGGCAAAAAACGCAAGCGCTGGCGCTTCAATTTTGCCGTACTCGGCCCTGGCCGAATAAGTGGCTTCCAACATCGAGTATATTGCTGGACCCCTCTTCTCCCCGAATAATCGGCTTGTCCATCGGCGCGCGCCGTCCAGTGATTCGCTTTCCTCTTTGGTGGGGAAA
>JACPRI010000293.1 GCA_016190065.1 Verrucomicrobiota bacterium
CTCGCGCCGCGAGGCGAGAATTCGACTGCCGGTCCACGGTGCAGTTGGACTTGAACACGAGGTGGAAGCAATTCTCGACACAGGTTTTACCGGGTCGCTGACGCTGCCGATGGCGATTCGTAAACCTGCTGCACCTGCCCTGGCGCACTCGCGGTCGTGTGATACTTGCCAACGGCACTGAGGATCTGTGCGATATCTACGCGGCGACACTCGTAGATGGAACTGATTTGCGCTTCCCTGCGCCCTGCAAAAAACGCTCGACAGCGCCGAGCTTTTGAACGTTAAGGGAGATCATCATGAAGCCTTGGCCAACTTTGTTTCTCCTCTTTTGCGCGCTTTGCGGTCTTGCCACAACGGACGACGCAGTCATTGGCCAGAGCCAGGAGCGCTCGCGGTCCACCTCCCGCTCACCTCAACCGGCGAAACTGAGAGTTGAGAGGCACGCGAAGGAATTGCGAGTCTTCACGCGACCCGCGGGGAAGGAAGAGGATCTCGAGTTGCTCACGTACGTGATGGATTCGGCGCTGCGCCCGTATCTGCATCCGGTGCGCGATCCTGCCGGCCGCGTCGTGCTCACCGACAATCGTCCCAGTGACCATCCCTGGCAGCACGGCATCTTTACCGGATTCCACAGAATCAATGGCTTCAATTACTGGAAGGAGGACGAAGGCCGGCAACGCTTTGTGAGATTGCTCGACTTGAAAGAGTTCGATGCTCGAGTCTCCTGGAGATCGCTCACGGAACTGTTCGATCCCAGCGGAAAAGTTGTCCTGGAAGAAGAACAGGCCATTACGGTCCATGCGCCGACAAGCATGGAAGCGACTGCAAACCGCGGCGCGCGGGAGAGGGATACCTACACGATCGACTTTGATTTCCTCCTTCGGGCCAAGAGCCACGACGTGACCTTCGGCAAATTCGGCGTGGGCGGTTTGGCGGCCAGGATGCCCTGGGACCAGGCTAATCCGAGGCAGACCCATCTCAATTCAAACGGACTCCGCGGCCGCGAGTGCGAGCAGAAGCGGGCCCAATGGTGCAACGTGGAGCGCCCGTTCGGCCACGACACTTTCGGCATCGCGATTCTGGATCACCCGACCAATCCGAATCATCCGTCCGGCTGGCGCGTGGATGAGCAAGGACTGATCAATCCGGCGGTCTCGATGCTCGGCGATTGGTTGTTGCCAGGCGGCACCGAGCGCAAGTTTCGTTATCGCGTCTTAATCTACAAAGGGAGCGCGGCAAAGGCGTGGCTGGAAGGACAGTTTGAGGAATTCGCCGCGTCGGAAAAGTAGGGCAAGCTTCCTGCCTGCCCCTCTGGAGCTCGCGGAAGGAACGAGGAGGCAGGCAGGATGCCTGCCCTACTTTGGACGTTCAGAGGCGCCACCCCGTCAACAATTGGTGTGATGAAATCATGCGCGCCGTAATCCAACGCGTCTCTGAGGCCTCAGTCGAGATCCAAGGCCGGATCAAAAGCGAGATCCATAAAGGATTGCTTGTGCTGCTGGGAGTTGAGGAATCCGACGCGGCCGAAGAGATCGAGTGGCTGAGCGGCAAAATAGTTCGCCTGCGAATTTTTCCCGACGAACAGGGCGTGATGAATCGTTCGGTGCAGGAGGTGCAGGGCGACATCTTGGTCGTCAGCCAGTTCACGCTGTTCGCGAGCACGCGCAAAGGAAACCGCCCTTCTTACAGTCGAGCCGCACGACCCGAGACAGCCATCCCGCTTTACGAAGCGTTCGTCCGCCGGCTCACCGAGGATTTCGGACGCCCCGTCTGCACGGGCGAGTTCGGCGCGGACATGAAAGTGAATCTGACCAATGACGGGCCGGTGACTATTTTGATCGATACGAAAAGCAAGGAGTAACCATAAATGCGGTTAAATCGTTAAACGGGTTAATTGAGTTAAATGGTCACATCGGTGCGGTGTTTTAACGTTTTAACCCTTTTAACGATGTAACTCATTTAACCCATCCGCTGGTCGGCTAAAGTTCTTCCGCCGGCTACCGACTGTACAGATAGCTCAGGGCAGTTAGTTGCCGCAGCGAAATCCGCGGCGGCGTCTTGTTGGCTTGGACCGGGCGGAATTCTGAGCATATCGAGAGTGGTTTGTGCAAAGCAGGCAACGAGGTCCGAGCGACAAGCGCCGCCCCGGCGCGGATTCATCAGAATTGCCTGCAGCTTCGTTGCTTGATGTGTGATGGTGACACGCTCTGGGGAGGCTGTTCTTCCCCGCGCCCGGCTGCAGGCCCGGCTATTTGACGTTGTAGCGGGTTCGCACCTGCTCGAAACGCTGCACGGCCACCCGGCACAATTCTTCAAAGCCTTCCCGCGTCATCACGAGCCGTTGCAGGACCCCGGCATCGGGCCACAGGTCGAGTTTTGTGTTTGCCAGTCCGGCTTCGATCTTCCGGGCCGCCAGATTTCCCATGCACACGACGTCGCAAATCGGGTCGGCCCCGTCTTCCGGATTATGGTGGAAGACGATTCCTTTCACGATGCGTTCCGGGAATTGCCAGTGTTGAGCGATGATCCCGCCCAATTCTCCGTGATGGACATTGAGCACTTTCGTTTCCGCCTCCAGCGGAGTGAGGTGGCCTTCGAGCCGGGCCTGCTGGAGAAGTTCAAGGACGTCCGTGCTCAGGTGGCGGGCCATGATCAATTTGCCAATGTCGTGGAGCATGGCCGCCGTGAACGCTTCCGGAGGCACGGCCACGCCGCACCAGGGTTGCGCAACTTCGGTCGCCACGGCTGCGGCGACGGAATGGCGCCAGAACTCTCCGTCGCTGAAGCCGTATTCCGGGATGTTCTTGTGCATGTGCGGCCGAACGCTGTTGGCCACCGCCAGGCCGAAAACCTGGGCCATGCCCAGTCGGACCACGGCGTCGCGCGCCGTGGTGATCGGTTGCGAACTGCCGCTCATGGCGGAATTGGCGGCCCGGATTAATTTGAACGTGAGAGCCGGGTCGAAGGCGACGATCTCCATGACCTCGGCCACGTTGTCCTGTTTGGCCCCGACCAGGGCGGCTAGGCGAATCGTGCTCTGCGGTAGTGCCGGCAGGTCGTTCGCGTACGCGATCAGGGCATCGATATCAATGAGACTGCTCTTCATAGCGCGGCTTCTCTACGCGTCTGGTTTTCGCCACCGGGCCGGCCCATCTTCACTCCAACGCCGAGATGAAGATGTCCAGCCAGATCGGGTGGCGGCTCTGGTATTGAAAGACAAGCGGCAAAAGGACCGCCTTTGCGGTCATGGCGGTTTTCGCCCGTTTGCCGCGAGTGATCTCAACGGCTTCAAGTTTGCATTTCAGTCCGGCGCTGCTCAGGCTCGTGTTCGCCAGATTCGAAACGAGGCTCACGACTTGCCCGATGAAGTCATTCACGACTTCCGGCGCAACGTCTTCCGGACTGAGGCCCAAGGCTTCAACGGTTAAATCCCGGGCCAGATCGGGTCGAAACCGCACGGATAGCCGGCCCGCGGCAATTCCGCTCAGTTTTGCCGAACCCGAGACCAACTCCTGGGCATCGGCGTCGAACACGGTGAGATCGCCCGGTTCCACTCCGACCGAAAGCATGCTTTGAAAGGATTCGTTCAGCGCTTTGGTGATGGGAGTCGTGACGGCGGTGGCGAAAAGCTGTTCCCGGCGCGCCTGGGCCATGGCTTCGCCGGCCATCTTCTCGGACATTTTCTTCTCGCCCAGCTCTCTTTGGAGGGAATCGAGCAGACGCCCTTTGATCTCCTCGTCCGCGGCCAGCAACGCGCTCACCTTTTCCCGATCGATCCCCGCGGGGGCGATGGCCAGCTGCGCCAGTTGAGCCCAGTTTCCGAGCTCGCGCAGTTTCCGCTCGCGGTCTTCGGCCGATTCCTCCACTTCATCCTCGCCGCCCGGCTGGGGCCGATAACAGAGGCCTTTGTCCAATTTGACTTCCTCGAAAATCTCGCCAATCGCCGGCGGGGCCTCTTTGCTTCCGAGGAAGAGCAATCCGTCCGGTTCGAGGCGGCGGCGCACTTTGCGCAGTATTTCGGACTGAGGCTCCGGTGCAAAGTGGCCGATGACGTTGCGCAGCAGAATGACGTCGAATTTTCTGGGCGCGGGCCAGGATTCGAAGAGATTGAGCTGGGAAAACTGAACCCTCCGGCGAATCTCTTCCTTCAGGCGCCATCCCAGGCCGTCTTTCTGAAAATGCTTCACCAGGAGTGCCGCGGGCAAACCGCGATTGACCTCGATCTGGTTGTAGAGGCCGGCCCGAGCCGTGTGCAGCGCCTCGCCGGAAACGTCGCTGGCCAGGATTTCCAATTCCCACGTCTGAAGATCCGGAAAGTACTCCCGCAAGAGCAAGGCCAGAGAATAGGGCTCCTGGCCTGTAGAACATCCCAAGGACCAAAACGAAAGCTTGCGCTTGGAACCGCGTTTGGAGATGAGCTCCGGCAGGATGGATCGCCGCAATCCATCAAAGGGACGCACGTCCCGGAAGAAAGAGGTCTCTTTGTCAGCGAGGGCCTCGATGAGATTCTGTTCCGGATCCCGGATGGCGCCATTTTGCATCATCCGGATGAACTCATTCACGGAACTGGCTTTGTAGAGCCGGGCCAGGGGGAGCAAGCGGGATTCGAGAAGGTATTCCAGGCCCGGTTCGAAGCGGATGCCGGCCCGCAGAGCAACCAAGTTCCGGACGTAATCAAAACCTGCTCGACTGATCACAACACACCACAAGTTTCATCCAACGCGGACTGCACGGAAAGTCGTCTGCTCTTAGTATCCTGGACCCGAAAGCCGCGGAAGGGCGTTGTTCGGTGCCGAACTCGCCCATGACTTACTTGGATTCGACGCCGAGGAGATCCAGTTTCATCGCCAGTATTTCTTTGGTGAATGGCTTCATGATGTACTCGTTTGCGCCGGCTTCGAGAGCTTCCACCAGGCGGTCGCTCGAATTGAGCGTGCTGATCATGATGATTGGGGTGTCAATCGTGGCTGCGTCGGAACGGACTGCGCGGATGAACTCAACGCCGCTCATGCCCGGCATTTCCCAATCCACTAGAATGACATCAAATTTTCGACCCCCGCGCAGGTAGCGCAACCCTTCGGTTCCATCAACGGCCTCGGTGGCCTGAAAACCCAGGTCGGTTAAGAATCTTACGATGACCAACCGGCTTGCTCGTGAATCATCAACCGTCAATACATGCATAAACTCTTCCGTAGCCTCTGGCAATTCACTGAAAGACAACCGCTCGAAACCAACCTTGCGTGGAGGGTTTGCCAATCGAAGCTGTGGCCTACGATGAAAGATTGCCGGTTTTCGTCAACTCATTTCTTTGTGAGGTGTATCGGGAATTGTACGGATGTCACGAAGATGCCTTCTGGGCCGGGGTCGTGCAATCCGATCGCACCGGCAGCGCCCGGCAGACGCATGGAGAATCTCCGCGAACAGCCCGTGCCCGTGATTTCTGCCTTGTGCTGCCTTGTGTGACTTGTGGCCGCGCATTGACTTATGTCCGGATTCACGGCAGCATGGCCACGGTGTGGATCATCAGCGTGCTTGTGTGCGTTCCATGAAACTCGCGACATTCATTTCCAGCGTCCTGGCCGGCGCTTGCTTTCTGGTCCCGGA
>JACPRI010000294.1 GCA_016190065.1 Verrucomicrobiota bacterium
AAGCCGACCACTACCAGGCCCGGTATTTCGATTTGATCGACGCCCTCGCGGACGAAGCGGAAACATGGCCGCGCCTCGAACAAATTGACTCGGACGATCGGGGCGATATTCCAAAGGTCAACGTCTCGATCAAGATTTCCGGGCTCTACTCACAAATCCGCCCAACCGATCCGGAAGGCGCTTTGCTTCATCTGGGGCGGCGGCTGCGGCCATTATTGCGACGGGCGAAAGAACGCGGTGTGTTCGTCAATTTCGACATGGAATCGACGGCGCTCAAAGACCTCACGCTCGAATTATTCAAACGCTTGCTCGCGGAGCCTGAATTTCACGATTGCGCGCAGGCGGGCATTGCTCTGCAAGCCTACTTGCGCCAAACCGAAAGCGACCTGGATGAGCTCATCGACTGGGCCCGGAGGCGCAACCGAGCGATCACCCTTCGCCTGATCAAGGGGGCTTACTGGGATTCTGAAACAGTCCTGGCCCAGCAGCGCGGCTGGCCTGTGCCGGTGTTCCAGACCAAGGCTGAGACGGACGCGAACTACGAGCGCTTAGCCGGTCGGATGCTTCAGAACGCGTCGCACATTCGCAGTGCCTTTGGCACTCACAGCGTGCGCACCATGGCGAGTTGCATTGCTCAGGCCGATCGCCTGGGTTTGTCCCGGCACGGCTTCGAGTTCCAGACGCTTTACGGAATGGCGGAACCGATCAAGCTGGCCTTGATCCGGATGGGCTGCCGCGTCCGGGATTATTGCCCGATTGGAGAAACTTTGCCCGGCATGAGCTATCTCGTGCGCCGGCTCCTGGAGAATGCCTCAAACGAAGGATTTCTTCGCGCCACTTTTTCAAAACACGTTCCACCGGAAGCTTTGCTCCGCGACCCCGCTGGGCCTGCGAGTCAAAACAAACCTTCGACCAAAGAGAGGCAAGCTGCACTGCCGAATTCACCCGCCGTTCTCTCGGGCCCGCGTTCTGCGACGGACGGTTCAGGACGGATCGAACCCTCGTTTCAAAATGAGCCGCACACGGATTTCACGATCGCCGCCTGCCGCCACGACATAGTGGACGCCATCTCCCGGGTTCGATCGGAATTTGGACGACAATATCCGCTCGTCATTGGCGGCAAAGAAATCCAGACCCGGGAGGTAACGCTCTCGATCAATCCCGCCCGCCCCACCGAGATTATCGGAAGAGTTTCCAAAGCCGGCCGCGCGGAAGCCGATGCGGCGCTCGCCAGCGCTCGGAAAGCCTTCGCTTCCTGGAGTCGAACAGGCGTCGAAGAGCGCGCGCAGTTGCTCGAACGGACGGCGTCCCTGATTCGGGAAGAACGCTTTCGGCTGGCGGCGCTGGAGATTTTTGAGACGGGCAAAAACTGGACCGAGAGTGACGCCGATGTGGCGGAAGCGATCGATTTTTGCCGCTTCTACGCCGAGGAAATGAGGCGTATCGGCACCGAGCGCCGGGACGTCTCGGGCGAAACGAACACCCTTCATTACATCCCGCGCGGTGTCGCGGTCGTGATTGCGCCTTGGAATTTTCCACTGGCGATCCTGTGCGGAATGGCGACCGCGGCGCTCGTCGCCGGCAATGCAGTGATTCTGAAGCCAGCCGAACAATCGTCCGTGGTCGCAGCGTGGTTCATGGAGATCCTTAGGCGGGCTGGCGTCCCCGCGGGCGTCGTCACTTTTCTCCCTGGCTGCGGTGAGGACATCGGAGAATATCTGGTGAATCATCCGGAGGTCGATTTGATCGCGTTCACGGGCTCGCGCGAGGTTGGGCTCCGGATTTGGGAAGCCGCCGGACGCACTCAAGCCGGCCAGAGACAGCTCAAGAAAGTCATTTGCGAGATGGGCGGCAAGAACGCGATGATTCTCGACCTCGACGCGGATTGGGACGAAGCCGTTCCAGGCATTCTCGCTTCCGCGTTCGGCTACCAGGGCCAGAAATGTTCGGCGCTTGCGCGGCTGATCGTTCTGAAGGAATCTTACGACCGCGTGCTCGACCGGTTGATCGAGGCCGTGCGCAGCCTGCGCGTCGGTTTGCCGGAGAATCCGGGAACCTTCATCGGACCGTTAATCGACCAGGCCGCATGCGACCGAGTGCGGCAATACATTGAGGTGGGCAAACAAGAAGCGACCCTGGCGTTTCAGGGCGAGATGCCGGACGGAGAAGGGTACTTTGTTCCGCCGGTCCTCTTCACGGATGTGCCGCCCAAAGCAAGAATCGCGCAGGAGGAGATTTTCGGTCCCGTGCTCTGCGTGCTGAAAGCCTGCGACCTCGACGAAGCGCTGGCGTGGGCGAACGATTGTCCGTACGCGTTGACGGGCGGACTTTATTCACGCAATCCGGCCTCGATCCGGCGCGTGAAAGCGGAAATGCAAGTCGGCAATCTGTACATCAACCGGCCGATTACCGGCGCGTTCGTGGGCCGCCATCCTTTCGGCGGCTTCAAAATGTCCGGCGGCGGCACAAAAGCCGGCGGCCGGGATTACTTGAAACATTTCCTTTTCCCGCGCGTCGTAACCGAGAACCATTTGCGCCGCGGCTTCGTGCCGGCGGACATTGGAGCGGAGGATGTCTGATGCGTTGAGCACACTTCTATAAGTGTGCTCCGATGCGCCAACCTGAACTTAACCCCGTGTGACCGAAGAGTCCTCCAACGCGCCCGGCCAGGAGCCGATCCAGCTTCCCATCGATGGCGTGCTCGATTTGCACACCTTCCAACCGCGCGAGATCAAAGACCTCGTTCCCGCCTACCTCGCGGCCTGCCAGGAACGCGGGATTCTCCGCGTCCGAATCATCCATGGGAAAGGAATCGGCAACCTGCGCCGCACGGTTCACGCTCTGCTGGCCAGGCTGCCGCAAGTGGACTCCTTCTCGCTGGCGAGCGAACCGTTCGGAAGCTGGGGCGCGACGATCGTGCATCTGCGCGATCCGAGGCGCAGCGCTCAACCTGAAATCGAGAGTTAGCTGCTAGAGCACCGCTTTCCAGCACTCCACCAGAGATCGTAATTCCTTGGTCTCCTCAGGTCGGACATTCGGCAGCGGCGGTCGCACGGGCCCGCCGGCCAGGCCCATCAAGTCCATCATGGCTTTCATCACGGACACTTCGTAGCCCTTGCGCCGGGCGCGCAGAGCGTAAAGCGGAACGACGTAGTCGGACATCAGTTTCGCCAGCCCGGACGCGTCATTCGCGGCCGCTCGTTCGTGGAGCATGAACGAGAGCCGGGGCGCGACGTTGGCGATGCTGGACGTGTAGGTGCGAATGCCGATGGAATAGTAGCCCGGCACCAAATCGTCCCCCGCGCCGCCAATCCAATACAAACGGTCTCCCACGCGTTGTTTGATCATCTGAAAGCGGCGGATGTCCCCCTGGCCGTCTTTCCAGGCAATGAGCGTGGGGATCTGAGTGAGCCGTTCCACAGCCGCCGGTGAAAAATTCGCCCAGTCGCGGCTGTAGATGATCAGGCCCAGGCGCGTGGCGGCTCCAATCGCGCGGTAATATTCGAACAAGCCTTCATCGTCCGCGTTGGGATAATACGGCGGAAATGCCAGAATGCCGCTGGCCCCGGCGACGGCGGATTGTTTCGCAAGCTCGACCGCGAGTTGCTGGCCGAATCCGACGCCGGCGATCACCGGCGCCTTGCCGCCCGTTTCTTCCACCGTGGCCTTGACCACGGCGAGGTGCTCCGCCGGAGTCAACGAATACAACTCCCCGGTACCGCCGGCCGCGACCACGGCGCACACCGGATGCTGGAGCAAATGCCGAAGGTTTTTTCGGAGCCCCTCGACATCGAGCGACAAATCAGCTTTGAAAGGGGTCACCGGAAAGGAGATGACGCCAGAGAATTTCGATCGCAGTCCGTTCGGTTCCATAAAATGATCACCGTGTCTTGATGCGCTTCGGAAAAGGAATTACTATTTGGCTGGTTGGGTCAACAACCATTTCGCCAATGCCGAGAATCATGGAAACAAGAGCCACTCCTCATAGATTTTTCTCCGGTTTGATTTTTCTCGCGAGCTTCGTCGCTGCGCTGGCGGTTTCCGCCTGGATTATCGCGTACAGTTATCACCTTAATTTTGCTGTTTTCTTCTATGACGGATTGCTGGCGCTCCTGGCGCTGCTCTGGATCCTCAAACTTCGCTTTCCCAAAAACATTCCGATCCAAAATGCCGCCAACACATTCATCCTGGCCGTCGTCGCTTTGCCTCTCATGGACGCGGCCTACCGCTGGAACTTGGAACGCACTCGCCAGCAAGCCCGGCTGCGGCCGATTCGCGAAAAGATTTATTCCTTCGAGACGGCGAAGGCGGATCCGGTCCAGTTCAAGTTTTGGTGGGATCGGTTCGTCCGGGAATGGGTGCGTCTGAGCCGGAAAATCACCGTGCCCGACCCGGAAAACAAGCTGCCGTTCCGGCTCAAACCCGGAAGCAGCGGGTCGTTTTTTGACAGCCAAATCCG
>JACPRI010000055.1 GCA_016190065.1 Verrucomicrobiota bacterium
AAAAATCCTGCCTGAAAGCCAAACACGACAAGGGTTCGGAGCGTGCGGATTCAACCCAGTGGCGTTAATCGCGAGCGGCGCTTTCACGAGTCGTGTGCCACTGCTTGAACTCCGCCAGAACCTCGTCCCGTGAGCAGCGCTCGCGATAAACGGCTCTGGCGCGGTAGCTGTACTCCTGGGCTACCTCGTATTGCGGGATGATGAATTGCCAATCCCAGGCGGGCTGAGGCGCCGAGGGAGGACCGCCGCCGCTTGGCGAATGCGAAAAACGGATTCCTTCGGTTCGATCAAACATGATGATGTACTGGTGGGAGCCGAAAAGGCCGTAGTAGAGCGGATCGCTGAACCGCAGCGGCGATAGATTCTTGTAGAGCATGGGCCGTGTGTTCGGCGTGAACTGAAGCTGGGTCTTGTCCGCCAGGTGCAGGACGGTGCTCTCGTCGTTGTGCATCTGCGTGCAGAACTGGACCCAGCCCTTGTCATCCCGGAAGTAAATCGACTTGTTCTCCGGCGCGTCGATGTAGCTCGCCCAGAAAAGCCCGATGTAGCCGTGCGTGAAGACATGCTGGTGCGGTTTGCAGCGGAAGGTGAAGTCGATGTAATGCGGCGCGACCAGTTTGAATCGGGTCCAGCTTTCCAGGTGAAAGGTCGGCGTCGGCGGTTGGTGGAGTTCGGCCTCGCTGTCGGAAATCTTCGTGAAGGTCATCGGGGCGTTGCGTGGCTCGAACGTGACCTTGATGTCGCCGCGCAAGTCGTGGTCGCCGTCGAAAATGTGCTCGAAGTTCAAGCCCGTGATTGTAAAGAGCGACTTCGGATTCGTCCGGTGCGTCAGGCGATGAATGCCGTTGTAGCCTGCGCGATGGCCTTCGTACGCTTCGTTGTCGCCAATCACCGCGGTGAGGTCGCCGATCTGGAAGGTTTCACGCGCCATAAGGAAGCTTTAGTTGTTTCAGCCACTATTCCGTTCAGTAGACAGCACACGCGCTTCGGTTCTCCGCCGTTCACCGCAGCCGTTCCCCCTCTCCCAGCGGGAGAGGCCGGGGTGAGGGAGGGCTGTGGACCAATCCAAACGCGACAGACTGGTCCAGCGCATTCACCCTCACCCTGTCCCTCTCTCTCAAGGGAGAGGGAATGCGAAGGCACGTGTGTTGCCCAACTCACTCTCACGCATGGGGCATTAAATTCGTCAGTCACACTTCAGCATTCACGGCCTGGATCAGCGCCTTGATGTAACCGTAACCGAAAGCAAACGCCTGGAGACCGCCGGGATCATCCGGGTGACGCGGCATGTGGTCGGGGCAGATCGCGCCGGCGAATTGGGTGTCGCGCAGCACCCGCATGATGCCAAAGAAATCCAGCGCGCCTTCATCGGGATAAACTTCCTCGAAGTGGTGCAGACCGCCGCGAATATTGCGCATGTGAATCTGGTGGATCTTGCCGCGGCGGCCCAAGTATTCGACGATGGGAAGAATCTCCGAGTTAGGATTCTTCAACCCTTCGGCCGTTGTTCCCAGACACAGTTGGAATCCGTTGTAAGGGCTGTCCACAATCGCCTCATACCGTTTGATGGCCTCGAAGATGGAAGGCGAATCCCAGTTGTCCGCGCCTTGATAGCCGAACGGCAGGCCGGGCGGATCGTACGGGTGGCAAGCCATTTTCACGTCGAGCTGTTTCGCCGCCGGGATGGCGTTTTGAAGGAAATAGGTAATGCGTTTCCAATACTCTGCGGAACTCACGCGTCCGGATTTTCCGACGGGCAAACTTTTCCAGTCGTCTTCGAGTTTGAAAGCCGCGTAGGTTGAGCCGCCTCGGCCTGGCGTGCGCGCGTTTCGCCGGATGGGAATGACGGTCCAGTGATACGTGATAACCTTTACGCCGACATCGGCGGCCTTCTTAAGGTTGCCGATGATGATTTCGAGTTCGCGATCGCGTTCAGCGCCTTCCGGCAACGTGATGTAATCGGAATCCATGCGGATAGCCTCGAAGATCACGCCGAGGCGATCGCAATTGCCTTTCATCTTCGCAAGTTCGTCCGGATCCCAACCGCCGCCCTGCGGACGTTTGCGAACCGACGCCGTGAGATGCTTTACGCCGTGGCGCAAGTTGTATTCGAGATTCTCCCTGGACGTGATGCCGTTCTGCCCCGCGACGCTGTGGTAATCACCGCCCACGTGCATGAGAGTGTTCTTGCGGGGCGTCGGTTGAGCAGCCGAAGTTGCTGAGATCGCCGAGGCGACGCTGGCCGCTGCAAGTTTTTGTCCGAACTCTCTTCGTTTCATCAACTGATCAACTCCCCCATCACTCGGCCCGCTGGCACCAGAGGGTGGGGGCGTCCGAGGATATCGTAGATGTTGGTGTGTGGATCCACTCCGAGCAGGTGGTAAAGCGTCGCGATGATATCTCCGGGTGACACGGGATGTTCTGCAGGCCACGAGCCGGTGCGGTCGCTGGCGCCGTAAACCAGTCCCTCTTTGATGCCGCCGCCAGCCAGCAAAATCGAGTAGCAAGCGTTCCAATGGTCGCGGCCCGCCGCGTTGTTGATTCGCGGTGTGCGCCCGAAATCACCGAGCACCGCCACAAGCGTGCGTTCGAGCATTCCGCGTTCCGCGAGTTCCGCAAGGAGACTGCTGGCCGCGGCGTCGAATTGCGGCAGCAAAGTGTTTTTGAGCTTGTTGAAATTGTCGCCATGCGTGTCCCAGGTGGCGTTCGCGTCGGGCGCCCAGGACATGGTGACCACGCGTGTGCCCGCCTCAATAAGGCGCCGCGCCAGCAGCACGCTTTGGCCATAGATATTGCGGCCGTAAGCCTCACGCACGCGGGCTGGTTCCTGGTCGATTTGAAAAGCGCGCTGCGTGGCGTCGGACGTGAGCATGTCAAAGGCGCGTTTCTGGAAGTCGTTCATCACATCGTACGCGGCGGCGGCCCGCTTGTGCTGGTGAAGAAACGGGAGTTCCAAGATGCTCAGGAGTTCGCCGCGATCCGCCATGCGCCGCGGGGAAACCTCCGCCGGCAAAGTCAAATTGCGCACACGAAAGTCCGGCGCATTCACATCTTCGAGCACCCAAAAAGGATCGTGATTGGCTCCAATGATTCCTCCGAGGAATCCCGGCTGGAGCGGTCCGCCCGCGCCTTCCTTCGTCTTGTAAGGAAGGGCCACGTAGGGGAAGGCCGCCCGCGGGCCGGGCCGCAACATCGTCAGCACGGAACCCATATTGGGATGATCATCCGGCTTGGCTCCGCCGCCCTGCTCGCCGCGGTCATGCCCCGTCAACGCAGCGTACACCGCGGCCGCGTGTGAATTGTTCACGCTGTGATTCATCGATCGCACCAGCGTGCAGTGATGCAATTGCCTGGCCAGACGGGGAAGATACTCGCACAGACGGACTCCCGGCAACGTGGTTGGGATGGATTGAAATGGGCCGCGAATTTCCGAAGGCGCATCGGGCTTCATGTCCCACATGTCCAAATGACTCGGCCCGCCGTTCAGAAAGACCACGATGCACGCGTCCGCACGCGGGGCAATGCCGGTCTCTTTCGCTGCCAGGAGTTCCGGGAGCGTCAAGCCGATGCCTCCCAACGCGCCCACGCGCAAGAATTCGCGCCGGGTGATTACGTGGCCAACCTGGTGGGAAAGGTTGCATGATTTTGTGGCCATAACCTGATGCGCATCACCAATTCTGAACGGTGCCATCCTGAGCAAGGCTTCCGCGGCTTGTCAACGATTGAGTCAGCCAGGCTCGCGTCAGGTGCCTTCGCTATCGTTGCTCAGTTCGGCCTGTCCTTCGCGCGCCTCAGTCTAAACTGAACTTGGCTCCTATTTCTTCATCGGCCCGATGTAGCGGCGGGCAACCACGACGTCGTCGAACCAGACGGACTGGCGGTCTTTCCAGTACCGTTTCGTGGGATCGCCTTCATCGTAACCGTAGTGTTCGAGCCACAGGCAATTCACTTTCAAGTCCAGGTCATTGCGCCAGCGGATGCCGGTGAATTCGCCGATTAATTTCCCATCGACCCACATGGTTTGTTTGCCGTCGGGTTTGTCCGGCGCGGTATTCGCCTGGATCATGAACTCCCAGCATTGCCATTGATTCAGCGGTGGGATGACGCGAGCCGGCCCGGCAGCGGCGCCTTTTCCGGGACCCGGTGGAAAGAAGCCGTTGCCCCAATATTTGTTCATCTTCCGATCCGGTTCCATGTCGAGATAGTAAGTGTAAAAACTCACTTCGCCTGGAGACGGATTCTTGCCCCAGGCGAACCAGGGCTCCATGCCGGTGGAGTAATAGGTGCCATTCGGCTTGAGGCCGGCCTTCCCGAAAGCGGACCATTTGTTGGTGCGCTGATTCGCGCCCAGCCACACGAAGTTATGATTGTATTGGTAGTCCGACGAAAACTTCACGTAGAAGCGCGCATAAACGGCGTCGGCGCCGGGCATGAACCATTTGATCGCGTCGCCGCCATGGTTCTTGCCGCGCTCCATGCGCATCTCGACGCTCCAGCGCCCTGAGTTCGGTTTCTCTTCAGTCATGACAACGCCTCCGCGTTGTTGATCCCATTTCTTCATATCTCCGGATTCAAAGTTGTCCGAGAAAAACACATCCGGGTCGCTTCCAATTCCCACGTCACCGGGATACTTCGCCGCGAGGTCGGGGCCGGATGCGTCGGGTTTCGGCTTGGACGAGTGAAGTTTGACCAGGCGTTGCTGCGACACGCGGTCGATCCAGGTATCGGGATACACCTTTCGCAACCGCTCGAAGGCGCCGATGGCTTCATCAGTCTTGCCGAGTTGTTGAAGTTCACTGGCTTGCTTGAACTCTTCTTCGCCAACCGTCAGCGTTTGGGCCATGATGCGTCCGGCTTCCTGTCGGGTGAGGCCAATGGGCACTTTGTCAAGCACGGGAGGATGCGGATCGGTGAGGACGCGAAAGGCTTCCGGTTTGCGCTCTCGGAAAAGGCGGGCACGCATGTCTCGCTGCCAATTCAACGCGTCGCCCCCTTCGCGTTGGCCGCGCGGATTAATGTCGGCAATAGCGAGCCCGTCCGGTCCCTCCGCCTGGGCGACGATTTTGCCCTGGGGCGAAATAATCATCGAGCCGCCGGCGCGATGCGCGACGACCAACCAGATAAAATTCTCCGCCGCACGCACGCGCAACGCTTGAACGCCAATATCCCCGTCGCCCATGGCCGCGCCGCCCATCGTTGGAAAAAAGATAATATCCGCGCCTTGCAACGCGAGACAGCGCGCGGTCTCCGGCACAACCAGGTCGTAACAGATGAGCAAACCGGCGGTGCCGAGATCCGGCGTTGGAAAGACCGGGAACGCACTGCCCCGCTGACGGGCCCCGGACTCCGACCACGTCGGACAGACCTTGTGGTAGCGGCCCATTTCTTTGCCGTCGCGACCGAGCAAGAAAGCCGTGTTGTAGATTCCGCCGTCGCTCTCAACAAAGTCGCTGCACACGACGAGATACATGCGGTGGCGCGCGGCGGCCGAGCCCAGCCGTTCAAACATGCGCGTCGCTGCCTTCGGCAACACTTCCTTGGCCAGCGTCTCGTTCGCTCCGAGCCAATTCAGCAAGCCCATCGTGTCTTCAGGCAAGGCCAGGGCATCACACCTGGCTTCGCCGGCGCGATCGATGATCCGCTCCAGTTCAGACAGGTTCTTTTCTACCGCGGCCAGGGTTTCGGCCTGCGGCAAACGAAAATCGATGACGCGTCGCGCGGCCTGTGCCGCCGCAACGCGAACCGTGTTCGTGGGGGCTGGGGGCGCGTCAGCCGAGGCAACTCCAGCGTCAAAAACGAGGGGAAAAATCGCGAGGCAACTCAGGCGGAAGCTTGTTTTCATGCAGCCGACAGAATGCCGAAAGCGCGGCTGACCGACAATTGGAGAATTGGGACAGCCGGCGGCCAAGCCGGCTGCTCAATTTGAACAGGAGCAAACGGAGACAACAAAGGCCAAGGAAAGAGTGAGTGACCCGCGCCGGGGGCATTTCGCCCCCATTGTTTCGCGGTCCAAATGATCAAAACGGCCTCTGTTTCCTCTGTTTTTTCCTGTTGAAATTGAATGGCCGCGTGAACAATTACCAAACCTTGCGATAGAGTTCGACGATTTCGCCGGCAGAAGGAACAACCGGGTTGTTTTGCGGGCTGCCGGACGCCAACGCGGCTTCCGCCATCGCGGTCAGTTTCTGCTCGAACTCCGCCTGTCCAGCCTTGATGAAATCGCGCAGACGACCGATGCCAAGCCGCGCGTTCAATCGCCCCAGATACTCGGGGAGCGCGGCGGCAGCCGCTTCGTCAGCGACAGCGTTCGCGGCCGCACCGACCAACCGCGCAACCTGGGCGTAACGCGGCACGGCGCCGCGGAGCGACCACCGAGTGATTTCCGGCAGCAACAGCGCGTTCGACAAGCCGTGCGCCAAATGGAAGACCGCGCCGATGGGCCGGCTCATGCCGTGCACCAGGCAAACGCTGCTGTTCGCGAAGGCCATCCCGCCCAGACACGCCGCGAGCATCATGGCTTCGCGCGCGGCCCGGTTGCCCGGTTCTTGCCACGCCGTGAAGAGGTGCGACGCGGTCAGCCGGATGCACTCGGTCGCCAACGGATCGGTCAGCGCGTTGGCCTTGCGCGACACGTACGCTTCGATGCCGTGGGTGAGCGTGTCCACTCCGACGTGCGCCGTGAGCGACGCGGGCATGGTCAGACTCAGCTCGAAGTCCACCAGCGCCGCACGTGCGAGCAGATGCACGTCGAGCATCATCATCTTCACATCGCGTCCGGTGTCGGTGATGACGGCGACTTTGGTCACTTCGCTTCCGGTGCCGGCGGTGGTGGGTATCAATATGAGCGGCAGACCGGGCTTTGCGATGCGGTGGTAGCCGGCGAATTCGCGAAGCGGCGCATCATTCGTAGCCGCGACGGCGATGACTTTGGCTGCATCCATCGGACTGCCGCCACCGAGGCCGATGACCAGATCGCAGTTCTCTTTGCGGAGCAACGCGAGTCCGTCTTGGACGTTCTTGTCGGTCGGGTCCGGTTGGACACTCGAGAACAGCGTTGCCGCTATGCTTGCGGCCTTCAGTTGCTCGACGCAGCGCCCGGCTAATCCGCTGGACACCATCGTCACATCCGTGACGAGCAACGCGCGCCGTCCACCAAGGCGCGCGGCCTGCGCGGCGAGTTGCTGGCAGGCGCCTTCGCCTACGAGGATCGTCGAAGGCACGTTAAATTGCGCGGTCATGGCCTCACTCAGTCCATTTAGTCCTCCGCGGGCGGTTCCCGACGCAGCAAGGCCTCAAACCCAGCCTGTTCAAAGTGACGATCGTAGGCCAAGGCCTTTGTGATCCCGCGCTCTCGCATCACGTGAAAGGATATGCAATCCGTGAGCGACCACTCTTTGTCGGGTCTTTGGGAGTGAATTTCCAAACCCGCTTGGAAAAACCGCCTGGAAGCGGAAAGCATTTCGTAAGCAGGATCGCTTATGACAAAGTTGACTATGCGACGTGCCCTTTGACGGTCGGCTGGCATGGACAGGTTGTTGACCACTTCCCACAAAACATATTCGGTGAGTACAAAACTCTCCTCCAAGCTCGCTGCCCAAGCTCGAGCTCGATGATGTAAGGCATCTGTGGGTTGGGCGAAAGCCAGAAGAAAGCCGGTATCAACGAAGATCATCGACGCTTTGCCGTGCCGTAGAGGTAATGATCATGTTGGGCTGCGCCATCGGCCGGCCAGTTTGGATTGTCCGGCAGTTCTTCGAGCAATTGGGCCAGCCGAAGCAGGGGTTTGTCGGACACGGCGCTCCCCTGCGGAGCTGGTCCTTGAGAGGAGTCCTTGGCCTCTAGCGTCTTCACCTGCACCTCGAGCGCGCAATTCACCGGCAGATCCACCGGTTCATCCGGGACCAACACCTTGCCATCATAATGGGCTTTGAGGACTGTCATACGCATAGGAACATAGCACGCGGAAATCCAGCAGCGAGCTTCATTTCTTCTTCAACTCCGCCGCCCAGTTCTGAACCACGATGACCGGCAAATTGTTCGTCTGGTCGAGCGCCGCATTGACCAAAAACTTTTGCCCATCGACGGTAGAGAAAGGCCCGATTGGATTCCCAGGGCGAATCTGGAAGAGTGGATGGATTGTCCCGATTTCGAGCGTGTCGCCGTTCGGCTTTACTTCCGCAGCCATGATCCGATTGTCCGGCGCCAAGTAGAAGATTTCTTTCCCATCGCCCGGCCAGTGCAAGTTAGAGAGGTTCGCCGCTCCCGCCGTCGAGACTCGAAATTTGTGGCCCACCTTGGGGAACGAATTGACATAAATCTCGGGCTGTCCCGACTCGTCCGATTGATAGGCGAACCATTTCCCATCCGGCGAGAAACGCCCGTCAGACTCGTTGAACGGGGTATTCAACAGCGGATACGGCTTGCGCTCACCCGTCATCGGCAGGACCCACAAATCGAATTTGGACTGAGAATCACGCTCTTGGTAGAGGAGAAACTTTCCATCGCTGGACCAACTGTTCACATATTTATTCTGATCATTCGCGAAAAGGCACTCCTCGGCGCTAACACCACTGGCTGGCTTTAGGTAGAGGTCGTAGCGGCCCTTGCGGTTCGAGTGAAAAACAATCGAGCGGCTATCCGGCGACCAAACGCCAAAACCGTCATCCGCTGCGTCAAAGGTGAAGCGGGTTTTCACTGGCACTGGCCGCGAGAGATCATAAATCCAAAGGTCCAAACGGTTCGAGGCAGGGTCTATTATCGTCACGTTGGCCCGTTGGCCGTCGCGCGAAAGCATTGGCGCAAGTTGGTCCGCGGGATCGTCCAATGTCCCGAGACGGTTGCCCTGGCGATCCAACCAGACGAGTTGCGAACCAAGAACGCCGGAATCAGTCTGATAAACGAGAGTGCCCTCTTGCGACACGGAAAACGAGCTCGAGGATCCCATGGAGGTTGCCCTGGAAGTGTATTTGACATGCTCGATCAAGGGGAATGCCTCGCCCGTAAGTTTCAAACGGCCCGGATCGAACGGCTGGGCCATCAGCGTGCCTTCGAGGACGAAGAGCAAATGTCCCAGGGCGTAGGCCGCGTTGGAAAGTTCGTCGGGCAACAGGAGCTTGCGCTCGCCGGAGTCAACCGAAGCGGCGTAAACGCCAGACACCGTGCCTGTCTCGAAATAAACGATGTGAGTGTCGCCGGGCAGAAATTTCGGCCACCGCTGCGCCCTCGCGCCGAGAGACCGGTCCAGCTTTGTCAGTTCGCTCGGCGCTCCGCCGGCCGCGGAGACCCGGTGCAATCGAGCAGATGGGTCCGGAGCAAAAACGATCGTGCCATCACGGCTCCAAGCTCCCCCACGGCCAGCGCGCGCGTCGCACAGAGTCATGGCTGGTCCACCCTCGGTGTCGATCTTCTTGAGCTTGCCACTCGCAAAGAAGCCGATGAACCGGCTGTCCGGCGACCAGAAGGGTTGGGTCGCTCCTTCCGTGCAGTTGAGTGGTTGCGCGGTGTTTTTGTCGAGAGGACGAATCCGAAGCATCCTTGTGCCCGACACTTCCTGCGCCGCGAGCGCGATCTTCCGTCCGTTGGGCGAAATCGCGAGACTGTGGTCGGTGAATTTTTCCGGCAGCGTCAGCAGAAAACGATCGATGCCGGCAGGTGCGGACGAATTGCTCCTCAGTACAGCGACGATTCCCAGTGCGGCGCACGCGATGAGGGTTGTCACCACCGTCACTGCCCAGGCCATTCGCTCGCGGCTCTTCTGTCGCGCGACGACGGGCGCAGGCAATCCCGCCGCTGAGCCGCCTTCCGCGATCCACTTCAATTCTTCCATCAGATCCAGCGCCGTCTGCCATCGTGCGTCGGGCTCTTTCGCCAAACACCGTTTCACCACGCGCTCGAAGGCTGGCGGACTCAGCGGCTGCAGCTTGCCGACCGGTTCCGGCTCGCGCTCGAGGATCGCCGCGATCAAACTCGCCTGGCTCTTTCCCGTGAACGCTTTCTTGCCCGTCACCATCTCATACAGCAC
>JACPRI010000303.1 GCA_016190065.1 Verrucomicrobiota bacterium
ATCTCACGATCCAGCCAGGCATCGGCCTGCGCTTTGAGCGCGGCGAATCGCGCCTTGGCCCACGGTTGCGTGGCGATGCGCTGTTTGATGTCAGGAATGTCCTGTGGCGTGAAAAGCAAGCGCGGGTGCGGGGGAAGTTGTGTGGGGAGCTGTGCGGACAAACCCGGCCGGGCGCCGCTCGCCAGGCACAGGATCGCCACGATAAGGCAGAATCCGCGAGGAGTTTTCATGGGGCAGGTTGTAGAATTCGTTCAAGTTGGGAGAGCCCGAATCGAAGCAGCTTTCATCGTCCTTCCGCGCCCTGGACATGAAAACCCATCGGTGCCACGGTTACTCCGTCACTCAACCGAAACGGCGTTGCGCCGAAATTCACGGTGATCGTCACGCCATTGGCGAAGGCGGTCTGCTGCACGTCCCGGTCCGGTGTCAGAAACCGGTGATCGACCATTTCGGAGTAGCCGACGGCGCGCGCGGTCGGACAGGTGTTCCGGTAACTCTGAACGAACCGCGCCTTGTTGGTCGTCCACGTCTCGCGGTTAAACATGAACATGGGCGGCGTGCCGTAGAGCAGGTTGAACAAGTCGCGCTTGTCCCAGAGCGCGGGCAGTTTGTTATTGTAGTCTCCCCAGTACCACTGCGCCACGACGCAGTCATGATACACGAGTTCCCACAGCGGCAGGCGATACCGGTGGCCAAGCTGATACTTCGCCACGCGTTCGGGTACCTCGGTCCAGATGCGCAGCATGTCCCGCCCCGCGTCCGGCACGCGATACGGCCCCAGGCTCAACATGCCTTCGAAGTAGTCCACAAACGGCACCGCCGCGTCGTGGCCCGTCTCGCAGCCGGTGACCAGTTTCAAATCATCCGAAACATAGCGCAGCAGGTCCATCTTCCAGCGGCGGCTCTCGCTGCGCGTCAACGGATGGTCCACCGCAGAACATTCGCGCCACGGCGACGCCGTCGTCGTGTCAATGAAACGGCACCGATACGGATGCGTGGCCAGTTCGGCGGGAATCCGTTTCTTAGCGTAGTCCGGCGCCCGCCGATCGCAGAGCACGCCGCAAGCGTACCATTCGCCATCCTTGCCTTTGACCTTCCAGCCTTTGGTCCAGTCGCCGTTTGCGCCGAGCATGATGTCCTTGGGCCAGCCTTCGGTTGTCCAGTCGGGGTGAACGCCGCGGAGATTCTTGAAATGCTCCGGGTCCATCAAATCCTGATAAATATCGTAGCGGCTGGTTAAGACGCCGAGTTCGTTCATCGCGCGCAAACCGTCCGGAGACTGGCGGTTGCTCCAGAGAATTCGCTCGATGTCGGCGTCTCGCATCTCCCGCACCACTGGCAACGGCTCTCTGTCCCAGCACCAGACGTTGACCGCGCCGATGAGCAAGTCCACGTTCGGCCTCTCGCGCCGCTTTTCGGCGAGCGTTTTGAAGAGGCCTTTCTCCGTGGCGTAAGCGCGGTACCGCTTGCACATCGTGACATGCCCGCCTTTTTCGAGAAAGACGTAGCGTAACCGTCGTGCGTAACCGAACTGCCCCTTCTCCGCGTCCCATTCCGGCGCGACGGCGAGCTTGCCGTCCACGCGGTCGATGCGGATCGCCGCGTCATCGGGCGTCTCCAGGATCGCCATCTGGCCCGCTCCTCCGTCGGTGACACCCCAGAAGCCCATGCAGATGCCGTGTCCGCCGTAAGCGATCAATCGCAGGGGCTCGGTCGCAGGATCATCCACCGGAAAGGAAATGCCTTCGTTCATCGGCACGACCAAATAATGGCCGCGCTCGGAAGCGAACCGGTGGGGAAATCGCAGAGCGTTCGGCAATTTGCCAGTGCCCGTGAGTTCGACTTTGAGCTCAGGTGAATTCGGCTCGAGTTCCAACGCGGCGGCGAATTCCAATCCGGAGCCAGCCTGCGCCAACTCCAACTCGATTCGACGAGGGGCATGATGACTGCCCAAGACGAGGAAGGTCTGCTGACCCGGGATTTGATGCCAACGGCGGCCCGTGCGCCGATCGAGCACGGAGAATCGCGCATCAGCCGTGCCGACTGTGACCACGAGGGTGTCATTGCTGATGGAGAGCGTGTTGGCCGCGGCAGTGGGACTGGCAGCATTGGCGGCGGGCCTGCCTTCGATGGAAGACGGCTCTCCAGCAGCCGCACGCAGACTCGCCGCGGCTATGAGAATGAACAGGAGCCCGTTGGTTACCAGGCGCCGCCGGACGGCGCTTCGCCCCGCGTGGCTCATCGCTGACCTCAACGTCGAGCTCGCGTGAGTTGGGACGTTCCGTTCCTCTTCCTTGGAGAGAGGGAGAGACGTCTTCAGCGCCGGCAACGAATTCCCACGGTGGATTTCAATCCCCAGATCGTTTTTGCCGCGAGGTTCGGGCCGGGGGATGACGAGTGCAACGAAACCTGGGACGCAATGCCATTTCATGTCGAGAGTGCGTGTGCCGGTCCGACAGCGATGAACGTCCACAAGATTTGCGGTTGCACCTGCTGCGAATCGGTGTCGCATTCACAGCATCATGCGGCCCAGTCCCAGAGCTGGATTTGATACAGATCAAATGGCTTCCTTTTCCCTGACCCTGGCCCTCTCCCCAAGGAGAGGGGAGCGTCGTTGCCGTGCAGTCGATGGGCCAGAACTCGATCACGCCGCTAGGCGGCGGCCAATACCCAATTAGCAGTTTCTTCGACGTCTTCACGGAGCTTTCCCTCGATGGCGGCCAGAGCTGGATCCCGTCACAAGGTCCCACGCATGTCGATCTGCAGTCCGTCCCGGACGCCATATCGACGAACTGGCTCGTGTTGTCGCTTGCCGGGCTTGGCCTGATGCAACGTCGAATAAGTCATCATTCAGTGGCTTTCCCACGCGCGCCTTCCGACCGGCGAGGCGCCGGGCAGAACACGCGCGGGCGCGTGTGCTCCTCATGTTCTTCTGCATACTTACGGCTCAGGGCTTGCGCAGGCGGAAGAAATGTTGGGTGTTTGGCTTTAGATCGAACTCGTGACGGCCCGGCGTGGCGGGTATCACTCGAGTCCATCCGGGGCGCCCCAACTGGGCATTCTGTTCGAGAATGGATTGGCCACCTTGAAGAGTGTTGGTCCAACCGACTTTCGCTTTGCCTTCGGCCGTGTATTCGATGATCGCCTTCGGGGTGGCTTCGTCCCAGGTCAACGCGGCTTTTCCATCGCTCCCGCGCTCGGTCCTCAGCTTCGGCGCGGGGTAGAGATCCGAACTCGTCACGGGTGTCGTCAAGCTTGGGCGAACAAAAGGCCTCCGCACGCTGGCGATGGTTTCGCCGCGAAGCTCGATGTCGGCTAATGCGGATGGTTGCATGCCCAGTTTCTGTGCCCAGACAAACGTGGGGACTTCCGTCGGCGAGAATCCCATGACGCTGGCCGCGACCATATCGGCCGCGAGCGGATGCGTGCCAGCGATGATCAGATTCATTTGGATCAGGGGCCCATTGGCGGGGCCGTTGCCTTCCATGGCGGTCGAGCCGTCGATGACCGTCAGGCCGAGGCGGCTCACCTGGGCCATATCGAGAATCTCGAAAGCAACGCCAGGGGATCGTTTGGCGTAAGCGTTGGAATGGACCCACCACCGGTAAGAGCCATAGACCGAACCGGGATAAAGACCGATCAAGTTCTTCAGGCCGAGCGTCACGGTCGCGTACGTGTGGGTCTTCATCATCGGCACCGAACAGAGCAGATCGGTCTCGACCAGGGAACGGTGCAGCGCGATCTCTTGCCAAAAGAGGCCGTTCGGGACCGGAAGCGTGACCAGATCGCCGAGGTGCAGGTTGATCAGAGGGACACCTAACGAAGCCGCGAGCTCGGTGTAGCCCAGGCGCTGGAAGACCCATTGCTGCATGCGATCCAGCACGTCGTCACAGCGCGTCGCTTTGCCGTTCGTGATCGATGACACATCCCCCGATCCCTCGCCGATCGACACTTCTTTGCCCGCGCGTTGCATGAGCCGGGCGAGCATGTGGATCACTTGCGGCTTGGTGGTGCAATTGGGATTGTCGATGACAAGATTCGGTTTCAGCAGGATGCGGTTCTTGCCTTGCGTGACCGCACTGATTCCACCGAGCAGGTCGATCGCTTTTTCGACCGCGGCCGGGATGTTGTCGTTCCGGATTTTTACGATGCTGACGGCGGGCTTGGGATTGGCGGGCGGGTTCGCCAGCGTGGAGAAAACTCCGGCGCTGGGCGTCGCTGCAAACGCCGCGCCAACACCTGTCCGGATGAACTGTCGTCGCGTAAATGGCATAAGAGAATCCACGATGTTGAGTTCAATGATGCCGATCTATCTATTCGGTAGTGATCGCGATCAGAAACGGCGCGGGTTCGGCCATGCTGGAAACGAAGTCGAGGCTTTCCACGGCGGCGTCTGGGCGCGGATTGCTCCAGGATGGCTTGAAGGTTCATAAAGCCGTCTGTCATTGGACTGGGGCAGCCCTCGGTGCATCGCAAACGCGAGAAGGCCGCCGCTGTCCCAAACCAAGCGGATTCAGATTGAGCGACTACGGTTTAACCAATCGGAAGTATGCTGCGCCATCAGCCAGCGGCAGACTGACGCTGCTTCTTCCGTCTGTATCCGGCACGTCTTGCCAAACCGGATTGTTCAGCGAGGCGGATTTCTGAAGCTTGACTCCGGGGCCGCCATTCCAAGTCAAGCGGAGTTGATCGCCCGAACGTTCGGGCGCATTCAGCGTCGGCGCCCTGGATCGAAGGGCAGCGAGAACTCGTTCCGATGTCATGGGCAGCCGGTTTAGCCTGACGCCAATCGCATCGAACACCGCATTGGCCAGGACTGCGCCCGTAGTGATGATCGGCGGTTCGCCGCCGCCTTGCGGCGAGAGCGCGTTGTTCTGGACGATCACGGTCTCCAGCTTGGGCATCGAGGAGAAACGCGGGATGTGGTATTTGTGGAAATTCAGGTCAAGGATGCTGCCGTTGCTGAAGTGAAGTTCCTCGCTGAGGCTGTAGCCTAAGCCCATCATCATGCCGCCTTCCATTTGCATGCGGGCGCCTTCGGGATTGATCACTTGTCCCATATCCTGCGCGCACAGGATTCGTTTCACCTGGATCGTGCCTGATTTCTGATCGACTGCGACTTCGGCCATCATAGCCACGTAAGCGCCCGCGTCTTCACCGCAAGCCACACCGAAGCCGCGTCCGCTTGACGGTTTGGCGGGTTGCCAGCCGAAATTTTCAGCCGCCTTCTCCAACACCTGACGCACGCGTGTGTTCTTGAGGTGCAGAAGCCTGAACTCGAGCGGGTCCACGCGAGCCGCCGCCGCCAGTGCGTCGATGTGGGATTCTCGGGCGAAACAGTTCGCGTTGGCGCCCGGCGCCCGCCATGGCCCCCCGGCAAACGGCTGGGCTTCCGAGTAGGTCCCGTGTCGCCGGACGCGATAGTGCGGCACGTCATAGAAAAAGGCAGCGCCCCGATCTCCCGCGAAATACACCTGATAATCCCAAAAGGTGATTCGGTTGTTCTGATCCAAACCGGAATTGATCTTGATGATCGAGGGACACTGAAACGTGTCGTAAAAGAACTCTTCTTCGCGCGTCCAGGTGACATTGACCGGTTTGCCCACCGCTCGGGCGAGCTGCGCGGCTTCGATCGCTTGCTGGTTGCTAATCTTGCCTCCAAACCCGCCTCCGACATACGGAGTGATGACCCGAGCGGCGCCCGTTTCGCTTCTGGTTCCGGAAGGGGTCTGCGTCGAAGCCCAGACCGTGAGCCGGCCCGCCTCCATCGACGCGACCGCGGCGTGGGGTTCTATCGGAGCGTGCGCCACGTAAGGCGTGTAATAGGTCTGTGCCAGTTTTGACGTCGCAAGCTGTTCGCCGGTCAGCACACTCCCTTTCTGACCGACGATTTGTCCCGTCGGCGCCCGGCCGAGCAGGTATTGATCAATGCTTTCATCGTCCGGACCCGATTGGGGCAAGTCATACTCCGCCTTGACGAGGGCCAGCGCTTGCTCGGCGATGTCCGGCTGTTCGTGCAAAACGGCCAGCAAGGTGCCGGTGCGCACGACGCGCACGCCAGGGACCTTCTCCGCTTCCGACATGTCCGCCGATTTCAATTTCGCGCCGCGGGCGGGTGGCCTGAGAATGCGCGCGTAAAGCATCCCCGGCAGCCGGATATCGGCGGCGTATCTGGCCTGGCCAGTGACTTTCTCAATCGCGTCGATTCGCGGGGCCGGCTTGCCGGAGAGGGTGAACTGAGTGAAAGCCTTCGGAACGGGTGTCTGGGTTAGATGTGTTTCGACATTTTTGCCTCCCGCCAGGCTGGCATACGAAACGAGCACGTTCTCATCCGAACGCTTGAGGACGAAACCCTCGCGCGTGAACAATTGGTCCTTGGGAACTCCAAGTTGTTCGGAGGCCAACTGAACGAGAATCGCCCGGGCTCGGGCCGCGGCGCTGCGCAACGACGGCCCGAAGTTGCGAGTCGTGAGCGATCCCCACGTTCCGCCATCGGCGTCCGCCGGACACAACTGCGTATCGCCCATCAGGACGCGCATCGCCGAGAGCGGGACATCCAGTTCCTCGGCGGCCATCTGAGCCAGCGACGTGATGACGCCCTGGCCCATTTCGATCTTGCCCGTCAACAGGGTGATTGTGCCCTCCGGACCGATTTGAATGAATCCACTCGGCAGTTTGTCTTGCGCCTGCAACGACCGCGGGGAGTAGATGAAAACGAGGATGCCGCCTCCAAGCAGCTTGAGCAGCGCGCGACGATTCAGAGGCAAGGCCATGTTCCACCGCGTCCGTGATGTTCCATCGCCACCGCTCATCCGTCCTTCGGAAACCCTCTCCCCTTCGAGGGGAGAGGGATGGGGTGAGGGATGATTCATGACCCGCGCGCCGGAGCGATCTGAATTCCAAGATGGCTTCATTTTCATTGGGCCGCTCCTTTCATAGCTTGCGCGGCGCTCATGATTGCCCGGAGGATGCGCGGATGCGCGCCACAGCGGCAGAGATTGCCGTCCATTTCGCTGATCGCTTCCGCCTCGTTCGGATTGGGATTCGCGAGCAGGAGGCCGTAAGCATTGAGGATCATTGCGGAAGTGCAGAATCCGCATTGCATCGCGTCATGATCGACGAAGGCTTGCTGGACAGGATGCAGGTGACCGCCCTGGGCCAACCCTTCGATAGTGATCACTTCTTTGCCCTTGATATCGGCCAAACGGAGGAGGCACGAACGGCGCGCTCTCTTGTCCACGAGCACCGTGCACGCGCCGCACAGGCCTATCCCGCAACCGAACTTGGTTCCGGTTAGCGCGAGATCGGTGCGCAAGGTCCACACCAACCGGCGCGACGGATCGTTCTCGAGTCGCACAGGCTTGCCATTGAGTTGGAAATCTATCGTTTGGTTCATATGTTGACGGGTGAGACTCTGATTTTGGAAATCTCGGAATAACGTCTCTCCGAAATGAAACGGATCCCCTCACCGCAACCCTCTCCCCATCCTTCACTCCGATTGACGGTCACCGGGATGGGGAGAGAGATCGAGGGACAGGGGGAAATCATATTCAGGTGAGTTTCCAGGGACTGCGCATGGCTCGAGTGAGCATGGCGTTGGCCGAATCATCCTTCTCAAAGCGTTCGGCTTTGGGGTCCCACTTGAGCTTGCGTCCGAGTTTGATGGCGATATTTGCCAAATGGCAGACGGAAGAGACCCGATGACCGATCTCCACCGGGAAATAAGGATCCTTGCGCGTCTTGACACAATCCAGGAAATCCCGGTGTTCGCCCGCGGGATTCGTGTAAAGGCGCGTCTCCTCGGAGCCGGTCTTCGAATTCAGAATTTCCTCCGAACTGGCCTCGACTTTTCCTCTCCACCCTCGATTGCCGATCCATCCTTCCGTGCCGACGAACTTAATGCTGGGGTTGCCCGGCTTGCAGGTCATGATCACGCCGTTGGCGTAGCGGTACGTGACATCATATTCTTTGACCGTGTCGTAAAGCCCGCCTTCCCAGAACGTGCCGGTGCCCTCGACTTCGACCGGCCCGCTGCGTTCGGTGTCATTGGCCCACTGCGCGGTGTCGAACAGGTGCGTCCCCCAGTCGCAAATGATCCCGCCGGAGTAAGCCCAAATCCAACGGAAGTTGAAATGAACCCGGTCTTTCGTGTAGGGCGCTGCCGGAGCCGGGCCGAGCCACATGTCCCAGTCGAGTTCCGGCGGCACGGGCTGAGGCGTCGGATCACCGGGGACCGTCGGCTGCTTGGGAAGAATCACCTCGATCTTCTGCAGCTTCCCGATCCAGCCGTTGCGCACCAATTCGGCCATTCGATGATACATGGGAAGCGAGCGATCCTCGGTGCTGGTCTGGAAAACTGTGCCGTGCTTCCGGACGGTTTCGATCAGGACTTTGCCCTCGTCAATCGTCAGCGTCGGTTTCTCGCATTGGACATCCTTGCCCGCGCGGACTGCCATCACGCTGAGGAGCGTGTGCCAGTGGTCCGGCGTGGAAATCATGACGGCATCGATATCTTTGCGGTCGAGAACCTCGCGAAAGTCCCGGAGGCCAGCGCAATCCCGGTTCCCATAATGCTGGTTTACCATTTCTTGGGCGCGGCGCAGGTGGTTGGCATCGACGTCGCAGACCGCGAGCACCCTCGCGTCACTTTGTCTGAAGTAAGCCCGAAGGTTCCAATCCGTGCCATGACTGCCAGTGCCGATGAAGCCGACCGTGATCTTCCGGCTGGGCGCGTCGGCTCCGAGCACGCGCGCCGGGATCAGGCACGGGACGGCCGAGGCTGCGAACGTGGTCTGGAGGAACTGACGACGAGACAGGTTCTTCATAAACTACCCTTCCTCTGATTCGAGATTGTGTTGGAGGCTTTGACCTGCAGACGGATGAAACATTGAGAGCACGGCGAATCCTTCCTCCAGCAAGGAGCGGATGCCCTCCGGCGGAAGCCTCCGGTCATGGCGATAGACCAGGAGTTGGTCACCGGCCCCTTCCGTGCTCAATTCAAATTGCTGTTCGTAGAACGTCAGTACCCGGTCCGTGAACAGGTTCCGTATCGCATTCTCTTCTCGGCCGCGTACCAGATAACGGCTCGAAAAGTCGGGGCGACTCTTGAAATCGATGTCCTGGTAGCCAAACCACTCGCCTATCTTGTGAAAGACATTCTCGGGACGGAGCGAAAAGCTCGGCAAACTGGCCTCGTTGAATTGAAAGCGGATCACGGAATGGTGCCAAGTATGGCTGTGTTTGCCACCGCCAGTGACGTATTTGAAGTCAAACACGGCCAATTCCACGCCTCGAGACTTGCCGCGCATCAAATTCCACAGCTTCCGTGAATGCCCTAGAGAAAAGAGGTGAAATCCGCCCAGGCTTTCGAAGAGCGCCGCGTCACCTTCTGGAAAGAAAGCATAGCCCAGTTCGCCTGCGACCTGCTGCAATTCTTCCGTGCGTCGCTTCTCCGCGAGGTGAGACCGATATGCAAAAACTCCGACCAGTCCCAGGAAAACCAGGACGAAGAAAACCGTGAACAAGGGCGAGTCCATACTTCAGTTAGACGCGCGATGTTAATCGCCGACTGATTCAGTGAACTTGCCAATTCCACGCCATCGGTGCCGGATCGTCCTTGACCGGAATCAAGGCCCTTCGAGCCGCGGTGGCGCCTTTGTGCTCATGACCACTTAGCCGTATGTGTGCAGCCAAAATTGGGGAGCACACGCGCCCACGCGTGTCCTGACTGGCGCCTCACCAGTCAGAGCCATCTTGGAGCACGGTCACTAAACACGGTCACCAAACAATGAACCGGCGTAGGGGTCAGTCCTCACTTTGATAGTGAGGACTGACCCGTTTGCGTTTACTGAATTCCTGCCGCTTTCGTGAATCTAGGTCCCGCTGCTCACCCTCTTGCCCCGTCGCCAGGCCGAAAAATGCGGTCATCCGGCGTCATGCGTCAGGGCTACGCTTTTTTTGAAAGAACCAGGCGACTCTGAGCGAATTAGACATTGGACCGTGCAAGCGATGCGGTCGCGGGATGCCGCGCGCGTTCTGGTTTAGGCCGGCTCGTGTCCGGACCGGGAAGTGATGGCGCGGTCAAAGTAATCCGGTTGGGGCTGCCGCCGTGGAATTTGGCTAACCTCTCACCCAGCCACGGAGAGAATTGAAATCGGTGGCCATGCCAGAGAGAATCAGCGGATCATGAGCATCCACGCGCGACAAGCCGAAAGTCACCTGTATCAATTGCGACTCCTCCTTGAGGAGCTCTGCTGTGACCTCTGCAGATTCGAGCATGTTGTTAGGAACGACTGCCACCCTGAGAACGTTCAGATCGACCGCGAGTTCCCGCTTGGCGCTCCTGGCATTTTCGCAGACATACGAGTCGCGCCGGAAGGTCAGCAGCCGTATTTCGTCGAAGTGAAATATGGCTATTCGAACGACATGCTGCAACGGCGCCTCCAGCAGAAGTACGGTCCGGGGACACCGGGTTCGGCCTCTGGTTCGAAGGTCGTGTTGGTTCTTGACGTGGACAATCGATCGAGCTGGACGTCCCTAGCTGCTGAACTGGCGCGATGTCTCCGCCCTGGTTTGGAGTTGGAGATCTGGGACGAGCAGCGGTTGTTCGCCCTCACGCGGGAGCGGTTCCGAACCGACTTCGAGGCGATCACCACCGAGAACCTGCTCAATGTTCGAGAGGCGATCGATCGAGCCAAGGGCTTCTATGCCTTCCAAGGGCGATCCTTCGAGGAGTACGAACACGACCCCTTGAAAGCCGACTTGCTCTGGCACTTCGGCTTTTGGCGGCTGCGGCAGTTGCGCGAGCGGGGCCGCCTCACGCCGCGGGACACCTTGCCTCCTGGCGCCTACCGGGGGGTCGCGGTGTTGCTCGCTGACCTCTGTTCCTTTTCGAGCTACGTTCGCGACACGTCCGACAGCGAGATCATCCGCGAAGGTCTGACCTCGTTCTACTCAAAGGCACGCTACCAGATCATCAATAACGGCGGCATGCTGTATCAGTTTGTCGGCGATCAGGTCGTCGGGTTCTTCGGCATCCCGGAGACCAATCCCGGCTATGTCTCGAAGGCCTTTGCCACGGCCCAGGCCTTGCTGTGCATCGGACAATCGGTCTCGAATCACTGGCAGCGCCGCATCGACCGGGTGCAGACCTCTTGCGGTCTGCACATAGGCATGGCCGTGGGCGACATGCAGGTTGTTTCTTTGCGGCCCTTCGATCGTTTGCATACGGGGGCCATCGGCGACTGCATCAACGTCGCGGCCCGACTCATGTCTGCGGCGAGCGAAAACGAGATCGTCGTGAGTAATTCTTTCTACCGAAAGTTGCCGGAGGAAACGGAGGAAGACTTCCGGGAATTAGAGCCAATCGAGGCGCGAAATGTCAGTCGCATCAAAGCCTGGAAGCTTCGCCCGCATTGTGAACCGTAGCCTCAGAGCGACGGAGAGAAACGACAATGCGTTCCACGACGAGCAACTCAAACACGGCTGGAACAACGAGGCAACCGATGCCGTTGCGACTCACCAATTACAGCGTTGCCGCGGGCTACGCGGTTGTCAGCGTAGCTGCCATCGTTGGTACTCCCTTCTGGCTTTTGTCGGCTTTGGCGCAGATCAACCTGCACGCACCGCAAATCCTGGAGATTATCCTCCTGCTGGCCATTCTTGCCTCTGCCATAGGCAGCTTGCCGTCGATTACGGTGGCGGTGACATTGTCCGAGAGGGTCAAAGTTCGAACTCTGTTTCAGACCTCGTCCTATGATTGGAAGGACTTGGCGAAAATCGACATCGAAGAGGAAAGCTCCACAAAACTGCCGTGGATCAAACGCCGGTTTGCGACTTTCGAATTCCGCCCGCGCAAACGTCAATTACACAGGTTCTGCAAGGTCAGGGTCGATGCAAACGGCGAGCGAGAATTGCTGGCGTTGCTTCGAACGAATGACCATGAAGATCTGCTTCATCAGCCCGGCACAGGCACATTCAGACTCGATTCGCCGTTGGGAGCTACCTTGATCATCTTGTTTTTCACCTTCCTCGGTGCGTTGTGGGGTTGGTGGTTTGATGTTAGGCCTGGGAAAAACTTCATTGTCGAAGGAAGCGTCGTGGGGGCGTGCATCGGGGTCGTCGCTGCGAATTGGGCCTGGTTTCATTTTCGAAAGAACAAATCCTGACTCACATGAAAACCGAACGGATCACACCACCGCGTGAGGCTACGCAGGCCATGACTGGAAAAGCCGACATCATCAAGCTGGATTTTGAAATGGGGCTCGAATCCTTTTTCAACACGCTGATGGCGATTTCAGGGGTCGCCATAGCCGTCTTGCTTTGGGTTGGTCTGATCGGGGGAAAGAGAAGTCCGCCAGTTCCCGAGGTTTTGCCGTTTGTCTGGATACCAGCTCCCGTGCTCGTGCTGGCCGCCAGCTTACGAGGCTGCACCGAAGTTCACCGCTTTATTGACCCGGATGAGCGAGCGCTCTTCCAATCGACTCGATTTCTGAATTGGCGATGGGTCAAGAAGCTGGGGGATTCGCGATCCACTGTTGGCGTCGGGCCGATGGGCCGTTTGGTCCGGTCGAAACACAGCCAATCATGGCATTATGAGATCGTTCTCCTTCGAAAGGGCGGCAAGCCGGTGCGCTTGACGCGGTCCGTCTGCTTCAAGGTCGAGCACAAGTTTTTCACGGAGAAGGATGCTAGCCCAGCGGAACAGGAGGCGGTCGAAGATTTGAATCGTAAGGCAGGGCAATTCGCCGCGGCTCTGGCTTGTCCCAGTTTCGCCGGGCGCCCAAGAACGGAATTTGCGGGCTGAACAGATTCCTCCTTTCCATGAATCCCCCGGCCCTGGGGGCCTCCACTTCGCATGAAAACTGAGCCGCACCGCAATCGGCGCTTTCTCGTGGCGAGTCTGTCCCAGCGAGCCGACTTTGTGAAATACCTTGTCTTGCGGCTCGCCGGGACGGACTCGCCCTACCTTGCGGTTCATGGGGAGGGGGAAACGAACTTGAGGCCACCCGATTGGCCTCCAAGCTGCCCAAGCCGCCAGCCACTGGCGCACACCTGAATTCGACCGTAAAGATCCGCCAAGGAACGCGAATGCGCGCGAATTCAGGGAGATCGGACTGAATCCTACCAGAAATTGAGTCTCCCGTTCGGTGAAGCGCTTCAGCAGTCGAGAGCCTTCATCGTTAGCGTCCATTCGCGTGGATTCGTGGATCGACTGGCATTTTAAGGCGGAATCCCGCGGAGCACCAGCCTCACTCGTGTCTGTTCGCCTCCATCGGGTTATTGAGTATCGGGCTACTGCGTCCAGGAATCAGCGTTGCCGCAGTAGCTTTGTTGCAGCGCTCCATCGCGCGGATGCGCCAGAGCCAGGCCAGAAGGATCGTTGTCGCGGGAATTGGCCGGAGCAACGGATGCGCGGCCAGGACCAGGAAATCGTAGAGGCCGTGAAACACGGCGGCTACCAGAAAGCCCAACAGGGCCGGCCCGAAAAGCGGTTTCCCGTTGATTCGAGCCCACGCGCAGGAGTAACCCCAAACCGAGGCGAAGATTGTGTGGGTGAGCGGTGAGGCAAAGGCCCGCCCATAGAGTTCCGGACCTTTGATGGCCCCGATCAACAGAAGGTTTTCATAGCTGGCGAAGCCTAGAGCCACCGCCGAGGCATAGACAAAACCGTCGATGGCTTCGTCGAACGCCTTGAACTTCAGACAAACGAAATAGAACGGAAGAAACTTGGCCAACTCTTCCAGCACGCCAATGATGGCGAGGCAATAAAACAAGAAGCTGACCTTGTGGCTCTCGGCCAAAGCGAACGGATCGGCGGAAGCTCCGAACCACTCCGCGACCTCATACGCTTTCAATCCGAGGTAGCCTGATCCGATCCCGAGGAGGTAAGCCAGGCCGATCATCGTCAACGGCTCCGGCTTGACGCGGTCTTTGTAATACAAATAGCCCAGCCAGAAACCGGCCGGAGCGATGATTGCGGAGAGAAGGGTCCAGGCTGTCATGGTGTCATGCACGTTCGCGCTGAGCGCCTGCTTCTCATTCTTTCCTCATATTCGCACGTTGGCCCCTGATTCTAACAGGGAATCTTGCGAACAGATCGTCCCACCGTAGAAGGTCAAAAGAGGTTCTGCGCGGTTTTCATCCGGCAATTCTCGGTTGTTGGGTTGTTGCCTTTCCCCCTGAACCGGGTACCCACCATCGGTTTTTCGGACACGCTCTGAGCGCGCAAACGGCTCTGCAA
>JACPRI010000297.1 GCA_016190065.1 Verrucomicrobiota bacterium
CGCGTCAGTTGGTCGAGGCGTGCGAGGTCTTCCCGGAGCTTGATTCGTTGCGTTTCCTGCAGATGGTCGCAAAGCTCGGCCAGTGTCATCAATTCCAGGGCGACGACCTGGCGAGGCGGCATTGCTTGGAATGCAGTCAGCAGACGTACGACGGTGTGCGAATCCAACCCCTGCATCTGGCAGACTTCAACGAGGGGTCGCCCGCCATCGCGGCACGCGTCAATCCCGAGGTTTTCAAACACCTGTTTTAGCTCCGGCGCGGGCATGAGGATCTCGTGCAGCGGCGTGTTGGGATCAAGGATGTTCATGGTTCTTTCTTGTCTGTCCGCTGATCGCGGCAGCCGGTGGGCATTCTGCCGGGCGCTCGATTGGTTTGAGCCGGGCAGCCGTGCCAGCGGAGTCGCGCAAGGTCACCTCACTGCGAGGGTTCGGGGGAAGAGCACGTTGTTCTCTTTGTGCACATGCTGGTGGGTGTCTTCTTCCAGTTGCGCCAAGCCGTCATAGAGGGCGCGGAAAGTGTTGCAGGCCCAGTCTGGCGGGCAGTAATTGTCCGTCAGCTCTCGGAACCGCGCCAACGCGCTCCCGGCGCGGCCGTGTTCGGATTCCAGCTTGGTGAAGGAATCCTTGAGACTGGCAGTGGCCTTGGCTTTGCCACCGTTGGCCGATTCCAATTGGCGGATCACCGGGAAAATGGCCTCCTCCTCCTCTTTGGTGTGCGCGGTCATCTCCGCGGCGAACGCCTCAAACACGCGCCGGACTTCGAGCAGGCGCGGTTCATGATCGCCGTGCACGACGGCAACTTTGCGGGTCATGAAGTCCAGGCGCGGCAATTCCTCGGTCAGGTAACCGTGATGAACCTGCTCAATGTGATCGCACAGTTCGGAAAGGCTCATCGCGTCTGGATTCTCCGCCGCGGAGTCCGGCGTGCGGTCCAATGCCACCAGCATGTCAACGACCTTCGCGAGGTCGAGGCCCTTGGCGCGGCAAGCTTCGGCGAGCGACTTCTTGCCGCCGCAGCAGTAGTCAATGCCGAGATTTTCAAAAATGCGCGACCGCGCGGGAACAGCGCGGACAATTTCGCCGACCGTCGTTTCCGGGGCCATAGGTCTCATTCGATTTCAGTTTGTTGTGTCAGGGCGGTCGCTCGTTCATTCGAGCACCTCGAACCAGCACCAAAGAGAATAGGCGCTCAAAAGATGTATTTCAAGTACAAGTTTATCTTGAATTTGGTTTCGTGCGCTGGCATCTTTGAACTGCGATGCGATTAAGTGCGTATTCCGATTACTCGCTTCGGGTGCTGATGCAGGCCGCCCTGCGCGACCCGGGGCGGGTCACGGTGGATGAAGTGGCCGAGACATTCGGCATTTCACGCCATCACCTGGTCAAAGTGGTGCATGACCTCGGCTGCAACGGCTATCTGGCGACCCATCGCGGCGTGGGCGGCGGGTTCACTCTCGCCCGACCGCCGGACGAAATCCGCTTGGGCGACATTGTTCGGCTCGGTGAGGAATCCAAGACGGTGATAGATTGCCTGGATGCGGAAAAGCGCGCTTGCCGGCTGCTGCCGTCCTGTCGTTTGAAAGGTGTGTTGGACGAGGCGGCGGCGGCGTTTTTCGCCGTGCTGGACGGCTACACGCTGGCCGATCTGGTGAAGCAGCCGTCCAGAATGCGAGCCGTTCTTGGAATCTGAACCAAAACCCCCATTTTACCCTCGCTTCTTGCCGGTCGCGACGCCCGTTGTTTTCTCGAAGTTTTGGAGTTTTTATGGGGAAGTTCATGACGTTGTCCGATCAGTTCTTGGGCGCACGCAGTGCTGGGCGAGATTTCGCCAGCACCCATTGGAGCGTGGTATTGTTGGCGGGACAGGAGCATTCGCCTCAGTCCGCCGCCGCCCTGGAAAAGCTCTGCCAGGCCTATTGGTATCCGCTTTATTCGTTCACGCGCCGACAGGGATACGGGCCGCACGAAGCGGCGGATTTGACGCAGGATTTCTTCTCGCGTCTGCTCGCCACCAAGGCGCTGGCTTCGGTGAACCGGGAGAAGGGGAAGTTTCGCTCCTTTCTTCTCGCTTCCCTGAAAAACCTCCTGGCCAATGAATGGAACCGCGCGCGGCGCCAGAAGCGAGGCGGCGGGGTGCCGCTCTTTTCGTTGGATGAAGAGGCAGCCGAAGGCCGATACCAACTCGATCCTGCGGATGACTCGACGCCGGACAAAATCTTCGAGCGCCGCTGGGCGGAAACCATCCTCACTCGCGCGCTGGACCGCTTGCGCCAGGAGTGCGATGGCGCGGAAAAAACGCGGCGCTTTGACGAAGTGAAAATGTTCCTGCTCGGCGAGAAGGGTACCGGTACACTTGCCGAGGCGGCGGCGCGGCTGAACCTGAGTCTTACGGCTGTGAAAGGGCTGGTGCACCGCTTGCGTCGCCGCTTTCGCGAGTTGATCCGGGACGAAATCGCCCAGACGGTGGCTCATCCGGAAGAAATCGACCAGGAAATTCGGGACCTGTTCGCGGCCTTCGGCAGTTGAACCTGAAAACGGCAGTTAACCACTAATGCACACTAATGAACACTAATCCTCCTGGAGTTCGAACGATTGACCGGGTGAGCCTCGAAGTGCCTTTCCCATTAGTGCTCATTAGTGTCAATTAGTGGTTTAGAAACCCCAAGCCATTTCAAGAGCCGGCTTTAGGTTGAAAGATATTCGAAAACACTTCGCATCCTTCGCCGAGATTTCTTTTTGTAGGGAGAACAAGCCACGAAACGATGTCGGGCCCCAAGCTTTGTCCAATTTGCGGTAGCGCTCTGGCTGCCAGCGCGCCGGAGGGGTTATGCCCGAAATGTCTCTGGGCGTCGCTGTTGGGTCCGGACATCGAGGAGGCCGCCCTCGAAAGCGCTCCCCTTCCGCTCTTGACCACTTTGTCCGCCGGTTCCGCTGATTTCCAGCGCATTCTTGGCGACTACGAACTGTTAAGCGTTATCGCGCGCGGCGGCATGGGTGTCGTCTATCGGGCGCGGCAAATCAGCCTGCAACGCGTCGTGGCGTTGAAAATGATCCTGACGGCCCGGTTGCCGGGGGAGGCGGACATGAAACGGTTTCGCGCCGAAGCCGAGGCCATCGCCAGCCTGGAGCACCCGAACATCGTTCCCATCCATGAAGTCGGGGAACACGACGGCCATCCCTACTTCACGATGAAGTTCGTTCCCGGCGGCAGCCTGGCCAAGAGGATTTTAGATTTTGGATTTGCGATTGGCGATTTGAAGAACACGGAGACGAAGCCCGAGAAATCTGAAATCGCAACTCGGCAATCGCAAATCGCAAATCTTCTGGCCAAAGTCGCCCGCGCGGTCCACCACGCTCATCAGCGCGGGATTCTCCATCGCGATCTCAAGCCGTCGAACATTTTGCTGGACGAACGGGATGAGCCGCTGGTGACCGATTTCGGGTTGGCCAAGCAAATCGAGACGGAGAGCAGTTTGACGCTGAGCGGCGCCGTTCTTGGCACGCCCGCCTACATCGCCCCGGAACAAGCGGCGAGCGGCAAGAACCTCACCACCGCGGTGGACGTCTACAGCCTCGGGGCCATTCTTTACGAATTGCTGACAGGCCAACCCCCTTTTGGAGCCGACACCCCGTTGGAAACCTTGCGCTTGGTGGTGGAACAGGAACCGCGCCGGCCCAGTTCGATCAATCGCCGCGTGGAGCGCGACCTGGAAACAATCTGCCTGAAATGTTTGGAGAAGAATCCGGCGCAGCGGTACGGCTCGGCCGAGGCGCTGGCGGAGGATTTGGAACGCTGGCTGCGGCGTGAGCCGATTGAGGCCCGGCGCGCCGGCGCCTGGGAACGAGGCGTCAAGTGGGCCAGACGTCAACCCGCTCGTGCGACGTTGCTGTTTCTCGGGCTGATCACGCCCGTCGTCCTGATCGCCGTATTGCTCTTGAGCAATGCTCAAGTTCGCAGGGCTAACGTTCAAACGCGCGAAAATCTCTACGCGGCGGACATGTTCCTGGCCGACCGCGCCCTGCGTGAAGGCAATCTCGGCCTGGCCCGTGCCACTCTCGCAGCCCATATTCCAACCCTTGACCACCCGGACGGTCCTACTGACTTCCGCGGTTTCGAATGGCGCTTGCTCTGGCAGCAAAGCCAGGGAGATCACCTCCGGATTCTCACGGGATTCCCGCGCGCGCCTGCGGCCGTCGCAATCTCGCCCGACGGCCGCACCTTAGCCATCGGCGGGCAGGATTACCTCTGGCGCTGGAACCTCGACGAACCTGCAGGTACCGAACTCTTGCCGCCGAAGGAGCGGCGCGCTCTCGAACCGGACGACGCCAAAGCATTCGTGGCCAAGGTTCGGATGACGCCGTTTCTCCCCAACCAGGTGTTCAGTCCCAATCCCACGCCGCGAGACTGGTCTATGTGGGTTGACCCGGAGCGGATCAGCATTGTGAGCGGCTTGTCGTTTAGCCGGGATGGGCGCCAAGTCCTTTCCTCTTCACGAGGCGGACGACTTGCGGCGCGCGTTTGGAATCTAGCCGACGGCACGCTGGAATTCGCTTTTCCGGCCGTTTATTCCTATGCCGTCATGTCCCCTGTGGCTCCGATTGTCGCGGTCGGCTGCGGAACGACCCGGCCCAGATTCATAGATCGTCGGAGTGAGTCTTCACTGTCGAACTCGAGAGATACAGGTTCAGGTTGCGTCAAACTGTATGACTTGGAACAACGCTCCGAGATTTGGGCGATCTCGGAGACGGGCGGACCCGTGGCCTTCTCGGGTGACGGTCAACGCCTCGCCGTCGCCGGTTCGGACGGTACGGGCCGGCTCACGCTTTGGTCGCTGCCGGAACGCCGGCTCTTGAAAGATTTTTCTCGCAAAGGACAACGGTGGACTGCTCTGGCCCTTTCGCGAGATGGACGCTGGATTGCGGCAGCGCAATGGGATTCTCCCGTCATCTATGTTTGGTCAACTCAAGAGGACGGCCTGGTCCGCGAATTGGCTGGGCACGCCGGTGCTATTCGCACGCTCGCGTTTTCTCCAAACAATCAATTGTTAGCCACCGCTGGCGTCGATCAGATCATCCGGCTGTGGTCTGTGCCTTCCGGGGAAATGGCGGCAACACGTGTGGGTCACTCGGATGAGATTTCCGGTCTCGCGTTCTTTCCTGACGGACAGCGTCTGGTTTCCGCATCGCGCGATGGCACGGTGCGTTTGTGGTCAACAGCAGCCTCCAAAACCCCAACGCGTCCGTCCTTCGGCCACGAGTTTCTTGGTGGCCTTAAGGTTTCAGCCGACGGCCGGGCGTGGACCTCCACCTCTCCGACCTGGAGACCACTCCAGGTTGGCTCCATGCAGCCAGGATCGAGTCCGCGCGAGGTTAAGCCGAGCGGTGACATGGCTCAGAACGAAGGCTTCGATGATGGGGGACAAACGATTGTTACCTCGCTTTACGCAAAAGGCGAAAGCCGGGGCAAACTGGAATGGCGCTCGGTCAAGGACCTTGCCCTCACCCGCAGGCTGGCCCTCGATGGCAACGTGGACCGTTTTTGGGCACACTCGTTCTGTCCAACGGCAGGGCGGTTTGCGGTGGGACAAACCAATGGAATCGTGCACGTTTGGTCAACGCACACCGGCCAGCGCCTCCGCACCTTCGAGTTGCCGGACTACATTGATGGCGGTCAGAGGCTCACAGTCCCTGTTGATCGGATGGCGATTTCACCGGATGGAGCGCTCCTCGCGGCGGGTTCCGTAGGACGTTCGCTCATCGCGGTTTTTTCTGTGCCCGAGGACAAGCTTCTCTACAGCCATCATGTTCGCGGTCTTGACAAGGTGTTGAATCGTCCGTTGGACTCCGGCCGTTTGGCGAGCCTCGCGTTCTCGCCCGACAGCAAACTTCTCGTCAGCAGCTATACCTCGGAGCCGGGAATCCACATTTTGGAAGCACGCACCGGCCGCGAATTGGCTTATCTTTCGGGGCATCGAGACCATACACTGCAAATCGCTTTTTCGTCCGATGGCCGGGCTTTGGCCTCAACCGGTGGCGATGGCACGCTGAAACTTTGGCACCTATCGACGCGGCGGGAGGTCGCCACTGTGCTCGAATCGGGTGCGGTCGGGCCACTGGCCTTTTCGCCCGACGGCTCCACATTGATTGTCGGTCTCTCCGACGACGTACGCATCTTCCACGCTCCCTCGCTCGCCGAGATTGACCGCGAACGGTTGGCATCGGAAACGTCCGGCCCGGCGACGACACCTTCGACACTCACAGCGCAGCCTTGAAGCCAAATCCTCGTACGCAAGCCGGCCGTTCCTGCCCCAAAGCCCAGGGTTGCAAGGAACGAGCTACCCTGGGTAAGCGAATCAAATAATCAACCAACCCTGAAGGAATTGCGACTCGCCGTGCCGAGGGCGGGCGGAAATCGCTGGGGCCGCAACCCCTTTGGGGTTTCACATCGTCGCATTCACCCACCCCCGGTAGGTCCGCAGACGGACCAACCCCGGGTTTTGAGTCGTTGGGGCTCACGATACGGCGGGGAGTCGTCTCCCAGTTTTGGACCTCTGCCCCGGACCACAAAGGATTTCCGCAAAAATTCCGCATCCTTTTCCCGGATTTCTTTTTGTAGGACGCGGAACGTCATCGAATCACAGATTTATGAAAAAGTATTGGCTCAAACCTCTGGCATTCCTCGCCCTGTTCTCAGTCTTCACTCACGCGACGGTGGCCGCGTCCGGAGACGTGGATACAGGTTTCAGTCCCGATCCGAACGGAAGAAGCGTTTACGGCGTGGCCGTGCAACCGGACGGGAAGATCGTCCTCGGAGGCTACTTCACCACCGTGAGCGGGACGCCGCGCAATTACGCCGCGCGGCTTAACGCCGACGGCACGCTGGACTCGGGCTTCAATCCGAATGCGAACAATGGAGTGAATTGCGTCGCCGTGCAGACTGACGGGAAGATTCTCCTCGGCGGCCCGTTCACAACGATGGGCGGCCAGACGCGCAATAACGTCGCACGAGTCGATGCCAGCGCCGCGCTGGATGCGAACTTCAATCCCAATGCGAATGGCGCCATCCACGGCATGGCGCTTCAAGCGGATGGGAAGATCCTCATCGGCGGCCAGTTTACCACCGTGGGCGGGGTGGCGCGCGATCGCATCGCACGGCTCAATGCCGACGGCTCGCTCGACACGCTCTTTGATTCAGGTGCGACCGGCCCCCTCAACGTGGACAGCATTGCGATCCAGGCCGATGGGAAAATTGTCATCGGGGGCTCTTTCACCGCTGTCGGCGGGCAAACACGCAATCGCATCGCGCGGCTCAACGCCGACGGCACGCTGGACACCGGCTTCAATCCCAACGCGGACGCCGCCGTTCCCTGTGTGGCCGTGCAGGCGGATGGGAAGATCCTCATCGGGGGCACCTTCACGAGCTTGGGCGGCGTGGCGCGCAATCACGTCGCGCGGCTCAACGCCGATGGCACATTGGACGCGAGTTTCAATCCCAATGCGAACAGCAACATTGACACCATCGCCGTGCAGGCGGACGGGAAGATCGTCATCGGAGGCTCGTTCACCGCCGTAGGCGGGACAACGCGCAACCGCCTCGCGCGGCTCAATGCCGACGGCACGCTGGACACCGGCTTCAATCCCAATGCGAACGACCTCGTCAACAGCGTGGCCGGGCAGGCGGATGGGAAGATCGTCGTTGGGGGCGCCTTCACCACGGTGGGCGGAGCGGCGCGCAACCGCATCGCGCGGCTGGAGAACGACGCCGCCTCGCAAGGCCTCACGGTCCCGAATTCCAGCAGCGTGCAATGGCTTCGAGGCGATTCATCCCCTGAGACGCTGCGAGTCACCTTTGACCTTTCCACGGACGGCGGCACCACCTGGAGCCCGCTCGGCACCGGCACGCGTATCACAGGCGGCTGGGCACTGACCGGCCTGAGCCTGCCAGCGGGCGGCCAGATTCGCGCCCGCGCCCGCACCATCGGCGGCAATTTCAACGGTTCGTCGGGTTTGGTCGAGACGGCTGCGGCGTTTAGCACGTGCATTCCGCAGATTCTCGTCCGGGGGAAGAGCGTCACCATACTGGATGGTGACACCACTCCGACCGGAAATGACGACACGGACTTTTTCGACGTTCCCGTGTGTGGCGGGTCGAAGACGCACACGTTCACGATTTACAACTTCGGCAAGTGCCCATTGATCGTGACCAACATTGCTTCGAGCAATCCGTCGGAATTCACGGTCGGCCCCCTGACTTTCTCAATCGTCATCGCCGCCGGCGGCGCCTGGCACGATTTCACGGTCACCTTCGATCCCAACGGCCCCGGCACTCGCACGGCCACGCTCAGCATCGCCAGCGATGACATCACCGCAAACCCTTACGACTTCGCTCTCTCTGGAAACGGCATCGCCACCCCCTCGCAGCTCGTCCTCACCTGCGCCACCAACAAAACCGTCACCTGCGGGGCCGCGTGGACGTTCGATCCGCCCACCGCCACTGACGCGGGCAGCGCCGCGAACGTGCCGATCACCATCCTTAACACAGTGACCAACGGGAATTGCCCGACGGTGATCACGCGGACATGGCAAGCCGTCGATGCGTGCGGGAACACCAACACGTGCAGTCAGACCGTGACGGTCACCGACACCACCCCGCCCGTATTCACTTGCCCGACCAACAAAGTCGTTCAATGCGGGACGGCCTGGACGTTCGACACCCCTACGGCCACGGACAATTGCAGCCCAGCCAGCGCCGCCGGGCCAGCACTGCTGCCAATCGCCATTCTCAGCACCGTGACCAACGGGCTGTGCCCGCTGGTCATTACTCGGACTTGGCAGGCCGTTGATGCGTGCAACAACACCAATACGTGCAGCCAGACGGTGACGGTGCTGGACACCACGCCGGTCACTCTTTCGGTCAGCGGCTCCGCGAACATTTTCGGAGCGGGACACACCAGCCCACCCAATCCTGCCGGTGGTGGAACTGGCATTTTGCCTCCTAGTCACAGTTTTCCGGCTGGACCGGGCAAGGTGCTGAGATTTTCGAGCGTCACAGGAACGGCCTCGTTGACTGTCAGCTTGGCTTTCAGCGGACCGGACGGCTATTTGGGGAACCTTCCAACGGACATCAATTCGTTTGGCGGCATCTCCGGCATCAAACACGATGGCGCATTCTTTCTGGTGGGCGTGTTTCTTGAACCCGGCGCGCCCAGCGGAACGGCGCCTGCGAGACTCGACTTTAGGGCGTCTGCGCTGGGCACGAATTTCA
>JACPRI010000300.1 GCA_016190065.1 Verrucomicrobiota bacterium
CGCCCTCGCGTGTTCTGACCGGCGCCTCGCCGGTCAGAACCGTCTTGAAACTCAGTCATCAAACCGTGGCTCTGCTGGCAATGTCGATGTGGTCGGCGAGGGCGCCGACCACGGCACGCGAGGCGCGTGCGCTCCCTGGATCCACTGAATTGTTGCGACTAAGCAGCGTATGAACAGGCAACCTCAGCCCATCGACTTGTTGAGCCGGCGCGCGTTTCTGCACCGCGGCGGGATGGGATTTGGCGCGGCCATGCTGGGCGCATTGCTGCAGGGCTTTGGCAGTTCCCGATCCGCCGTCGCCAGCAACCCGTTGACGCCGCGTCGGGCGCACCTGGTTCCGCGGGCCAAGCGAGTTATTTACCTGCATATGATCGGGGCGCCCTCTCAACTCGATCTGTTCGACCCCAAGCCCGAACTCAAGAAATGGGACGGCGAACTTTGTCCGGACGAGTTCATCAAGGGAAAACGCTTTGCTTTCCTGCGCGGCCATCCGCGTCTGGCGGCGTCGCAGTTCGTGTTTGCCCGACATGGTCAAAGCGGCGCTGCCTTCTCCGACCTGCTGCCGCATCTGGCGAAGGTGGCGGATGAACTCTGTTTCATTCATTCGCTGCACACCGATGAGTTCAATCATGCGCCCGCTCAGCTTTTTCTGCACACCGGGTTTGGCCGGCTGGGTCGGCCCGGATTTGGATCGTGGCTGATCTATGGGCTTGGCTCGGAGAACTCTGATCTGCCGTCTTACGTCGTCCTGCAGAGCGGCCCGCTCGCCGGCGCTGGTGCAAACTTATGGGGATCGGGTTTTCTGCCGCCGCTCTACCAGGGCGTCCAATTCCGAAGCGGCGACGAGCCGGTTTTCTACTTAAAAAATCCCGACGGCCACGAACCCGGGGATCGTCGGAGGTTGCTCGACACGGTTCGCCGGTTGAACGAGCGCCGGCTCGAACTGCTCGACGATCCGGAAATCGCCACCCGGATCGCCCAATACGAAATGGCCTTTCGGATGCAAACGAGCGTGCCTGACCTGGCGAGCCTGAAAAACGAAAGCGCGGCGACACTTGATCTCTACGGCATCAAATCGGGCGAGGCCTCTTTTGCGGCCAATTGCCTGCTCGCGCGCCGGCTGGTCGAACGCGGCGTCCGAGTGGTCGAGCTCTACGATGCGGACTGGGACCATCACTCGGATCTCGCGAGCCGACTTCCGCAAAAGTGCCGTCAGGTTGACCAGGCTACGGCCGCCTTGATCATCGACCTCAAACAGCGCGGTCTGCTCGACGACACGCTTGTGATCTGGGGGAGCGAGTTTGGCCGCACGCCCATGCAACAGACCGATTCCGGCGCCGGCCGGACGACAAAACCGGGTCGCGATCATCACAAGGATGCGTTTTCGGTTTGGCTCGCGGGCGGCGGTGTTAAACGAGGATTTGCCTATGGCGCCACCGATGCCTTGGGCTACAGCATCACCGAAAACCCGGTGCATGTTCACGACCTCAACGCGACTGTGCTCCATTTGCTCGGCCTCGACCACGAGCGCCTCACGTTCCGCTTTCAAGGACGCGAGCATCGGCTGACCGACGTGCACGGGCGCGTGGTGAAGGAGATCATCCAGCCTGCCGCATCCTTGAACAGATTTGAAGGTTGAACCTCGTGCCGCAGCTAAGCCTTGCGCGATTGGCAGCGCGTAATCGCTAGCTTTGCGCTGAGGCAATGGGCTGTAGCGGGGGTCTGTGACCGCCGTTCATTTCTCGTCAGAACGGATCGGCGCTGGCACAGCACCGCTACGGTTCAGGACCTCGCGCAGTGTCTGCTCTTCCAGCAACTGCGTGACCAAATAAGGCGGGAACCCCGATCGGTAATGGACGTTCGATCAACGACTGTGCGCGCAACTGCCCGGGGCGTTGACAATCCTCCGGCGCCTGTGTGACACTGTTGACATGAGTGAAACACTGACCATCCGCGTTCCTGATGGAGAGAAGGCGCATTGGGAGAAAGCCGCGGCCAAAGTGAAGGAGACCGTGGCGGAATACGTGCGCAAAGCCGTGCGTCAGCGCGCGCAAGCAGGCGAAGTTTCGCCCTGGGAAAAGCATTTAGCTTCAGCCGATGTCGCTGTGCCGGCGCCGACCAACGCCAATATCCGCCGCGCATTTTCTGAACGCCGCCGGCACAAAGCATGATTTACCTCCTGGACACCGGTCCGCTCGTTTCCGCGCTGGCGCGCGAGGAACCGCAGTTTGGCCGTTGGGCCAAAGACCTCGTCCGCCGCCTGCCGCACCCGCTTTACACCTGCGAAGCAGTCTTGACCGAAGCAGCGCATTTTCTTGGCACCGCAGACCCCGTCCTGACGACGCTGACCCACGGGCTGGTGATTTGTCCATGGGACTTGACTGAGCACCACGCGCGGGTCCACGAACTCGTTCGCAAATACGCCGATCAGCCCATGGACCTGGCCGATGCCTGCCTGGTCGCGATGAGCGAACAATGGTGGGAATGCAAAGTGATTACCGTTGATGCCTCTGATTTCAGTGTTTACCGGCGGCGCGGACGCCATGCGATTCCATTACTCACGCCGCCTGCGATCTGAAATGAGGCAAGCCGATCATCTTTTTCCAAGCACCTTCACTTTGCATCGTCAGCGCGGAGTTTTTTCGCTGTTTGCTGCCGGACGTGCTCATCGAAGTGAACTAAAGCCGTGACTTGGGTCGCTCCCTGAGGCTCTGGTTCGTTGTAGCTGGATTTGAGCGCCAGCGACCGATCCCCTTCAGCGTCGGTGAACACGCCATAAATCCTTGAGGAGGATGTCCGGATTTACAGTGAATGCTTGAACGATTGCGCGGCAGCGTCCCTGATGAAGCGGCTCGCGCTGCTAACTCCAAACTCCTCGATCCCCTCAATTTGACTTGAGCGTGGAGGGAGGATGCCTACGCTAAGGCCCATGGTCGCCTGGTAAACCGCGACACTGCGCAGCGCAATGACCGAGCCTCAAAAGAGTCTTTCCTGGTGGAAGAACGAGGATTGGCTCGCCGTATGGATTGGATTCCTGGTGATCGGGACAATTCTGGCGGGACTTCGACCGGATCTGCCGAAGTATTCTTGGAGCAGCCGGGTAGATTTGTTTCAACAGGTTCTAGCGGGAGCGAACCTTGGGAACTCCGCTTTGCTTGGCGCCGGGTTGCTTGTCATCGCCGCCGTCGGCATTGCATGCATGGGCGGAGCGCTGGTCAGATTCCTCGCCGGCTTTCCAGTCGTCTTCGCGCTGGCCTGGCTGGCGCAATTGATCGCAGGGAATGCCAGGGTCAACGCCTGGGGACTGGAGTACGTCATCTTCGGACTTTTGCTCGGCCTCATCTTGAATCACGCCTTCGCTCTTCCGTCCTGGCTGCGCGAAGCCGTGCGCACGGAATTCTACATTAAGACCGGCCTGGTCATTCTGGGCGCCGGCATTCTATTTGATGAAATCCTTCAGGCCGGGGCGTTGGGAATCGTTCAGGCACTGCTGGTCGTAATTGTCGTCTGGTACGCCTGTTTCTGGCTCTCAAAAAAGTTGCGCGTCGATGACGAATTCGCGGTGATGCTTTCGACTGCTGTGTCGATCTGCGGTGTCTCAGCCGCCATCGCCGCCTGCGGCGCGATTCAGGGCGACAAAAAGAAGCTCTCTTACGTCACCTCGCTGGTCTTGATCGTCGCGGTTCCGATGATGGTGATCATGCCGTGGATCGTGAAGGGGTTCGAGATTCCGGACATCGTTGGAGGCGCGTGGCTCGGCGGCACTCTTGACACGACCGGGTCTGTCACTGCCGCAGGCGAGTTGATCAGCCCCGCGGCCATGAAAACCGGGATCATTGTCAAATTCTCGCAGAACGTCCTGATCGGCCTTGCGGCGTTTGTGCTGTCGATCTGGTGGACCGTCCGCAGCGGCGGCCAGAATCAACCGCGGCCAGGTGTCAGCGTGATTTGGGAGCGCTTTCCGAAATTCGTGCTCGGTTTCGTGATCGCTTCCACCGTATTTTCGTTCTTCCTCGATCCCGAACTGGTCAAGGCCACTAAGAAAACGTTGGCGGGGCTGCGGACCGTTTGGTTTGCCCTGGCGTTTGTCTGCATCGGACTGGAAACGAAGTTCTCGGAGCTGATCACCATGGAGAATGGCCGCCCGGCCCTGGCGTTCGTCGCCGCACAGGCGGTCAACGTGATTTGGACGCTCCTCCTTGCGTTCCTGCTGTTTGGTGGGGTTTTATTCCCGGCGCCGCTGATCAAGTGAATTGGGCTCGAACGCTCTTGCCTTTACGTTCATAAACCCACCCCCGGCCCCTCCGAGGAGGAGAGTCATGTGGCGAGTGCCGGTTGCCAGGTCCCTTCCTGGGAGGGGTGCGGGGGTGGATTCACGGGGCAGAATTCCTGAGAACGCGCTTGTTTGAAGAGACAAAAGACCAGAGACAAAATTGAAATAGAAGGAGGACTCCTATGGCAATCAACCCGGAACATTTCAGCTATCCCAAGAACCTGGCCGCCTCCCGTTCGGGCGTCCTCCTGGGAGCCCAGACAGGCGTTCCGCGCGGAAGGCTGGCCGTGCCGTGTCATTCGTGGATTGCGGGTTCGTTGCCACGTGTCATCCTGAGCGCGTGACGGAATCGAAGCGGAGGCCGCGCCTCAAAAACTTCGTTGGCACGCTGGTGCTGGTGTGCTTCCTTTGGATTGTGCTGCGGTGGTTTGAATACAGCCAGGTTTATCATCCCCACAGGAGGTTGGATCAAGCGGGCGAGGCTTTGGGACGGCCCTGGGAGAACGTCTTTTTCCAGACATCCGACGGCGTGAGGCTTAATGGTTGGTTTTTCCCTGCGGACCCGAACTCGCCTCGGCCTCAGTGGGCCGTTCTGCTCTGCCATGGCAATGCCGGCAACATCAGCCATCGCTTCCACTATTTTGAAATGCTCCTCGATCTGGGCGTCAATGTTTTCGCATTCGATTATCGCGGCTACGGCGCGAGCGAAGGGAGACCCTCCGAAGAAGGAACCTACGCCGACGCCGTGGCGGCGCACGGATGGTTGGAGGCCAAGGGTTTTGCACCGGAGAAAATCCTGGCGCTGGGCGAATCACTTGGCGGCGCCATCGCGGCGGAACTGGCAACGCGGGTGCCTTTGGGCGGGATCGTTCTGCAAAGCACGTTCACCAGCGTTCCGGCCGTGGGCGCAGAACTGTTTCCCTGGCTGCCAGTTCGGTGGATCAGTACCATCCAGTACGACGTTCCAGTGAAGCTGGCGCGGACCACAATTCCCGTTCTCATCCTCCACAGCCGGGACGATTCACTCGTTGGATTTCATCACGCGGAGAGGAATTTCGCCGCGGCCAACGCGCTCAAATTCCTGAAGGAACTGTCCGGGGATCACAACGAATCCCTTGTCCAAGACCCTGATCGCTACCGCCGATACCTGGATGAATTCTTGAAGTTGCTCGAGGAGAAAACCCGTGTGGGAAAACCGCCGATGGACGCGAATCAACGCGAATGAAAAGCAGAAGCTCGGTCTCCTCGTTCTTCGTTCTCCCTTCGATCCCATTCGCGGTTGAGGCTCACATGAGCTGTCGAAGCCACGAATCACAGAAAGACAAGAAAAGGGAAGCAGCGGGCCAGAACGGTTCGCGACA
>JACPRI010000301.1 GCA_016190065.1 Verrucomicrobiota bacterium
CACTTATAGCGCCAGGTATCCTCGTCTCGTTATGGTTGAGTCGTGTCCGACAGTAGCACAGCCGTAGCGCATATTTTAAATATGCCGTATAGCAGAATTTAATTATTCGGAAGCCTCAAACCGCCGGGCGCTGTGGCAGGATCGAATGCCCAGCCGAGTGCAACTCGGCGATACGGCAGATTGAAAATCTGCGCTACGGCTGAGAAAGACTGCCCATCATCTCGCTTGCCGTCGTGCCGTGGCGAGACCCAGGCTTCCGCCGGGATACCCCTTCCTGCCTTTACATTGACGCGTGCAAATGCGCATCGTTCCTGTAACAATCCTCCAATCGATGAAGTCGTTGAAGTTGTCGGTCTTCGCCCTTCTGCTTGGTGCAGCGCCCCTTTTGGCGGCGGTGTTTTCCCACGAGGCTTTAGGCCCTTCGAGCCGGCGCACAGGCCTGGTCATCTCCGAAATCATGTATCGCCCCGCCGCGCGAGCCGATGGACAGGATTTGGAATTTGTCGAATTGTTCAATTCACAGCTCTGGTTCGAGGATATCAGCGGCTACCGGCTTTCCGGTGCGATCGAATTCACTTTCCCCGCCGGAACAACACTTCCAGCCCGCTCCTTTCTGGTTGTGGCCAAGAACCCGGCCCACCTTCGAAGCGCTTACGGAATCTCCGTTGTCGCCGGCCCCTACACGGATTCTCTCCACCATCGGTCGCGAACCCTCCGCTTGCACCATCGGAACGGCGCCGTGCTCCTCGAAATCAGGTATTCGACCGATCCGCCCTGGCCCGTCGCGGCGGATGGGGCCGGACATTCCCTGGTTTTGGGCCGACCGTCTTACGGCGAAAACGATCCGCTGGCCTGGGCCGCGAGCGACCGCATCGGGGGATCGCCTGGAGAATTTGAGCCGGCGCCCTCGGATGCGCTCCGAGCGATCATGATCAATGAGCTCCTGGTTCGGAGCGACACGCCAGGCGCACAGTTCGTCGAACTCTACAACCACAGCCGGGAAGCGAAAGACCTCTCCGGTTGTGCTTTGAGCGATGACGCTCTGGCGCGCAAATGCGTTTTTCCGCAGGGCACGATTGCCCCTCCGGCGGGCTTCCTGGTGCTCGGACAAACCCAGCTTGGTTTTGCGCTCAATCCGACCGGCGGGACCGTTTACCTCAAGAATGCCGATCAGAGCCGAATTATCGACGCCGTGCGCTATGGCGGCCAAGCCGTCGGTGTCGCGCTAGGCCGGTCTCCGAACGGCGCCTCAACTCACCGCGAACTGGCGCGCCCTTCCCCAGGCGCAGCCAACAGCGCGCCGCTCATTCGGGATATTGTCATCAACGAAATCATGTATGCGCCCATTTCAGGCCGCGCCGAAGACGAGTACGTCGAGCTCTACAACAAAGGCACCCGAGCCGTCGATCTCGGCGGGTGGAAGTTTGTTTCGGGAATCGACTTCACTTTCCCGCCTGGCACAAGCTTGCCGGCCGACGGTTACCTCGTTGTCGCGAAAAACGCGGCGAACTTGCGAATCAATTACCCCAACCTCAGCGCGCTCAATACGGTGGGCGATTTTCGCGGCCGACTCTCGAATCGAGGACAGAAACTGATTCTGGCGATGCCCGACAAACTCACCAGCGCAGCCCCGTCCGGCGGCGTGGTCACGAGCACCGTTTATGTCATCGCTGATGAGGTCACTTATGGCGTCAGGGGGCGCTGGGGCAAATGGGCGCGCGAAGGCGGCAGCAGCCTTGAATTGATCGACCCGCGCAGCGACCACCAGCTCGCCTCCAACTGGGCCGACAGCGACGAGACCACGAAGAGCGAGTGGACGACCATCGAAGCAATGGGAGTTCTGGATAACGGAATTGGCGCGGCTGATACGCTGCATTTGCTGCTCATGGGCGAGGGCGAATGCCTGATTGACGGCGTGGAAGTCATCGGCCCCGGCGACACCAATCGCATCGCCAACTCGACGTTCGACAACGGGCTCACGGGCTGGGTTGCCCAGGGCAGCCACGGCTTGTCCGGCTTCGCTCCGGGCGCCGGCGTGGGAGGGACTTCGTGTCTGCACGTGCGCTCGTCGCATCGCGGCGACACCGGTGCGAATCGAATCCGGGCACGTCTGGGCAGTTCACTCGCTCCGCGCACATCGGCCACGATCCGCGCCAAAGGACGCTGGCTCCGCGGTTTCCCGGAAGTTCTGCTTCGCTTGCGCGGGAATTATCTGGAAGCCGCGCAAACTCTTTCGTTGCCGACGAATCTAGGTTCACCTGGAGCGCGCAACAGCCGCGCGATCGCCAATGCCGCACCCGCGATCCACGAAGTGAAGCACTTCCCTGTGGTGCCGGCTACCAACCAAACCGTCTTGATCACGGCGCGGGCGAACGACCCGGACGGGATCGCTTCGGTTCTGCTCAAATACCGCGTCGATCCAGGCGTTACTCTGCTCGCGGTCCCTATGCTGGATGACGGCACGGCCGGCGATGAAATTGCCGGAGACGAAGTGTACAGCGCGAGAATCCCGGCGCGGCCCACGGGGACCCTGGTGGCGTTTCACGTGGAGGCTGCCGATCAATTCGCCATTCCCGCCACGACGCGCTTTCCCAGCGACGCCCCGACGCGCGAATGTTTGGTCCGGTTCGGCGATCCGCCGCCGCCCGGCGCGTTCGGGACTTACCGGCTCTGGATCACGCAGGCCACGGCGACCAAATGGGCGACGCGACTGAAACTCAGCAACGAACCGCTGGACGCCACTTTCGTTTACGGCGACGAGCGCGCCATCTACAACATCGGCGCGCTTTACAGCGGCAGTCCTTACCACAGCCCGAGCTACAGCACGCCGACCGGTTCGTTGTGCAATTACATTTTCGTCTTCCCCGAAGACGACCCTTTGCTCGGGGTGACCGATTTCAAATTGACCGCGCCGGGGAACAACCCCGGAGACGACGAAACCGCGCAACGGGAACAAACCGCCTACTGGATCGCGGCACAACTCGGCTTGCCCTTCAACTACCAGCGCAACATCAACCTCTTCGTCAACGGCGTCCGGCGCGGTCGGATTTTCGAAGACTCCCAGATTCCAAACTCCGAGGTCGTCGAAGAATGGTTTCCAGGGGATGACGACGGTGAGCTATACAAGATCGCCGGGTGGTTCGAGTTCGACGACAACGCTTCTAATTTCCAAACAACCTGGACCACGCTGCAACGATTCACCACTACCGGTGGCGCTAAAAAACTGGCCCGCTACCGTTGGAACTGGCAGCGGCGCGGCGCCGAGCTGTCCACCAGCAACTACACCAACCTCTTTAATCTCGTGGACGCCGTCAACGCGTCCAACGCCATCTACACCGCCAGCGTAGAATCGCAAATCGACGTCGAACAATGGATGCGCATTTTCGCCGTCGAGCACGTCGTGGGCAATTGGGACAGCTATGGCAACAACAATGGCCAAAACATGTTTGCCTACAAACCACGCCTGGGCCCGTGGCAATTGCTCATCTGGGATTTCGATATCGTGCTCGGCCTGGGCGGCTACGCCGATGGGCCCACGACCTCGCTCTTCAAAGCGGTCGATCCCGTGATCACCCGGATGAACAGCCATCCGCCCTTCCGCCGCGCGTATTGGCGTGCGCTGCGAGACACGGCGCATGGGCCGTTGCAAGACCCGGCCCTCGGCGCGCTCCTCGATGCGAAATATGCCGCCTTCCGAACGAACGGAGCGGCGGTCACCAGTCCGAATGCCATCAAGACCTTCGTTTCCAGCCGCCGGAATTACATCCTCCAACAACTCAAAACGGTGGCCTCGGACTTCGCGATCACGAGCAACCACGGGGACGATTGGGCCACGGATCAAAATTCCCTCACGCTCGCGGGCCGCGCGCCGGTCGAGGTGAAAACCATCCGCGTCAACGGTTCGGAATACCCCACAACGTGGACGACCGTCACCAACTGGTCACTCAAAGTGCCGCTGCGGCCGGGCTTCAATACGCTGGCTCTCGCGGGCCACGACGCCTCCGGGAACTTGCTTCCCGCACACACCGCCACCGTCAATGTGACCTCCACACGGCCCGATCCGCTCACGCCCGACCATGTCGTCATTAACGAATGGATGAGCGCCAACATCCGAACCCTGGCCAACCCCATCGACGGGGCGTTCAGCGATTGGTTCGAGCTCTTCAATCCGACCGACCGAACAGTTGATCTCTCTGGCTTCTCGCTGTCGGACGAACTGTCCAACCCGGCGAAATGCGTCATCCCGGCCGGAATCACGCTGGGGCCTCGGTCTTATTTGCTCATCTGGGCGGATCGGAAGCCTGGCCTGAACGGATCGAATCGCGACCTCCACGCCGATTTCAAGCTCAGCCGGGAGAGCGGCCTGATCGCGCTTTTTTCACCCGCCGGCCAAATCGTTGACTTCGTGCAATACAGCGCACAGGTCAGCGACGTCAGCCAGGGCCGCTGGCCCGATGGCGGACCCGCGCCGTCTTATTCCATGCCGATTCCCACTCCGCGAGCGCCGAACTTTTTCCTGGAGCCCGGCCGTGATCGAGTCAGAGCCGCCAAAGTCAGTTCGACCATAAACGGCGTTGCTGTAACTTGGGATGCCCAACCCGGCGTTCGCTACCATCTCCAATACAAGAATCATCTCAGCGAACCCATCTGGCACAATCTCCCCGGCGATGTCTTCGCGACCGGCCCGACCGCGTCCAAGACCGACGCCACCATCGCCTCGTCCCCTCAACGATTCTATCGGATACAGACCATTCGATGGCCGAACTGAAGAGGTCGAAATTGATTTGCGCCGTCAGATAGGGCATGGTTGGGCCGGTGATTGCGGCAGAACTGAATATCCGCTGGCCGAGATTGGCCTCGAATCCGATTGCACGCGCGCTCGGGCTTTCGCTGGCCTTTCATTTTATTTTCTTTTTCATGGTCGAACTCGGATTTCGCCTTGGCCTCTGGAACAGTTCATTGTTCAACCTGATCACCTTGAGCCAGCGCACCAGCGCCGATCCGAGGCTCGAGGCCAAGAAACGCGCCGACGCGGAAAAGCAGGAGGTCGTTCCGATCGTCTTCATCGAGGTCGATCCCGCCCAGGCGTCGCAAGTCGCGCCCAAGGAGAGCCAGTATTATTCCACGCGGAACTCCCTGGCGGGAAACCCGGACACACGGATCGATTCCGCCGTTCCGAAGATTTCCGGGGCCCAAGACAGGGTGCCCAGCACCATGACCAAACCACGCTCCGAGCCGATGCCGCTGCAGCCTGCGCCGTCCGTCGCGCGAACCGCCGAGGCGCCGCCGCCGGAATCCAAACCCAATGAGACGCCCCGCCAGGAATCGCAAGCCGAAACCAAAAGCGCTCCGCGTCCGGGTGATTTGGCGATGGCGAGACCGGCGGATCGCCCTGTTCTGACGCCGAAGCCCAGTTTCAGCGATGCGGCGGAGAGCGCTCCCAACCGACCCAAGCCGCGCCGACTCGCGCAGGTGCGCAATCAGCAGAGCGGCCTGGTCAGCGAGAAAATGAAGCAGGAAGGCGGCATGCGGCGCTACTCCATCGAAGGCCTGAACGTCAAGGCGACACCTTTTGCGAGCTACGATCAGGCGATCATCGAAGCGATTCAGAACCACTGGTTCAACCTGCTGGATGACCGGAACTTTGTCGGCAACGACACGGGGAAAGTCGTCTTGACGTTTCGGTTGAATTCAGACGGAAGCGTCACGCAGATGGGAGTCGCCGAAAGCACCGTCAATGATATTCTGGAGATTATCTGCCGGAAGGCCGTGCAGGAACCGGCGCCGTTTGGTCCCTGGCCCGCGGACATGCGCCGCTTGATTGGCGCCGACTATCGGGAAGTGCGCTTCACTTTCTACTACAATTGAATTCTAGAACGGCAGGGAGCTTTAACAGGAGGAAACGGAGCTAACAGAGAATCAGTTGGTGTGAGGCTCCTGCCGATCGTACGCCGCGGACTAATCTCGTCGGACGTTCCTTGCTCCTCAAATCCTCTGAACTCTGTTTCCTCTGTTACCTCCGTTCGGATCAACAACGAGGGCAGTTTTCCATCACTGCGGTGCGAGTTTGAAGACTTTGCCGGTCGTGCCGCGAAGGCTGTTGCTGTTATTGGTCATCACGTACAACTCGCCCTCGGCATCCTCTCCGAACGCAACGATAAACGACTTCAGCTTGCCGCCGGGATGCGTGGCGAGGTCCAATGGCTCGACACTCCATTTTGTTGATGCGCCGGATTGCGGACGCGTTGCGACCAGCATGACTCCGTCGGCCGGAAAGACGAAATTCCGCGACCAATCGCCGAACACGTAGCGCCCTTGCAATTGCGGCAGCGCCTTGCCGCGATAAATGTATCCGCCCGTGATGCTGATGCCCAGGGCTTCGGGATCGTTGCGGAATCCGTTGACGTTTTTGTATTCGAGAACGGGATCGATGAATGGTTTTCCGTCGGGACCGGTCTTGGCGCAATCCTGCGGCGGTGTTTTGGGATTCTTGGGATCAAAACAATGGAACCCTTCGCGCACGCGCCAGCCGTAATTGCCTCCTTTCACGATGATGTCCACCTCTTCCCACAGTGTCTGGCCGATGTCTCCGGCGAACAGCTCGTGGTTCCCTCCCCGATCAAACGTGATGCGCCACGGATTGCGCAGGCCGTACGCGTAGATTTCAGGCCGCGGCGCCCCTGGTGCGGCATCGAACGAAGAGACGGAAAAGGACCGGCGAAAGAAATTAGCCAGCCCTCGGCGAGGCGCGAAAGGGTTGCTTGTAGGAATCGCGTAGGGATCCCCCCGGTTCACGTCGATCCGCAAAATCTTTCCCATCAAATTCGTGAGGTCCTGGCCGTTGCCTTGCGGTGAATGGCCTTTGCCTTCGTCGTTGGCGTTGCCGCCGTCACCCACCGCCATGTAAAGATACCCGTCCGGGCCGAAGACAATGGTTCCGCCATTGTGATTGAAATAAGGCTTGTCGATTTGAAGCAGGACGCGTTCGGAGGCCAGATCCACGGCTTCCTCTGCTTTGGCTGGGGCTTTGAATTCCGAAAGTTGCATCGTGTGATCCCAACCCGCGAGCCCGTCCTTCCTCAACGGCGCGCTATAGACAACATAGAATTTCCGGTTCTCCCGGAACTTCGGGTGCAACGCCAGCCCCAGCAGTCCGCGTTCGTCGAAGGCGCCCTGGTTGATTTTGGTAAGGCGGTTCGTGATATCCAAAAATGCTTTGTCCGAAAGCTGGCCGTCCTTGTTCAAGACGTAAATCTTTCCAATCTGATCAGCGATCAGCGTCCGTCCGGATCCGTCCGTGACGACGATGAACGCGGTCGGCGAGACAAAACCTTCGGCAATCA
>JACPRI010000302.1 GCA_016190065.1 Verrucomicrobiota bacterium
GAACAAAGCGGACGCCTGGATGCCTGCTTCAAACTGCTCTCGGATTATTATCGCGACCGCGCTGAGCTCGTCCGCAAGACCATCGCCCAACTCCGCTATCCGCTTTTCCTGCTGCACTTCGCCGTATTTCTCGGCCCGTTTCCGGAGCTCTTCTCGACCGGGAATCTTGCCGGTTATCTCACTCAAACTCTTGGCGTCCTGGCTCCGCTTTATGCCATCGCTTTCTTGATGATTCTCGCGTGTCAGGGAAGACACGGCGAGTCCTGGCGTTCCCTGCTGGAGCGGTTTTTTCGGTTCGTTCCGATTCTCGGGAACGCCCGGCGCCATCTCGCTTTGGCCCGATTGTCTGCGGCGTTGGAAGCGTTGCTCAACGCCGGAGTCTCCATCGTGAACGCCTGGGAACTGGCCGCAGCAGCCAGCGGCTCGCCGGCGTTGCATCGCACTGTTTCCACTTGGAGACCCAGAATTGAAGCCGGCGGAGAACCGCCTTCGGAAATTCTCAGTGAATCCGCTGAATTCCCCGAACTCTTCGCGAATCTTTATCACACCGGCGAAATCAGCGGCAGCCTCGACGACACCTTGCGTCGATTGCACAAGTACTATCAGGACGAGGCCCTGCGCAAGCTTCAGCTCCTGGCCGAATGGTTTCCGCGCCTGATCTATTTCGCCATCATCCTCATGATCGCCTATCGCGTGGTGACTTTCTGGACGGGTCACTACGGCGGAATCATGGATGCCTTTCAGTGATTTCCCTGCCGTGACTCTGGCTGAAATTCTGACCAACGAAGAACTCCGCCGGCACGAATTCCCTGTCGCATCGGAAAAGATTTTCCTCGCTCACGCCGGCGTGTGTCCCCTGCCCCGCCGCGTTGCCGAGGCGATCCGCGCTTACGCCAGTCAATGCACACTGGGTGACCAGGAAACCTTGCTTCCCGCTTATCACCAGCAGCATTCGCGAGAACTGGCGGCGCGGTTGCTCCAGGCGCGGCCGGACGAGATTGCCTTCGTTGGCCCGACTTCGCTGGCCCTCAGTTTCATCAGCGGAGGGCTCAAATTCGAGCCGGGCGACAATGTCCTTGTTTACCGCGAAGATTATCCTTCGAACGTTTATCCCTGGATGTCGCTCGCGGCCCGCGGCGTGAAGGTCCGATTCCTGCAAGTGCGCGAACTGGGGCGGATTCAGCCCTCTGAAGTGATGGACCAAGTCGATGAACACACCCGGCTGGTGGCGCTGGCTTCCTGTCACTTCGTGGCCGGATATCGACTCGACCTGGGCGCGATCGGAGAAGCTTTGCGCAAGCGCAACATTCTCTTCTGCGTGGATGCCATCCAGACCCTGGGCGCGTTTCCGATTTCGGTCGAACAGGTCGATTTTTTGGCCGCGGATGCGCACAAGTGGCTTCTCGGACCGTGCGCGGCGGGAATTCTATTTGTTCGGAAGGCGCTCCAGGAAATGTTGCAGCCCACTGCCTACGGATGGAACAACGTGCGCTGTCCGAACTACGTTGCGCAGGAAACGATGACGTTCCGTCCGGATGCCCGCCGTTATGAAGCCGGCACGCACAATCTGCTCGGTCTGGTGGGACTCAACGCTGCGCTGGAGCTGCTCCTCGAAATCGGCCTTGATCCGATCGCGGCGGAATTGTTGCGCAAACGCGCCTGGCTCGTGCCCGCTCTGAGGGACAAAGGCTATGCGGTCTTGCAGGCCGACGCGCCGTCCAAGAATGCCAGCGGCATCATCGCCTTTTTCCGGCCTGGCGCCGACCTGGCGGCTCTCCACGAGAAACTCGAAAGCGCAAGCATCATCACCTCTCTGCGCGCGGACCGTTCTGGCCAGCGCTACATCCGCATCTCTCCTCACTTTTACAACACGGACGCGGAACTAGATCGGCTCCTGAAGCTGCTGTAAGCGGCCTCGTACGGCCCCGGGCAACAAAGCTAAGATTCCTGTCTCCGCCGAATCCAGCGGATCAACCCCTCGGACCGACCAGAAAACCGCCGTCGCAGACCATGGTCTGCCCTGTGATCAATTCGGATCCCGTAATCAAGCTCAGGATGGCCGCGGCGACGTCTTCGGGCTGGCAAACCCGGCCCAGCGCCGAACGCTCTTCGGCCTTTTTCTTCACCGTTTCATAATCGCCGCCCAGGCCTTCTTGGGTCCAGTGGCCGGCGATGAATCCGGGCGCAACGGAATTCACCCGAATCTTCGGCCCCAACGCCCGCGCCAGCGAAATCGTCATGTTGATGAGCGCCGCTTTGGACGCGCAGTAAGGAATGGAGCTTCCGGCGCCGATGATCCCGGCGACGCTGGAAACGTTGATCACGACGCCTTCGCCCGAAGCCTCCAGATACTTGCGGGCCGCGCGGACGCACTGGAAGGGGCCTTTGACATTCACGCCAAAAATGCGGTCCCAATCGTCGCCATGGACTTCGTCGAAGTTTCCATGGGAGATGAACCGGGTAGTGCCGGCGTTATTGATCAGGATGTCGAGCCGGCCAAACGCTTGTGCGGCCGCATCCATCATCTCGCGGCAGACACGATCTTCCGAAACATCGCCGGCAAAGAGAGCGGCGTTTACTCCCAAGGCGCGCACTTCGCCGGCCGTTTGCTCGGCCTCTTTGCGCGAACGGCTGTAGTTGATGAGCACAGAGCAGCCGCCTTGAGCCAGGGCCAGGGCAGTGGCTTTGCCAACGCCCCGGCTGGCACCGGTGATAACCGCAGCTTTGTCTTTAATCTTCATTCGCAGATCGAAGGCCCCGGCATTGTCCCGGGCGGCAATTAGAAATTGAAAATCGACAATTTTCAATTTCCAATTGCGCATGCGTTGCCTTCTTTGCCACCTTGCTCAGTCATGCTAGGATTGCATTCGATGGGTTTGAGATCTCTATGCATCGCTTTGCTCGGACTGCTGCTGGTCGCCGCACCCGGCTGTTCGATCCGAAAATTCGCGATCAACAAACTCGGCGACGCGCTCTCCAAAACCGGAACGACCTTCGCCAGCGACGACGATCCCGATCTGATCAAAGATGCCGTGCCTTTCAGCCTGAAGCTGATCGAGAGTCTCCTGGCGGAAACGCCGAATCATGCGGGTTTGCTGCTGGCCGCCGCAAGCGGGTTTACTCAGTACGCTTACGCCTTTGTCCAACAGGACGCGGACGAAACGGAAGCCCGCGATCTGGCGGAAGCCACCGCGTTGCGTGGCCGCGCCCGGCGGCTTTACTTGCGCGCGCGCAATTACGGGCTGCGCGCTCTCGACACAGCTCATCCCGCGTTCACGAGCGCGCTGCGCGCCAATCCGAAGCAAGCCATCAAGCTGGCCAGGAAAGCGGACGTGCCGGCGCTGTATTGGACCGCCGCGTCCTGGGCCGCAGCGATTGCCCTGTCCAAAGATAATCCGGAACTCGTCGCCGATCTGCCGCTGGTGGAGGCGTTGATTGATCGCGCGCTGGAACTGGATGAAAGTTTTGGCGAAGGCTCGATCCACAGTTTCCTAATCGCGTACGAAATGAGCCGCCAGGGCCGGGTCGGTGATCCTGCGGCCCGGTCGCGGCAACATTTCGAGCGCGCCTGGGCGCTCAGTCGAGGTCAACAAGCCGCCCCGCTCGTCGCGCTCGCCGAAGCCGTGACCGTGCAAAAGCAGGATGTGAAGGAATTCGAGTCCTTGTTGAATCGCGCCCTGGCTATCAACGCGGATGCACATCCGGATTCGCGCTTGATCAATCTGGTCATGCAGCGCCGGGCGCGCTGGCTCCTCTCGCGGAAGGAGGACCTTTTTCTCCTCCCGGCCCCTTAGACAGCCTGGCAGAAAACGTGGAGCAGACACCCTGTCTGCCGGTTGACGGAACATCCTTGCCCCGTCATTCGCGAGGCATGATGCCTCCTGAACTGGTCCGACTCGCCGGGAGAAGGCTGCCCAACATTTTCAGACTGATGGTCATGCTTGCCAGAGACTGGCCGCGTGCAACAATCTCCCTGAAACAGTGTTGCTAACATTCGGATTCTGGTTAATGGGAATGATTTGAATATGACATCGTTTGGCGAACTTAACAAAAAGACGACGAACCCACCCCCGGCCCCTCCCAGGAGGGGAGCCTCGTTCGTCGCGCAGGTTTCAAGTTCCCCTCCTGGGAGGGGCGAAGGGGTGGGTTCATGCAGAGGACACGCAACCTCTCGTGTTTTCCAGGGAAGTGCGGCGCAGATTGTCAGCTTGTGCCTGGGCCTTTGGGGCGCGGCGTTGTTTCCCGAGGATGCCCTGGGCAGCGATGCTTCCGTTCGCGTCCGGCTCGGCACGCTGGCTCCCAAAGGATCGTCGTCCTACAAGCACGTGCTCGCGATGGGTGAGAAGTGGAAACACGCTCCGGGCGGCAGCGCCGCTCTCACCATCTACGCCGATGGAACCATGGGCGGCGAAGCCGATATGGTTAAGCGGATGCGGATCGGCCAACTGCAAGCGGGCATGCTCACCACCGTCGGCCTTTCGGAGATCGAGCACAGCGTCACCGGACTTCAACACCTGCCGATGATGTTCCGCTCTCTCCAAGAGGTCGATTACATCGGAGAAAAGCTCCGGCCAACGCTGGAGAAGCGTCTTCTCGAAAAAGGCTTCGTCGTGCTCTTCTGGGGGGATGCGGGATGGGTCCGCTTTTTCTCCAAAACGCCGGTCCTTCGTCCGGACGATTTGAAGAAAACCAAACTCTTTTCCTGGGCGGGAAATCCAGCGCAAGTCGATATTTACAAATCGGCGGGGTTTGATCCGGTCCCACTCGAGACGGTTGACATCCTCCCCAACCTGCAAACGGGACTCATCACAGCCGTCCCCATGCCGCCGTTCGTGGCGCTGGCGACGCAGATTGATGGACCCGCTTCCCACATGCTGGAGCTGAATTGGGCGCCCCTGGTTGGCGCAACCGTGATTACGAAAAAGACCTGGGATTCGATTCCAGCGGCCACCCATGCGCATTTGCTCAAAGCCGCCCAGGAAGCGGGCAACCTGGTCAAGGCGGACAACCGCCGCGAGAGCCTGGAAGCCGTGGAGGCCATGAAAAAGCGCGGCTTAAAGGTGCACTCCGTAACACCGGAGATCGAATCCGAATGGAGGCGGGCCACCGAAGCGGTCTATCCGAAGATCCGGGGCGGAATTGTCCCGGCGGATATTTTCGACGAAGTCGCGCGCTTGTTGAAGGAGCATCGGGCGGCACGGGAAGGGGCGAAGTAATGCCTGGCGAGATTTCGCTCGACCCTCACCACATTCCCGCGGCGTCTCCCGAAGTCCAAGGCTGGCGCGGCGCATTGCGGCGCGGGGAGAATCTCATCCTGTCTTCGACCCTCGCCGCGATGGTGCTCTTGCCGCTCTCCGAAATTGTTCTGCGCAAGATTTTCCACACCGGCATCACGGGCGCGAGCGCTTTCCTCCAGCACTTCACGCTGGTCGTGGGTCTGTTGGGCGGCGCGCTTGCGGCACGCGAAGGAAGGCTTCTTTCGCTTTCCACACTGACGAATCTTCTCCAAGGCCGCTGGCGGACCGCAGCCCGAGTCGGAAGCGCGTCCTTCGCGGCTGCCATCAGCTCCTTCTTGAGTCTGGCCAGCTATCAGTTTTTGCTGACTGAGAAAGAGAGCGGCAAAATCCTCGCTTACGGAATCCCAATTTGGGTCATTCAACTCGTGCTGCCGGTGGGATTCGGACTGATCGCTCTGCGGTTGATCTGGCGAGCGTCCGAACGGTGGCCAGGGCGCGCGATGGCGCTGCTCCTCGGTGCAGGTCTGATTTTCGTGGGACTCCATCCTCCGTTGTCGCCGGAGAGACTCGCGGTACCGGCGCTGATTGCGCTGCTCGCCGCGATGGCGCTCGGCGCCCCCATTTTTGTGCTGCTCGGAGGAGCGGCCTTGATCCTTTTCTGGCGGGAAGATTTGCCCGTAGCCTCGATCTCGCTCACCCATTATTCGATGGTCACGAATCCGACGCTGCCGACCATTCCCCTGTTCACGCTGGCCGGATATTTCTTGGCCGAAGGCGGCGCCTCGAAGCGCTTGGTCCGCGTGTTTCAAGGGTTGCTGGGACAATTTCGAGGCGGCCCGGCCATCGTCACCGTCTTGATGTGCGCCTTCTTCACTTCGTTTACGGGCGCATCCGGCGTGACCATTCTGGCGCTGGGCGGCTTGCTGCTTCCGGTCCTCACCGCGGCGCGGTATTCCGAACGGTCTGCGCTTGGCTTGCTGACCGGGTCGGGAGGCCTGGGGCTGCTCTTTCCCCCGTCGCTGCCGTTGATTTTGTTTGCGATCGTGGCCAGTTCCAACGTGAAGAACAGCGGCGTCACGATCGAAAAAATGTTCTTAGGAGGCCTCGGTCCAGGACTCTTGCTGGTCACGCTGACTGCCTTGTGGGGAATCAGCCGGGGCCCGAAAGAGCGCGCCAGCCGGCCAACCTTCGTTTGGGCCGAAGCCAGGCGCGCCATCTGGGAAGCGAAATGGGAACTCCTGCTGCCGGTGGTGGCTTTGGTGGCTTTGTTTGGCGGATTCGCCACGCCGGTCGAAGCGGCGGCGGTTACGGCGTTGTACGCGTTCCTCATCGAGACGTTTGTTTATCGCGATCTCAATGTCGTCCGGGATGCTCCGCGCGTGATGTCCGAATGCGGTCTGCTGGTCGGGGGCGTGCTTTTGATTCTGGGCGTGGCGCTCGGCTTCACGAATTACTTAATCGACGCGCAAGTGCCGGCGCAAGGTGTTGAATGGGTCACCGGCGCGATCAAGTCGAAATATGCGTTCCTGCTCGTCTTGAACTTGGGATTACTTTTGGTCGGCTGCTTGATGGATATTTTTTCCGCCATCGTCGTCGTCGTTCCGCTCCTGGTGCCGCTGGGCATCGCCTACGGCATCGATCCCATTCATCTCGGCATCATTTTCCTGGCGAACATGGAACTGGGGCTTCTGACGCCGACGGTCGGCATCAACCTCTTTCTTTCCTCGTACCGCTTCAACAAGCCGGTCTTCGAGATCACCCGTGCCGTCGTGCCCATGCAAATCGTGCTCCTGACCGGCGTCCTCTTGATCACATATCTCCCGCCGCTGACGACTTTCTTGCCGCAGTGGATTAAATGAACCAGCGCTCCATCATCAACTTGAACTCCTTCCCAGATCCTTATGTCCAGCTATCCTGATCCTCGTTCGTCCACACTGAGCCGCCGCGAACTACTGAAGGGAGCCGCGGGCGCAGGCTTGATTACGGCCCTTGGCCCCCTCGCCGGTTGCGCAACTCTTTCGACCGAGAAAGGCAACCTCATCCGGAGTGAGAACGCGAAGCCCGGCACGACCGACTGGTTGCTCGCGAACACGCGGGTCGATCCCAAGACAAAATATCGCTGTCCCTGGATCGAAGGCTATTGCTCACGCAACAGTGTGCGGCCCGGCGAGACCATCGACTTCATGGTCAGCACGAACCCGCCTTCTTCGTTCACCATCGATCTCTATCGCCTCGGCTACTACGGCGGAAAAGGTGGCCGCCACCTGGCCCGGCTGGGTCCGTTCGAAGGCAAGACACAGCGGGATCCGCCCATCGGCCCCGAACGGGTCCGCGAATGTCTCTGGGAAGCCGCTGCGAAGTTTAGCGTCCCCAAAAGCTGGCTGAGCGGCGTGTACCTTGGAAAACTGACCGAAGAGAAAGAAAAGCTTCAGAGCTACCTCATCTTCATCGTCCGCGACGATCGCCCGTGTGATTTCCTGTTTCAATGCAGCGACACGACCTGGGCGGCGTACAATCGCTGGCCGGATGTGTTTTCGCTGTATGACGACGGGACGCCGCCGCACAACTGGTATGTCGGTCCTGGCGTGCGCGCAGGTTGGGACCGGCCCTACGGCAGGTATCGGCAAATCTTCGACGCGCCGCTCTCGCAAGGTTCAGGCGAGTTTTTGCTGTGGGAATTTCCGCTCGCGTTCTGGATGGAGAAGGAAGGCTACGACGTTTCCTACATCAGCAACGTCGATACGCATACCGACCCGAAGGGCTTACTTCGCGCGCGAGCGTTTCTCTCGGTTGGCCATGACGAATATTGGTCGTTCGCGATGTTCAACAACGTGAAGGCCGCGGTGGACACCGGCGTCAACGCGGCTTTCTTCAGCGGCAACTCCGTGGACGGCGTGGTCCATTTCTATCCGAACCGCGGCGGGATTCCAAACCGGAGCCTCTCGCGCATCGGCAAGTTTGGCCCGTTCGAGGCGGAACTGAAGCGGTTCGGGAATCGCTGGAAACGCCACGGCCCGAACCCTGCCACGTTGATGGGCGCACGCTCGACCGATCCCTACAACGGCACGGCCGACTGGACCTGCGTGAACGAGAAGCATTGGCTTTTCGAGGGCACCGGGATGAAGAACGGTGACACGATCAAAGGCCTCGTCGGCTGGGAACACCACGGACTTCCCGCGGACATTCCCGAACTGGAGATTTTGGCGCGCGGCCCTGTGTTCAGCGGAGGAAAGCCGCGCAACGTCGATTTCACGGCCACGATTTATCCCGGCAAGAAAGGCAACCTGGTTTTCAACGCCGCGACGATCTGGTGGTCGGACGGCTTGAGCGCGCCGCCGGGCTATCTTCGCCCTTCAGCGCATGGCGGCACGCCGCCCGGGCCGGACCCGCGCGTGCAGC
>JACPRI010000319.1 GCA_016190065.1 Verrucomicrobiota bacterium
GAGCAGAAGACCGCCGCGCTCAACGAGGAAATGCAAGCGCGTTCGCGGGTGGAGCAGGCCGTCTTGGAAATCAGCGGTCAGGAGCAGAGGCGGATTGCGCACGAGCTGCATGACGGGCTGGGTCAACATCTAACCTACGCCGCTTTCAAAGCCAAAATGCTGGCAGAAGACTTGAATTCGTCCGGCTTGCCACAGGCTCGACCGGCGGAAGAGATTGTCCAGTTGCTGAACCAAGGGACACAGCAGGTCCGCACATTTGCCCGAGGTCTGGACCCGATTGATGTGGAAGCCAGCGGCTTGACCGCAGCGCTGGAGCGGCTGGTCAAGGAAACGGAAGCCTTGGGGCACATCCGTTGCGGCTTCACGTTCAGCCGCGTGGATTTGCCTCTGGAGCCATTTGCCGGGCTGCAAATATATCGCATCGCCCAGGAAGCCCTGAATAACACGGTCAAGCACGGCAAGTCTCGTTGCGTCGAAGTCGAATTGAACGTTCGGCCCGGAGAACTCTCCTTGAAAATCACCGATGATGGCATCGGATTCGATGTCATGAGTCGAGGGAATCAAGGCATGGGCATTGAAATCATGCGGTATCGCGCGCGCAGACTCGGCGGAGTTTTAGAGATCACCTCTGCGCCCAATCAAGGCACAACGGTTCATTGCCTTGTGCCGGGCGCCATCCTGGAATCACCGGGGACGGGAAGCGATCCCGGCCCTACGAATCCACATGCACAAGAAACGTATTCTCGTGGTTGACGATCACCCGCTGCTCCGAGCGGGCTTGATTCAGTTTATCGACCGGCAGAAAGATATGATCTGCTGTGGGGAAGCCGACAGTGCGGCCAGTTGCCAGAGCGCGATCCAGAACCAGAAGCCCGACTTGGTGTTGTTGGACCTCCGGCTGCGGGGCGAGGATGGCTTGGAACTCATCAAGTCACTCAAGTCGCAAAACTCGAAACTGCTGATTCTGGTGATCTCGCAATGCGATGAAATGTTGTATGCGGAGCGGGCCTTGCGGGCCGGTGCGCGGGGCTACATCATGAAGGAAGAGGCCACCGAAGAGGTCCTGCTCGCGATCCGGTCGGTGCTCAGTGGCGAACTGTATCTGAGCCGGAAGCTGGCGATTCGTCTGGTGCAAAAGACCATTGAGAGCCGGCCGGCTCTGGCTGGACCGGGTGTCGAATCCCTGACGGATCGGGAACTTCAGGTGTTTCAGTTGCTCGGCAGCGGACTGAGCACCAGGCAAATTGCCGAACGGTTGAACTTGAGCTTCAAAACCATTGAGACCTACCGCGAAAACCTCAAACACAAGCTGGGCCTGGCCGGGGCCGCTGATCTGGTTCGGTACGCCACGAACTGGGTTGAAGGCCGCCCGGCAACTTACTGATCAGTAACTCGCCCGCTTTGCGGATGAAATCAGAAATCCTAGGATTGATTCCTACCCGCTTTTCGGTCGAGAACCCCGATGGTCTTTTCCCACGCCCAAGACGAAGATCGGGGCTGTGTGTGCGAGCCTTTCCGATGGCCAGGAGGCACGCCTCCGGCTAGCTGAGATTCGATACGCATTGAACCAGTTCGTATGCGAAGCCTTGTCTTGCGTTGGGTGAAATGGTCTATCCTGAACTTCGCGGCGCTTTGTTTGATCGCCGGCCGCGTCGATGCGGCTTCCGATGTGAGTCTCATTCGGCGCTGGTTGGAAAAATTCCATGCCGACAACAACGTGAGTTATGTGGCCGCCACGCCTGGGTTGCGCCTCATGAGCGTCGGCACGGGTGAAAAAGGACCCGACCTCCCGGCAACGATCATGGCTTCGACCCCGACGGAGTGGCCCAAGCAGAACAAACCTGCGGTTGCTCCACCGCCTCATGAAACTCCTCCCCTGATCACCAGCATCCGGCAGGATGGAGACAGTCTCACCATCGAATGGATCGGCAACGGCACGTTGCAGGCCGCCGCGGATTTAGCCGGTCCCTGGCACGATGTCCCGGAGGCCAAAAGTCCGTTTCGCATCGCGCTGTCCGGGCCGCAGGAATTCTATCGTGTGAAACAGTAGGCCAACCGGGATGCCACCCGTCGCATCCGATTTCGAGGTGGCGGTAAAGGCTCCATTGAAGGTGCTTTGCCCAGGCATTTGTCCAGAAGATCAGCGGACCGGCTCCTAACCCTTATGAGCAAACGTCCGTTTGCCAAAGGCCCTCCTTTTACGGAATACTCGCCTGGCGCACGGGAATTGTTCGATGGCTCTGGAAATTCTACTGGTCCTGCTCTTGACCGGCGGCACGGTGTACTTGTTCGTCACCGAGAAATTCCGCGCGGACTTGGTCGCGATGATGGTGCTCGGCACTCTGCTCCTGATCGGATTGCTGGCGCGGTTGCTGCCCTGGATGCACCTGGAAAGGTGGGTCACGCCGGAGGAAGGCGTTTCGGGATTCAGCAATCCCGCGACCATTACCGTCGCGGCGATGTTCGTGCTCAGTGCCGGCCTCCAAAAGACCGGCGCGGTCGCGACGGTCGGGCGCTGGCTGAGCCAGCTCAGCCAATGGCCGAGCGTCTTGCTGATCGTGATGATGCTGAGCGTAGGGCTGGTCTCGGCATTCATTAACAATACCGCCGCCGTCGCGGTGTTCCTGCCGCTCGTCCTGGCGGCGTGCGACCGCGGCCGGATTTCCCCCTCCAAACTGCTCATTCCGCTTTCCTTCGCCTCGCAATTCGGCGGCGTGTGCACGCTCATCGGCACGTCCACCAACTTGCTGGTGAGTTCTATCTCGGCGCGCGCCGGCTCCGGGGAGTTTTCGATGTTCGAATTCACGCGGCTGGGTCTCGTGCTGCTCGCAGCCGGCACGGCCTACCTTCTGCTCGTGGGCCGGTGGTTCTTGCCCAGCCGGCGGGGAGAGCAATTGACCGAGAATTACCAACTCGGCGAATACATCACGGAGTTGCGCGTTCAGTCCGAGTCGCCGCTGATCGGCTTGACCGTGCAGCAAACCAAGCTCGGCCAGGCCAAAGATGTCACCGTGCTGGAAATGCTGCGGCGGGGACAGACGCTCTTCGCGCCGCTGGCAGAGCCGGTGCAGGCAGGCGATGTGCTTCTCGTTCGGGGAGGCGTGCGCGAGCTGATGGAATTGAAATCGACGTGGAAGCTTGAAATCGAGCCGGAGTTCAAACTCAAGGACGAAGCTCTGGAAGCCAAGAACCTGCAGTTGGCGGAAGTGTTGGTCGCCCCGCAGTCATCCCTGCTGGACCGCACCCTGGCCGAGGTGCAGTTTCGCCGACGCTACGACGCGATCGTGTTGGCGATCCAGGCCCGGCAGCAAACCGTGCGGGAAAAACTCAATCAGGTGCGTCTGGGCTTTGGTGATGCCTTGCTCTTGCTCGCCCCGAAGGAAGCCTTCTCCCGACTTCGCGGAGATCCAGACTTTCTCGTGTTGGAGACGGTGGACGAACCGGCCTTGCGGAGGCGAAAAATCCCGCTCGCGGTCGCCATCATCGCCGCGGTGGTGGGGCTGGCCGCGACAAATGTCATGCCGATCCTGGTCTCTTCGATCATCGGGTGCGTGGCGCTGGTCGCCACACGCTGCATCACGCTGGAAGAGGCGTATGCATCGATTGACTGGAAGGTGATTTTCCTGCTGGCCGGAGTGTTGCCCTTGGGACTGGCCATCGAGAAATCCGGCGCGGCGCAATTGCTGGCAAACTCCACGCTGGCTCTGGTGGGGCCATTCGGCCCGATCACGGTGCTCGCCGTGCTTTATTTGCTAACGGCCGTGCTCACAGAATTCATGAGCAACAGCGCGACGGCGGTTTTGTTGGCGCCGATCGCCCTCTCGACCGCCACGGCCCTCGGCGTGGATCCCCGGCCCTTTCTGCTGGCGGTCTGTTTCGCCGCCTCGACCAGCTTCGCAACACCGGTTGGATACCAAACCAACGCGATGGTCTATCACGCCGGCGGTTATCAGTTCACAGATTTCGCAAGAGTGGGCATCCCATTGAACATTATTTTTTGGGGTCTGTCCGTCTATTTCATCCCGAAGTGGTGGCCGCTTTGAGCGCGCAGATATTCTGAATTGCTGAAACTGGCTCTTGTCCTCGAGTGCCAGGTCCAGATAACATCGCGGCGCCGTCAGGATTTCGCTGATGGTATCCAAACAAGGGTTCGACGGTGACTGCCGTCGGAGGTCAACGCGGATGGTCGGGCCGCCATCCGCAGAATCCGTGTGTCTTGTCCTACTGACTCCCGGACCTGTTATTTTGAGCAGAATGAAGTTTTTGCTATCGTGCGTGAACTCACCGATGTCACTCGTGGGTTATGACTGGGAAGAAGAGCGTGTATTCTGGCAACTGCCTTCTTCCGCCGCGCGGGCGTGCAGCGCGTGTTACGATGGATCAGATCTCCTGATCGCCACGGACAATTTCCTGCGAAGGTACTCCGGCAACGGATGCGAGGATTATGAACTCAAAGGGAAATACGACGCCTATGCGCACACGGTGCGCGTGGTGGGGGACGATTTGGTCGGGATCGCCGATACCGGGAACACGCAACTCCTGTTCATCAACCGGGAAGGCTCGCTGGAATATGTTCTGCGGCCGCTTGAGGTTTGGGGAGACTATCCCATCGACGCCATCCACCTCAACGATTTCGCGGCCACCCCTTTTGGCATTTTGGCTTCCTGCTTCGGTTATCGGCCCTGGAGGGAAATCATCGCGGCGACCTCGTGGGAGGACTGGAGCTCGGGTGGCTATGGTCTGATCATGAATCTAAACGGGGGTGATAACAAAGGCGTCGGGCGTATCGTGGGTTGCGGCTTGGATCAACCCCATTCTGTTCGCTATGTCGCGCCGAACTGGCTTTATGTTTCTTCTTCGGCCACGGGAGTGCTCCACGTGTGCGAGATTACGGCGACTGGATTGGTGCAGGAGCGCCATCGTTATCAAGTGACGCGGACCCATTTCTTGCGGGGCGCGCTTCGGTCAAATTCGGGTTGGTTTCTTGGGGGCAGTTGCTTTCGGCACGGCCCGAAACAGAACCATCACATGGAAATCTACGACCTGGACGAATCGTCGGGCGGCGTGACGGCGAAGCGCCTCGAGTTGATGGGGGAGATTTACGACATCCTGCCCTGGCATGACGACATCCTCCGGCCCCTCATCGCGCGGAATTTCCCGGACCACGCCCGTTTTTGTGAGGATCACGCGGCCGGGAGTTTATCCTGACGCTATGGCACGAATGCGATCTGCAGCGAAAATCGGTTCGAACCGGAGGCCTCCAAGCCGGCCTCGGGATCTGAGACAAACGGGCCCAAACGACGTGAACTCATCACGAGGCCAGGCGGTGAGGGTCGAGGCGCTGATTACGCCCGGTTTCCCCGAAAACAAGGTCTCGCCCAATTTACTCAGCCAGCTCGCGGCCATCGTGGAATCATCCGACGACGCGATCTTCAGCCGCACCCTCGACGGCACTGTCACCACCTGGAATCCCGCCGCCGAACGCATCTTCGGTTACACCCCAGCCGAAATCATCAATCGATCCGGCGACGTGCTGGTGCCTCCGAAGTATCGCGACGAATTTCAAGAGCTCATCGCCCGCGTCTGCCGTGGCGAGGTCGTCCGGCATTTTGAAACCGAGCGTCGGGGCAAAGATGGCGAGCCGGTGCTTGTCTCTCTCACGTTTTCGCCGATCCGCGACACCTCGCACCGGCTCATCGGATTTTCCACGATCGCGCGCGACATTACGGAGCAGCGGCTCGTGCGTCGCGCGCTGATGCGCCGCGAGCGAGAATTGGAGGATTTGTTCGAGGAAGCCTCGGTCGGGCTCGTGGTCCTTGGGCCAAACGGGGAAGTGCTTCGGGCGAATCGAGCCTTTCTCAACGTGTTGGAGTGTCCGGCGAGCGAAATCGTCGAGCGCCCGCTCCGGACGTTTCATGCCGATGGAGCGCAATTCGACGAATTGCTCGACCGTCTCGCCCAACATCAAACGTTGCACAATGTCCTCACGGAACTCCGCACCCGGAAAGGCCGGCCGAAGTCCGTGCTCGTGGATGCCAATGCCCTCCGGGAGAATGGCGCGATAGTTTACTCGCGCTGGTTTGTGCGGGACATCTCGATGCGCAAACAACTCGAGCGTGAACTTCTTGAAATCAGCGAACGCGAGCGGCGCGGCTTCGCGCAGGAACTGCACGATGGCTTGGGGCAGCAACTGGGCGGGATTGCGTATTTGAGCAACGTCCTGCGAGAACGCCTGGAAAAGCGCCAGGCCTCGGAAGCCGCTGAAGCCAAGCGCATCTTTATGTTGGTGAGAAACGCCATTGACCAGACGCGTCGCGTCGCGCGCAACTTATCGCCCATTCCGGAAGGACCCGACGGCTTGATGATGGCGCTGGGCGAATTGGCCGCGCAAACGGCGGAGGTGTTCCAGGTGCGCTGCCGTTTCGATTGCCGCAAATCGATTCTGATCGAGGATTCCGGCCTTGCCGCGCATCTCTATCGGATCGCGCAAGAAGCGGTGAACAACGCGCTGAAGCACGCTCAACCTCGGGCCGTGACCATCCGGCTGCGGCGCGATCGCAACCGGATTCTGCTCGCCATCTTGGACAACGGCCGAAGCATCCGAGCGCCTTCACGGAAGCGGGAAGGGCTGGGATTGAGGATCATGAATTACCGCGCCGGTTTGGTGCGCGGAAACGTCACCGTCCGCCCCCGAAAGTCTGGCGGGACAGAAGTCGTGTGCACGGTTCCCCTTCGGAGCGTCGAGAGACCCAAAGCCGCCCATTGAAAATCCGTTTGTTCAAATCCGCATGGCGAAGCGCAAGCTAACCGGAGAGCCGTTGACCCGAAAGAAGATCTTGGTGGTCGATGATCACGCGGTCTTGCGCGAAGGCCTCGTCGCGCAAATTAACCGCGAGCCCAACCTCGTCGTCTGTGGCGAGGCCGAAGACGCTCGCGAGGCGCTGTCGTCCATCGGCAAGCTCAAGCCCGATCTGGTGCTCGTCGATATCACGCTGCCCGGACGGAACGGACTCGAACTCATCCGGGATATCCGGGCGCTGCACCCGCACCTGCCCGTGCTCGTGCTCTCCATGCACGACGAATCGTTATTTGCCGAGCGGGTGCTTCGGGCGGGCGGACGCGGCTACGTGTCCAAACGGCAGAGCGGACAGCGGCTCATCGAAGGCATCCGGCGGGTCCTGAATGGGAAGGTTTATGTCAGCGAGGAAGTCTCGACGAAATTATTTGACGCGTTGTCCGGCCGGCAATCGCCCAAGACGGTGTCGCCGGTCGAACAATTAACGGATCGAGAGCTGGAGGTGTTCACTTTGATTGGCCAAGCCAAAGAGACGAAGGAAATCTCGCGCCGGCTCGGCATGAGTGTGAAGACGGTGGAAGCCCATCGAGCGAGCATCAAGCGCAAGCTCAAACTTAAAACCGGCCCGGAGCTGACGCGGCACGCCGTGCTTTGGGTGGAGGCGGTGAAGTGATCCTCGAAGAATCCTCGGTTCAGCTTGAATCAGCGTTCCACGGAGCGATCTTGCGGGGTTTCACCGGTTGCGAAGGCGAGCGCGGGGGATTATTAGTGAAGGTCTAATTAGTGAAGGTCTAAACTGTGAAAGCCTTGTTCATCACGATCCTCGGCCTGCTGGTTTACCTCCAGGCCTTCACGCACTCCGCCCGTGCCTCAGTACGGGTGCGCCTGGGCACGCTTGCACCCAAGGGATCGTCCTCCTACAAACACCTGCTGGCCATGGGAGAAAAGTGGCGCCATTCACCCGGTGGAGGCGCGACGCTCACGATTTACGCTGACGGCACGATGGGCGGCGAAGCGGACATGGTGCGGCGCATGCGCATTGGCCAGCTCCAGGCCGGCATGCTCACGACGGTGGGCCTCAGCGAAATCGAGCCGGCGGTGAGCGGCCTACAGAATTTGCCGATGATGTTTCGTTCGCTCGAAGAAGTCGATTACATCGGCGAGAAACTCCAGCCGATGCTGGAGGAACGGCTCGAGAAAAAGGGGTTCATTGTTCTTTTCTGGGGCGATGCCGGTTGGGTCCGGTTCTTCTCCAGAGAACCCGTGATGCGCCCGGATGATCTGAAAAAAACCAGGCTCTTCGTTTGGGCGGGAGACCCGGAAACCGTGGAGATTTACAAGGCCGCGGGATTCAACCCGGTCCCTCTTGAAACCGTGGATATCCTGCCCAATCTCCAGACCGGACTGATCAACGCCGTCCCGGCGCCGTCGTTTGTCGCGCTGGCGACACAGATCGACAAGCCAGCGCCGCATATGCTGGAATTGAACTGGGCCCCGCTGGTCGGCGCAACCGTGGTGACCAAGAAAGCCTGGGACGCGATCCCGGCCGCAAGCAAGGAGGCCATGATCGCGGCAGCGAGGGAAGCCGGCGACCTCGTGAAAGCAGACAACCGCCGCGAGAGCGTGGAAGCCGTCGAGGCCATGAAAAAGCGCGGATTGAAGGTCCATGTGGTCACTCCTGAAATCGAAACCGAATGGCGGAAAGCCACGGAAGCGGTCTATCCGAAGATTCGCGGCTCAATCGTTCCGGCAGATATCTTCGACGAGGTAGTTCGGCTGCTCAACCAGTACCGGGCTTCGGCGCAAGCAGCGGAGTAATAACCGTGAGATTGCCGCCAATCCGCATCGCCTGGAATCCCCCGCTGACGATACCACCGCGTGGAGATCTCTCGCCACCGAATTCGCAACCCTAAGCGGCTCTCGCACGAAATGCGAATTGTGCAACTGTGCGTCCAAACCCACTTACTCCGTGCTTCGTTTGGTTAAGTTCTCCGCCGGACTGAGGCAATCCTCCTCCCTAATCGTTTCACTGAGCCCCGTGTGGGAAGCGCGCCAATAGTCAATGAACATGTGAACATTTATGGTGACAGTGACCAAGATGAACACGAGCAAGAAAACTCTGGTGGCTTTTGTATTTCCATCACGGGGTGATCGGATTTCATCCCGCAATGGATGCAGGTCCATTGCCACGCAATTTAAGAAACCGACCGTCCCGCAAATCGTGAGGATCGAGTTCAAACATCCTACTGCGAACAAGATTTGTATTGCAGGCACCTTTAACGACTGGCGCCCTGGCGCCAGCGAAATGATATGGCTGGGTGACGACCGCTGGGGAAAGGAGCTCTCCTTGCTTCCTGGCTACTACGAATACCTTTTCTGGGTGGATGGCCAGTGGATGCAGGACCCGCGCGCGCGGGCCTCTATCTCCAATTCTTATGGTGGGAAAAACAGCGTCCTGGTCGTGCCAGTTCCGGGGAGTCAGTGGCGATGGTTGCTCCGGGTCATCTAAAAATGAGACAAACCTTAACGACGAATCGAAATGGCAAACGAAAGGAGGTTTCTATGGCACAAAAAAACACCGCGAAGAAAAGACAGACCTTCACCATCACCGCACACGGCGCGAAGACGGTGACGCTGATGGGTGATTTCACGAACTGGCAGGAAAAGCCCATCAGTCTAGGCCAAGCACAATGGGGCGTGTGGGCGGCCCAGGTCGATCTTCCGCCGGGTACGTATCACTATCGCTTTCTTGTGGATGGCCAATGGCGGGATGACCCGGAATGTTCTCTGCGCGTGCCCAACGCTCATGGGAGCGAAAACTCCGTGCGTATTGTCGTTTGAACGCGCCATTTCAGAAAAGGGGCTAATCCCTTATGACCGCCAAACGGCTACGGATACTTCTGATTCTGGTGGCAGCAGCCCTTTCGGCCTGCGCACCAGATGCGAAAGCATGCGGGACGAGCGAACCATCAAGTGGTGAGAGAGAGGGCAGAGAGTTGAAGATCGAGGGTTGTCACAGGTTGGCTGAGAACCCCGTGGCGCGATCAGTCACGAAGCTCGCGCACCAGACGCCCATCCGACACCCGCCACAGCTTTACGCTGCGATCAGCGCAGCCCGAGGCGATGGTTGTGCCGTCGGGCGAGAACGCCACGGAATTCACCAGATTCTCATGGGCCTTCCAGACAAGCGCTAATCGCGACGAAGGAACCTCCCACAATTTGATGTTCTCATCCCATCCGCCACTCGCCAGGCTTTGGCCATCGGGAGAAAAGTCCAGGGCATAGACCAGACGAGACCCAGACGACACCTTCCGCAGAGATGTCAATCGATGGGACCGCCACAGTTTGATCCAGCCATCGAAGCCCGCCGAGGCAAGAGTGGTCCCATCCGGGGAAAAGCGAATCGAACTGACAGTGCGCGTGTGTGCTTGTTTGGAGGCCTCTAACGACTCCTGCGCAGTTTCCCAAAGTCTGATCCAGCCACCGTAGTCCGCCGTGGCCACGTGTTGGCTGTCGGGCGAGAAGGACACCGAAGTCACCCACCGGGCGTGAGTCAAAGAGGAGTATTGGACTATCTTATCGCCGAGTCGCCATATTTTCACGGTCGAGTCACGGCTGGCTGACGCCAGGTATTGGCCATCTGGAGAAAAGGCGACACAGGTAACTCCGCCATGATGCCCGGAAAGGGTCGTCAACAGCGTGCCGTCGGTTTTCCGCCAGAGTATGACCGTGCGATCAAGGCTCCCCGAAGCCAAAATCTCGCCGTTGGGTGAGAACGCAACTGAGCGAACGGTCCGCTTGTGTCCCACCAGTTTCGCTGCCAACGCCCCGGTTGAAGCGTCCCAAAGTTTAATGACTCGATCGTCGCTTCCGGAGGCGAGCAATTTTCCATCCGGGGACCATGCTACTGAATAAACCGCCGCGTCGTGAGCGGGTCTCTGTCCATGAATTGCGCTTAGACACACACCCTGGATCATTATTATCAGCAGCCCGACGAGTCGATCCCGGCCGAGCCATAATCTTGGGCCCCGACCGCAGCGGGCATGAAGCAGGACCGTCATGGGCATATTCACGTCTCCAGAGTTCTGAAGTTGCTTGGCGAACCCATCAGCAACACTAGCCGCAACCCTGCCCGAACACAATCTTCACAAGCATTCGAGGCTTGGGTTCTCTCCAGTTGTCGCGCATGGCTGGACACGCGCGAGAGGGGCGGGGATTGATCTTTGATGCCCACAGGCAATCCCATGACGCGTCAGCGGCCATGGCAACGAGCTCAGCTTCTCAGTGTTTCACTGATCTGGCCTCGTTGTTTCGCTGGGGAGGATTTGGGGATACCGCCAATAGAATACTTCTGCGCAATTCAGTATGTGTTGGCCAACGCATGCTTCATTGATCTGGCCGACGACGCGCGTCTGAGAGTGGAAGAAAGGGGTCGTGCCGTATCGATTGGCGGGCATGAAAACTCGAACCAGAGACACGTAATCCAAACTACCGACTACTATGCTAAACAAACTGAACCTCAAAGGCAGGGCCTTCACCTTGATTGAGCTGCTCGTCGTCATCGCCATTATCGCGATCCTGGCGGGCATGCTGTTGCCCGCGTTAGCCAAAGCCAAAGCCAAGGCGCAACGCATCAAATGCGTGAACAACTTGAAGAACGTCGGGCTGGCCTTTCGTATCTTCGCCACCGACAACGGCGACCGGTTCCCCTTTAGCGTGAGCACGAATGAAGGAGGATCGTCCGAGTACTCGGGTGCCACCGTGGTCAATGCTCAGTGGGTGTGGTACCACTTCGCGACGATGTCCAATGAATTGAGCACGCCCAAGATTATCGTCTGTCCCGCGGATGGTGGCAAAACCGAAGCCACGAACTGGGGAACGTTGTTGCCGGCCGGCCACCTCGCCAGATTGAAGAACAAGGCCGTCAGTTTCTTCGTCGGCTTGGAAGGCGATGAAACCAGGCCGCAGTCGCTCTTGTCCGGCGACCGGAACATTACCAACGTGGCTGGTCTGCGCGGCCAAATGGTTCGGACCGACATCGACAAGTCGGAGGTCATTAAACTCGGCACCAATCACACTTCGAAGGCGGGCGCGGGTTGGACGAAGGATCTGCATCAGCAGCAAGGGAACATTGTGCTGGGCGATGGCAGTGTGCAGCAGATCAGCACGGCGCGGCTGCGGGCGCAACTGGGCGAAACGGGCGGCGCCGACAATCTGACCGGTTTTCCCGGACAATCTCCGAAGTAAACGAAACCTGCCTAGATTCATTTTAGCACGGTTCGGTTACTTTGGGTTACGGCACGAGGCACCTGCAGAGGGTGCCTCGTTTCTGTTTTTCAGGGCGCAGGGACGCATGCCACTGCGTCCCACTTGAAACCGTGAGGCGGACGACGAAAGGAAAAAGTGACGGTGGGAATGCCGAGGCTTCCGGTTTTCTCGCTGTCTATCTGGGTTCCAAGAAGCATCTGGGGATTAGTCAGGGACGCAGTGGAACGCGTCCATACCGCGCTAAACAGGTTCAAGTTTGATGTTTGGAGAATTGAGGTGGCTGAAATCCGCGCGTGCGCTCCAAGCAAAATTTTTGCCAACTCCGTTGCGTTAGCCGCCTGGCATTCAACTGCATCACAGGGAGGAAAAACGCATCGGGGATTCACCGGTCGAGTCTAGTGGAACCGACGCTCACGATTTGGTGCTTCCGCCAATAGAAGAACCTCATCGTTTCGGTATTGTTCGATCGCAGACAAGATTTGCCGGTTTTGAGCAACGACCAAACCGTCAAGACTTGATTCAGAGAAACAGACCTCAAAACCGATTCGAACTATGCTGAACAAACCGGCTTCCCGAAATTGGGCCTTTACCCTGATCGAACTTCTCGTGGTCATCGCCATCATTGCGATCCTGGCGGGCATGCTTCTGCCCGCGCTGGCCAAGGCCAAGGCCAAAGCCCAGCGCATCAAATGCGTGAACAACTTGAAGAATGTCGGTCTGGCGTTCCGTATTTTCTCAACCGACAACGGCGATCGATTCCCGATGAGCGTGAGCACCAACGAAGGCGGCTCATCGGAATTCTCCGGCCTCTCCGTGGCCAACGCGCAGTGGGTCTGGTACCACTTCGCCGCCCTGTCCAACGAGTTGAGCACCCCCAAAATCATCGTCTGTCCCGCGGATGGCGGAAAAACCGAAGCCACGAACTGGGGCATCGTGATGCCGAGAGGCCACCTGGCTCGATTGCGAAACAAGGCGGTCAGCTTCTTCGTCGGCTTCGAAGCGGACGAGACGCGGCCCCAATCGATATTATCGGGGGACCGCAACATCACCAATGTGGCTGGCCCGCGCGGTCAAGCGGTTCGCAAGGACGTCGACCGATCCGAAATCATCCGGCTTGGTACGAATCATACGTCGAAGGCCGGAGCGGGCTGGACGAGAGATCTGCACCAACAACAAGGGAACCTTGTGTTGGGAGACGGCAGTGTGCAGCAGATCAGCACGGCGCGCCTGCGCGCGCAACTGGGCGAAACCGGCAATACGGACAACTTGACCGGCTTTCCCGGACAATCTCCGAAGTAAACGAAACCCTGCCTTGATTCATTTTAGCACGGTTCGGTTACTTTGGGTTACGGCACGAGGCACCTCCCTGGGTGCCTCGTTTCTGCACATCAATTTGAGCGGGCATCTGGCCGTGCGGACAGGAAACACCGTCCGGCCAACCTCGCGAGGTCCACCCTGGGAACAGGTTGCTCGGCGCGCCCGCTCGCCGACCGACTGGGTGGACCTCGCTTCGATACCCGACGTCTTTAGCGAGCCCTCAGAATCGACAGGTTCTCAAATCAGTGCGGTAAAGACGAGAGGTTGCCTGCTCCACACAGACCCTCCGCAGGAAACCTCGCCGTTCCTGCAGGTGTGAAAGGCCACTCGTGATGATCCCCAACTCAATTTCGGCGACGCGTGAAAGAGGACATTCCAGCGGAGGTGCGAAAGTTGATTTACCGCCACATCGACTGTTCGGAGCAGGTCGAGATTCTCGTGCTCTTGAGCAGTGCGCCGGACCATCGCTGGTCTGTGGAAGAGGTTTACGCGCAGGTCTTGACCAGTGCCGATTCGGTGTCCCAGCGGCTTGAAGGTTTCTGCACTCAGGGTTTGGTTGTGGCCCACAAGGAAGGGAAAGACCGAGTCGTTTACCAATATCAGCCCGCGCGACCGGAATGGGATGACGCGGTGCGCAAGCTCACGCTCCTCTTCCAACAACGTTTGCACCGGGTTTTGGAAGTCATCTACACCAAGCCTTCGTCGGCCATCCAAAGCTTCGCGGAAGCTTTCCGGATTAGAAAGGAGTAACTATGGCGGTTTTCGTTTATCTTCTGTGCACCCTCACCAGCATTGGCGTAGCCAGCCTTCTCGTTCGGGGCTATCTCCGATCACGGGCCGCTTTATTGCTTTGGAGCAGTCTGTGCTTCGCTTTTATGGCCCTGGCGAACATCCTTTTGTTTCTCGATCTGGTCGTCGTGCTGCAAGTGGACCTATCGGTCTGGCGCAACGGACTGACGTTGCTGGGGCTCCTGCTGCTTTTGCATGGATTGATTTGGGATTCCGAATGAACATCCCGTGGAGGCAGAAATGACGAACCTCGTACTTGCCGGCGCGATCATGGTGGCCTGCTGGGCGACCGGTCTTTTCTTTTTGCATTTTTGGAAGAAATCCCGTGATCGACTCTTCCTGATTTTCGCGCTCGCCTTCTGGGGGCTTACCTTGGAGCGGCTGACTCTGGTGTCGATCGATCCCGCGAACGAGGTTCGTCCGTACGTCTATCTGATGAGGCTCGCGGCGTTTCTGCTGCTGTTGTTCGCGATTTGGGACAAAAACAGAACGCGATGGAGTCAGCGCTGATCCGTCCCTTACCGGGCGGCTGGATCGAAGTGACCGTTCCACCACGCATTGTTCGGAATCCCGACGGCTCCGGGTTTCTTGCCATCCAACTCCTCCGGAGTCACGGCCCGGGCATGTCCATCCACCAACACTACGTTCACACGACCGCCATTGCGCCCGGAGGGAGTGGCGCGGTGGGCATCGGAGCCGTCATCGCCGCCTTCGTAATAGGCATTGCCAGGACCGGGCGTCGGGCTGCTTTTCCGGCTGCCGTTGGAACCCAGGCGCTCCGATCCGAGCGGCGGATCAATGACATAAACTCCCGATCCGTCGGCGCCGTACGGCAGGCCTGGCGTACCTTTGCGAGCTCCTTTGGTGTCGCCCAGCACGACCGTATTGGCCGGTGCGAAGATGGAACTGTCGGTTGCATGGAACGGCGGCACGCCGCCTGGCGTCCGGGTGTTGCCGAGATATTGATAATTGAAGCCATAGCCCCCGTAATAACGCGTCACTCCCGGCGTTTCGAGTCCGCCCGAAGCCGTGTGGGCAAATGGCTTGATCATGAACACCCTTTCTTCCGGGCGCAGATTCGGACTCAGATAGACCTCCACGTTTTGCATGTAAGGGTAAATCAGATCGGCCCACCGAACCCGCGCTTGTCCCGCCACCGCCGCAAGTGAATGGCCCGGAAACCGCCCGTCATAATCGTCGCGATACAACGTCGCGCCCAGCGACAACTGACGGAGGTTGCCGAGGCTGACGACGGATTTGGCTTTGCTTTTGGCTCGTGCCAGCGCGGGCAGAAGCATGCCCGCCAGAATCGCGATAATCGCGATCACGACGAGCAATTCGATCAAGGTGAATCCCGATCCCACTTTTTGTTTGTTGTCTCGAAATATTTTTTTCATGGCCGCAAACGTAAACGACTCGCCGAAAGCCTGCTCCCGGTCACTTGCCATTTTTTGTCGGCGATTTGCGCTGTCTGTTGCAATGGGGGCAGCAAAAGACGGTAAGGGTGGAGCAATTGAGGGCTAGCCATGCTCCCCAGGAGGGACTGTTGGATGAATGAATGGATTGTTGGATTACTGGATTGATGGAGTAGTGTTGGGTTTCCACTCATCCAAGAATCCACCGATCCACCAATCCGGCGCTGCCGCGGCCGGATTACATGTAGTAGTCAAAGTCCTGTTCCGCCCGGACTCGGCGGCGGACGCGAAGGATGTGCGCGGGAAGGAAGTGCGGATTCAATTCCACGTAGTTGCGCGGGCCATGCCACATGTAGCGCGCGTCGGTGAGCAAATCGTGCATTTGATAGGGCTTCTCGGGATCCACGCCCATCTCATGAATCGGGAGTTCCACCCAGCCGGCCTGTGTGTGGCGCGAGTCCAGGTTTACGACCACCACGATCAAATTCGAGTAATCCTCGGTGTGTTTGCTGTAGCAAAGGATCTGGTCGTTGTCGCAGGGATGGAAGCGCAAGCTCCCGTTGCTCTGCAAAGCGGGATTCTCGCGCCGGATTTTGTTCACGCGCCCGATCAATTCTTTCAAGCTGTCGGGCCGATCGAGGTCCCAGCGCCGAAGCTGGTATTTTTCGGAATCGAGGTACTCTTCGCTGCGGCGTTCGCGCGCTCGATTCTCGCGCAGCTCGTAAGCCGGACCGTAGATGCCGTAGTTCGCGCTCAAGGTCGCGGCCAGGATCAACCGCGAACTGAAAATCGGCGGTTCGCCGTTCTGCAAATGCTCCGTCAGGATGTCCGGTGTGTTCGGCCAGAGGTTTGGACGGAAGTGCTCGCGCACATCGGTCTGGGTCAACTCGGTCAAGTAGGTCGTCAATTCCCATTTTGTATTCCGCCACGCGAAATACGTGTAAGCCTGGCTGAAGCCGAGTTTGGTCAGGCCATACCGCACTTTCGGACGCGTGAACGCTTCGGACAGAAAGATCGCCTCCGGATACCGAGCCTTCACTTTTTCCAGGAGATAGTCCCAGAACCGAAACGGCTTGGTGTGCGGGTTATCGACTCGGAAGATTCGCACGCCCTGCTCCGCCCAAAACAGCACCACGCTCGTCAGTTCATCCCAGAGCGCCTGCCAATGCTCCGTCTCGAAGTCGAACGGGTAGATGTCTTGGTACTTCTTGGGCGGATTCTCCGCGTATTGAATCGTGCCGTCCGGCCGCTTTTTGAACCATTCCGGATGCTCCCTCACGTAGGGATGATCCGGCGAACACTGGAACGCGGTGTCGAGCGCGATATCGATGCCCAGCTCCTTTGCCTTCGCCACGAGCGTGCGGAAATCTTCAAGCGTGCCCAGGTGCGGGTGGATGGCTTTGTACCCGCCTTCCTCCGCGCCGATCGCCCACGGGCTGCCTACGTCATCGGGTCCGGCGGTTAGGGCATTGTTCTTCCCTTTGCGGTGAGTGCGGCCGATCGGATGGATCGGCGGAAAATAGAGCACGTCGAATCCCATCGCCGCCACGTACGGCAGGCGGGCTTCGCAATCCTTGAACGTGCCGTGCTGGCCGGGCGGCGCAGAGCAGGAGCGCGGAAACATTTCGTACCACGCGCTGAAACGCGCTTTGACCGGGTCCACGATCACGCCGAGTTCGTGGTCAAACAAAGTCGCGAAGCGCCGCTCCGAATACTGGACGACCAGCGGCGCGAGATCGTCCACCATCGCCAGGTGAGTCGTGCCGGAAAAGTCTCGCCGGTTTCGCAGGCTCGCCGCCAATTCCTTCAAGCGATGCGCGTCTTGGCCTGACGCGCGGCCGGCGGCCTGGAAGACCAGCTCCGCGCCGACCAGCAGGTCTGTGGCCATGTCCTGTTGTTGCGCTTCGACTCTCTTACGCAGGTCCCGCTGCCACGATTTGAAATGGTCCACCCATCCCTGAAGCGCATAGTGGTAACGTCCCAATTCCGCCACGGTGAACTCGGCTCGCCATCGGTCGTTCCCTATAAACTCCATCGGCACTTCCGACCATTGGGGATTCTTCTCGTGTCGAAAGAGCAACACGCACGAAAGCGCGTCGTGGCCATCCACGAAAACATCCGCTTCCACAAGGACCTTCTCCCCGATAGTTCGTTTGATCGGGAAACGTCCCTCGTCAATCTGAGGCTTCACGTTCTCGATCACAACCCGCTCGCGGCCGGCAAAGCGATTCGCCTTGTTGGTCTGTTTTGCTTTGGCCATTGGAAATTCGACCCAGGTGCCCTGCTGTCGCTGATGGACACATCAGGGTTGGAAAATCAACCGCGATGAACTAGCCGTCAAAGCAAGCCACTGTCAAGCAAACGAATTACGCCTTGGGCTAGCCATCCTCGTACGGAATGGAATTTTTCTCCGAATCCTGATAGGGAATTACGGCGATGAAAATTGCCATCCTGACCAACGAATATCCCCCCTACGTTTATGGCGGAGCGGGCGTGCATGTGGAATATCTGACGCGCGAACTGGCCACACTGGATGACCGAGCGCACAGCGTCCAGATCTTCTGCTTCGGTGACCAACAGGAGCAGCGCGGCAATCTCTCGGTGGAAGGCGTGCACCCGAAGCTGAAGCTCTCGGCGCACGATCCCCGCCACGAAAAATTTCTCGACACGATTCTCCGGGACATCGTCATGGCCGGGTTGGCGAAAGACGTGGACATCGTGCATTGCCACACCTGGTACAGCCATTTCGCCGGTTGCCTGGTCAAACAACTTTGCGGCGCTTCTCTGGTGCTCACGACTCACTCCCTGGAGCCGCATCGGCCCTGGAAAGTCGAGCAGCTCGGCACGGCCTACCACGCGTCCACCTGGATCGAACGCACCGCTTATCAAAACGCGGACGGCGTCGTGGCCGTATCGCAGTCCATGAAAAAGGACGTGCACGATCTCTACGGCGTGCCGTCGGAGAAGATTCGCGTGATCCACAATGGAATTGACCTGAACCAGTACAAACCCACGCCGCATCCCGCAACACTTCGCGCTTGCGGCATCAACCCCGCAATCCCGTACATTCTGTTCGTGGGCCGCATCACGCGCCAGAAAGGCATCATTCATCTGGTGAACGCGATCCAGCATTTCCGACCCGGCATTCAGGTCGTGCTCTGTGCCGGCGCGCCGGACACGAAAGAAATCGGCCAGGAGATGACCGAGAAAGTGGAGCGTGCCCGCGGTGAAACCAAAAACAAAATCATCTGGATCGCGGAGATGCTGCCCAAGGATAAGATTATTCACCTCTACACGCACGCCACGCTCTTCGTGTGTCCATCGGTCTATGAGCCCTTCGGCATCATCAATCTGGAAGCCATGGCTTGTGAGACTCCCGTGGTCGCTTCGGCCGTGGGCGGCATTCCGGAAGTGGTGGAACACGGCGAGACAGGTTTGCTCGTGACGCCGGAAGCAAGCGGTCCGACCGAGGTTGAACCTTCGCACCCGGAACAATTCGCCCGCGATCTCGCCTCCGCCGTCAACTCGCTTCTGGAATCGCCGGACAAAATCCGGGCCATGGGCCTCAAAGCCCGCCAACGTGTCGAACAGTGCTTTAGCTGGACCAGCATTGCGCGGAAGACCCTGGACTTTTACCTGCAGTTGAAGCGTAAGCCGTGAGCTGTGAATCCACTCAGCCCATCTCACGCATGATCTCACCCAGGCGGCGCAAGGCTTGGTCCAGGGCTTCGGTCCACGGATCGCCGCAGCTCAGGCGGATGAAATTCTGATATTTCTGCTTCGGTGAAAAAATCGGCCCCGGAGTGATGCTGATTTTTTCTGCGAGGGCGCGGCGGAATAATTCCAGCGAGTTGATCCGCGGCGGCAGTTCCACCCACAGCACATGCCCTCCGGTCGGCCGGGTCACTTTGGTTCCGTCCGGAAAATACTTCGCGATCGCCTGCGTGGCGCACCGCACTTGATCGGCCAGCGCGCGCCGCAGTTTGCGCAGGTGATGATCGTAACCGCCATTCGCCAAGAATTCGGCGATCGCCATTTGGGGCAAGGTTCCCGTGCCCACGGTGCTGATGAACTTCAAATGCTCGACCCGCGTCTGGAATCGGCCGGGCGCGGTCCAACCCACGCGCAGGCCGGGCGCGAGCGTTTTCGTGAAGGAATCGCAGAGCAAGACCATCCCCTGTCGGTCGAAGGCTTTGGCCGCCTTGGGCCGGTCGCCGGAGTGCGGCAAGTTCCCGTTATCATCCTCGATCAGTGGAATTCCGCGCCTCGCCAGCAACTCCACCAGGCGTTGCTTCTTTTCGTCCGGCATGCAACTGCCGAGCGGATTGCTGAAGTTGGGCGAGAAAACGCAGGCTTTGATTTTGCAGCGCGTCAGCCGCTTCTCCAATTCGTCCAGGCACACGCCGTGTCTCGGAAACGTCGGGACCTCGCAGGCCTTCATGCCCAGCGACTCGATGATCTGCAGAATCCCGTAATACGTCGGCGACTCGATGGCGATGGTGTCGCCCGCCTTCGCAACCGCTCGCAGACACAGATTGAGCGCTTCCTGGCAGCCGCACGTGACGACGATCTCGTCCGGCGCCAGCGTGCAGCCCGATTCCATCGCCCGCCGGGCGATTTGAGTTCGCAACTTCAAATGGCCTGGAGGCACATCGCTCGTGTTGCTCTCGCGTGGATACCGGCGAGCAACCGATGCCAGGGTGCGGTTTAATTGCACCGTCGGCAAAAGTTCGGTTCCCGGCCGCGCCGCGCCGAAAACAATCAGCGTCGGGTCGTGATTGGCTTGCAGGACTTCCATCACGAGGTCGTTCACACTGACGCGCGTCGCGCTCGGTGAGGGTTGCGACTTCGCGGGTTCAGGCGGTTGAGACCAAATTCGGGGGCGAACGTAATAGCCGGACTGCGGGCGCGCTTCGATCAGGCCGCGATTTTCCAATACGCGGTAAGCTTGCGTGACGGTGGCAATGCTCAGTTGCTCCTGCCGGCTGAGTTGCCGCACGGAGGGAATCCGCTCGCCGGGCCGCAACGTGCCGTGCTCGATCAACTCACCGATGCGCAGCGCGACTCGCTCGTAGAGCCAGCCGCGCGATTCAGGAAGCGCCGCCAGGTGGGAGATCAACGTTTCGGTTGCCATACCGGAATCTTAACCGCGGGATGGATTTCCAACAGTTACACCTGGAAGAACAATCGACCAGTACAGTTCTCAGCGCGAGGGAACTGTTCTGGTGGAAATAATTTTCTTCTGCCTCTGTTCTGAATCTCCGGTGCGGTCCATCCTTTGGCCATGAGAATGACCAGTGCATTTTGCGAGACGCTCACCATCCGGAGCACGCCGGCGGGACTTAAGATCTACCGCTCCGAGAAGCCGGCCGCAACGGCGCACATCCCGGGCATCATGGACTCGCGCAAAGTATTTTGGGAGAATTTGTCGTTCCTCCTCCTTTGGTTGGGAGGGCTGGGGACGATTGGATATTCTTTCCTGACGTTCATGTCGCTAAGCGGGCTGGGCAGCTTGTGAAGCGGCGCTAGATCACCGTCCCGTGCGGAATCGCGCCGTTCTTCGGAATGATCACAATTCCATCTCGAATGTAGTAAAGCGGGTGGTCGAGATCTTTGGGTTTGTCTGCCGGTGAGATCGAGCAATGGCTTCCAATCCGCGCGTTCTTATCGATGATGGCGTTTTCGATCCGGGTATTTCGCCCGATCCCAATCCGCGGCCGGCCCTGGGCTTCATTCTTGGAGATGGATTCCGCCGATTCGTAAAAGTCATTCCCCATCACGACGGTTCGTTCGAGGTGACACCCTTGTTCGACCACGCTGCGAATGCCGAGCAGGCAATGGCGGAAAGACGAATGGTTGATGATGCAGCCGTCAGAGATGAGGGAGTGCTCGAAGTTTCCGCCGTTGATCTTTGACGCGGGCAAATACCGAGGCTGGGTAAAAATCGGCGCGCTCATGTCGAAGAAATTGAAGCGCGGCAAAACGGAAGTGATCTCCAGGTTCGCTTCAAAAAAGGCGCGGATGGTGCCGATGTCCTCCCAGTACCCCTGAAAGACGTAGGCAAAGACCCGGTGCGTGCCGATTGCGTGCGGAATGACGTGCTTGCCAAAATCCATGAAGTCGTTGTCGAGCAGTTGAACGATCACCTCACGGTTGAACACATAGATCCCCATCGACGCCAGAAAGAGCTCGGCTTCGCCTTCAATTCCCAGCACGGGATACATCTCGCGATCAAGCTGCAAACTGTCCTGTAGGGCCGGATCTTTTGGTTTTTCCACAAACCGGTTGATGCGCAGATCCGGACCGATTTGCACGATGCCGAAGCCAGCGACGTCACGCCGGGGCACGGGAATGGTCGCGACCGTGACGTCGGCTCGTTTCTTCATGTGCTGGTCCACAATGGCGCGGTAGTCCATCCGATACAACTGGTCCCCGCTCAAAATCAGAAGGTACTCAAAAGTGTGTCCGAGCAGATGAATCAAGTTCTTGCGGACGGCATCGGCGGTGCCTTCATACCAGGAAGTGTCCGTCAGCGTTTGCTCGGCGGCGAGGATTTCGACGAACCCCCTGGAGAAGTGATCGAATTTATAGGAGAGCGCGATGTGGCGGTGCAGCGACGCCGAGTTGAACTGGGTCATCAAGTACATCCGCTTGTAACTGGAATTGATGCAGTTCGAGATCGGGATATCGACCAGACGATATTTACCCCCCAGCGGCACAGCCGGTTTGGCGCGGTCCTTGGTCAGTGGAAACAGGCGGGTGCCCTGTCCTCCGCCCAGGATGACGGCAAAAACGCTGTCGGGGCCAATCGAACTCTGCCTTTGCTCCTGCAACATAGGTTCGTCTTTCACCAACCAACGATCCCTTTTAACCGAAGCCTCCAAGACTGCGCAAGCCGCATCCAACGTGGCCTGAACGTGACAAGTCATGGCGGTGCGGCATTGCGTCTAACGCTTCCTCCTGTTCTTATTCCCTTGTATTACCGCTTCAAAAACCACGTGGCGGGAGAAGCGGAAAAACAAAAAAGCCGCTTGGTGAGGCGGCTTTTCTCTCCTGTTCGACTCGTTGTTCGAACCTATCGACCGGAATGTATGCTCTATAAAGGCGTAGCAGTAAAGGGCCGCCACTCAACCATCCCTGGAACAAGCAAAGTCAAATGGCCGCCCGCTTCTCGAATCGCTTCACCAACCACGCGATGCCACACAGCCCCACCGCCGTGAAAGCAAAGATGCTCCAGCCGGCGGTGTCGTGTATTCGTTCGAGGGCTTCGATTCCATGGCGATGTGCGGTGATGGACAGATACAGGGACCGCAAGAAATTTCCCGTCAGCGCCAACACCATCCCGGCGAGCAGGAAGGTCAGTTGCAAGCCCCAGCGTCTGAAGGTCAGGTTTCCTATGAACAAGCTGGCCATAATGCTCGATTGCAGGCTCCGGACGCCGCTGCACGCTTCGTCGATGCCGACGACGCAGTTGGGCAAGCGGATGACGTTCGCCTGCTGCACCGCGGGAATCCCGATTAGTTTGAGCGTCTCGACGTCTAACGTCGTGATCAGTTCCTTCAACGAGAGCACAACCGGACTCCATAGAATTCCAGGCAGCGGGACCGCCAGAAACAGGAAGAGCAACGGAAAAAGAAAGTGGCGAAGCGTTTTCCAGCCGCACAGGTACAGAACATTGGCCATCACGTAAAACGCGCTGCCGATGCTCAGGGAAAAGCTCGCAGCGGGCGTGTTCGCGATGGCTTGCTTGTAGAGCTCGGCAACCAGGACGAAGGGCGTCCCGATCAGCACCAGCGCACTGCAAAGCCAAAGAGAAGCGGGACGATCTTCGGATGGAATGCCAGGCCAGCGCTCCCAGAGCAGATATGCCGTCAGCAAGGCAACCAGCCATCCATATTGGTATTCGGCGAGCGCGCGCCATTGGAATTGAAGATCGTACAGCCACCAAGCGATAATCAGGATGAGCGGAAGCCAGACGAGCCATTCGCGATTTTTCACTTGCCACTCAGGATCACGCTTTCCATACTTGGCTGGCTTTGACCTTGATTTCAACCATGACGTTGCGAGTATCGACGATGCAGTGCGCCCAGGCGGCGAGATCTTCGTAATTGACCGCGTCGTGTGCAGTCGCGATCAGCACGGCGTCGAAACTCGAAAGGGTCTCTCGGTTCCAGGCGATCGATCTGCTCCCTGCCCAATCGCTGTGCTCACGGCTCGGACGAATCAGGGGAACGTGCGGATCATAATACGCGACTTGCGCGCCACGTTTTTTCAGCAAGTCCATCAGATGATAGCTCGGCGATTCCCGATCATCGTCCACGTTCGGTTTGTAGGCCAGGCCAATGATCAACACCTTCGAGCCTTTCACCGGTTTGCGTTGTTCGTTGAGCGCTTCGGCCACGCGATTGACGACGTATTCAGGCATGGCGGTGTTGATCTCGCCCGCAAGCTCAATAAAGCGCGTGTTCTGGCCGTATTCACGGGCTTTCCAGGTCAGGTAAAAAGGATCGATGGGAATGCAATGCCCGCCCAATCCCGGCCCCGGATAAAACGGCATGAAACCGAATGGCTTCGTTTTTGCCGCGTTGATAACCTCCCAAATATCGATGCCCATCCCGCTGTAAACCACCTTCAGTTCGTTGACCAGCGCGATGTTGACGCTGCGGAAAATGTTTTCCAGCAGCTTGGTTGCTTCCGCCGCGCGGCAAGAAGAGACCGGGACGATCGTCTGGATCGCGCGTGAGTAAAGCGTTTTGGCCTTATCCAAACAACCGGGCGAATAGCCGCCGATGATCTTTGGAATCGACGCGACTCGGCTGTCCGGATTGCCTGGATCCTCGCGTTCGGGTGAGAAGGCGAGGTGAAAATCAACGCCCGCTTTCAGTCCTGAACCTCTTTCGAGCACTTCGCGCAAGTCTTCGTCGGTCGTGCCAGGATAAGTCGTTGATTCCAGGACCACCAGCGTGCCCTTTTTAAGGTGCGGGGCAACACTTTCCCCTGTCTTGAGGATAAAGGAAATGTCCGGCTCGCGGTTTTTGTTGAGCGGCGTCGGGACGCAAATGATGATCGCCTCGACGTCTTTGACGCGGCTGAAATCTGTGGAGGCGGAAAGTCGTTTTGCGGCGCGCTGTTCTTGGATCCCCGCAGTCTCAATGTGCTTGATGTAACTGCGGCCGGCGTTGATGGCATCGACTTTCGCCCGATCCACATCCAGGCCCAGAACGGTCACGCCCGAACGCGCGAATTGCAGCGACAGCGGCAGTCCGACGTAGCCCAGACCAATAATGGCAATGTGCATGTTAATGGGGCAGGCAACTGCCGGCGCTACTTTCGAAGCGCGCTCAGAGCGCTTGCGCTCCGCTTGAACCAATCCAACGATTCGTCCAGGCCTTGCTCAAAGCTGTGCGTCGGCTCGTAACCGAGAAGGCGTCTGGCTTTGCCGATGTCCGCTTGCGAATGGCGGACATCGCCGGGTCGAAAATCGGCATAGACAGGTGCGCAGTCTTTCAGGTGTGAAAACGAAGGAAGCAACCGCTCCCGCAATAATCCAAACAATTGGTTCAAGCTGGTGCGAGCGTTTAAGGCCACGTTGTACACCTGCCCGATAGCCTCGGCATTTGTCGTCGTGGCCGCGAGCAGATTGGCCTGGACGGTGTTCTCCACAAAACAAAAATCCCGGCTGGTTTCGCCGTCCCCGTTGATCTGCACGGGCTGGTTGCTCATCATCGCGGCGATCCAGCGAGGGATCACGGCCGCATACGCGCCATCGGGATCCTGCCTTGGCCCATACACGTTGAAATATCGAAGTCCAATGGATTCCACGCCATAGCACCGTTGGAAGACTTCCGCGTAAACTTCATTGAAGTATTTCGTGGCGGCGTATGGTGAGAGTGGGCGGCCGATGCTTTCTTCGACTTTCGGCAGAGCGGGGTGATCACCGTAGGTGGCGCTGCTCGCGGCATAGACAAATCTCCTTACCCGCTGGTCCCTTGAGGCCACGAGCATATTGAGAAAGCCGGTGACATTGATTTCGTGGGTAGCAATCGGATCAGAGATTGACCTCGGCACTGATCCCAGAGCCGCCTGGTGCAATACGAAATCAACTCCAGCGCAAGCCGTCTGGCACGTGTTCAAATCGCGAATGTCACCCTCGAGAAACGAGAACCTCGCCCATTGTTTCGGCTTCACCAGGCGGCTGGTTTCCTCGAGATTCTGTTGCTTGCCGGTGGCGAAATTGTCGAGACCCACGACTCGCTGATCGAGCAGAAGCAATCGTTCTAGCAGATTAGATCCGATAAAGCCTGCGACGCCTGTGATCAGCCAGCTCTTCGGCGAAATCTGGAGCTGAGATTTGGCTTGTTCGTAAGCGGTCATGGGCACTCACCGGACATCAGAGCCATCCAACTTGGCGGCTGATTGAAGTCGGGCTCTCCCTGCACGGCGCGGTTGCTTTGTGTGTCCGCTCGCGGCGAAACGGAATACCTGAAACATGGATTCAAGCGGCTCTACGCCGTCATCGCCACCGGCTCGCGAGCCACAAAGGCCAATGGCAGCCGCGTCATGAACGCCAGAAACAACGGCAGGAAAATCAGGCCAAAAGCTACCACCAACCGCAAATTGAAATCCAAAAGACCTCCCGCCATGCCTAGCGCGACTCCCATGATCGGGAGTTGGTAGGCCGGATTCTTGCCACCGATCGCAAAGAGCCATCCAGTGAAGATGGCGAATCCACCCGCAGCGTAACCGGCCAGAACCAGCGTGAACCCGCAGAGATAAAAAACTGGCGCAACTAACCGGGGGCCTTGGCCGAAGCGAACGGTTTGGAAAAGCAAAACGACAACCAGAATGGTGGCCTCCAACATGAGTGCCTCCGTCCCAGCCCCTTTTACGCCCGGATCCGTCTGCACGGCATATTCCGTGAGCAGATAAACTCCGGCCCCCGCCCGCAAAAGATCAACCCAGTTTTGCCAAATGCAGAGGAGCGACGACACACTCGCGGTCACGTTCCTGCGAGACCTGAGAAATTTTCGCAGAGACGCCGAGAGAGGCAATGGTGGCAGAAGCAAAATAAGCGTCAGCACCAGCCAAATCCATTGGACATGCATTAGAAGAGTTTTTCTGCCAAAGGGATCAACGCTTGCAGCTTCCGGTGGATTCGGGCAAAGCTCTTCAATCTCTCCGAGCAAACTTTGTATTCCTCCCGGCTTAAGCCGCCGTCCGCGAACTCCTCATCCAGCGAAGCGGACATGTGCTCGATCCTCTTCTGAGAGGAAAGCAGCCTTGGCTTGACGAAACCGGAATATCCCGCCCGGATCAAATTCCCAAGATCCGGCTCGACTTCGAAATGGTCCCGCCGCTCGCCCTGGACCCAAACCAAGCGGATGGCCCTCCAGGCCAACAATTGGCGCGTCCCCGTGCTGGCGCTTCCTTTGCTGATGCCGAGCAGTTCGGCGATTTCTTCCTGCGACAGTGGCTTGGGCGAAAGGTAGAGGAGGCCATAAATCTGGCCCGTGGAGCGAGGCACTCCGAGAAGCTGGCAGACACGTCCGCTGGCTTCGATCATATCAAGGCGAGTCTTGGAGAGCGCCTGGGGCGCCTTCTCTGCCGGCGCAATCATCGGGTCCTCCTTTCCCGACACGAACGCTTCGCGGGATTTCACGCGACGGGAAGACGTGGTGGACACTTCGTGCCGGTCAATTCGCCAGGCGCTCGAGCGCGGGCGAATCGCTTAAGGCGACGCGAAGCGTTCAATTTGAATTGAACGAAATATACGCACTGAATCAAAAATCAAGGAAATCCTTGGTTCGATTGACTTAATTTGGGATTCGGCCTTCAATCTCCGCGATGCAAATCGAGAGTCTGAAAGTGTTTTGCGACCTGGCGGAAACCGAAAGCTTCACCAAGGCGGCCCATATCAATGAGATCACGCAATCCGCCGTCAGCCAGCAAATCGGCTCGCTGGAGAGACAGTTCAAGTCCTTGCTCATCGAGCGCAGCAAAAAGAAATTCCGCCTGACGCGCGAAGGCCAGGTGCTTTACGAATTCAGCAAGCAGATTATCCAGACCTACGACTCCCTGCACAGCAAACTTCAGGAAATCAAGGACATCATTTCCGGGACCATTCGCGTAGCGACCATTTACAGCATCGGCCTGCACGACTTGCCGCCCTATATCAAAAAATTTCTGAAGAGCTATCCGACGGTCAACGTCCACGTCGAGTACCGCCGGTCGAATCAAGTGTACGAGGACGTGCTCGGGAACGTGGTGGATATCGGCCTGGTGGCGTATCCGTCGAAAGACAACAAACTCGAAGTCCTGCCGTTGCGGCGGGATAAGCTGGTCATGATTTGCCACCCCCAGCATTCGATGGCGAAGCAAAAATCGGTGCGCCTGCCGGATTTGTCCGGGCAGAAATTCATCGGCTTCGAGCCCGATATTCCGACGCGCAAAGCCATCGACAAGATTCTCAAAGACAGCAACGTGGCCGTGCAGCACGTGATGGAGTTCGACAACATCGAGACCGTCAAACGCGCCGTCGAGATCGACGCGGGAATCTCGATCGTGCCCCAAAGCACTATCCTGCAGGAGATCAACAAACAGACCCTGGCTCAGGCAGAGTTTCAGGACGGCGAGTTTTATCGGCCCCTCGCGGCGATCTACAAGAAAAACAAAGTGCTGTCCCCGGCGATGAGGCAATTCCTGGCGATTCTGAAGAACTAACCTACTTCTCCTTCAGTTCGACGACGCCGGTCCAGTCGCCGTCCGGAGGATGCAAGCGGAGTTCCACGATGTGCTTGAGGAAAAACTGGGACGGCCCGTCGCTGGATTGGAGCTTGAGCACGCAATGAAAGCCGGCTTCCGCCGCGTCGAAATCCTTCTTTTCAAACTCGCGCAACGCCTGCTCGTAGGCCTCGCGCCAGGTCTTGGATACTTCCGCCTGGTCCGGCGCACTCAGAAGCTCATGGACCTCGACCTCCTTCTCGAAGCCTTTGAGTTGAAATCGGCCGCATTTCCGGGTCACAAATTTGTCCTGCACGCCTGAATACAGGTCCGAAGTGATCAGCAGATCGGTGCCCAGGTATTTGTTCAAGCCTTCCATGCGCGAGGCGAGGTTGATGTTCTCTCCCAGCGCCGTGTAATCGACGCGGTTCGAGCTTCCGAAATTCCCGACGTTGGCGACGCCGCAATGCAGGCCGATGCGGGTGCGAACTGATTTTCCCGACTTCCCAAACGTGAACTTGGACGCGGAATCCCTCAGAAGCAGCGCGCCGCGACAGGCCAGCTCCTGATGGGCCGGCTGAGGCTCGGGCGCGTTCCAGATGGCGAAGATTGCGTCCCCGATGAACTTGACCACAGTGCCTTGCGCCGGATGAATGCATTGGTTGACGGAGATTTCGAAATAGCTGTTCATCAAGTCGGCCAGTTGATCGGAATCCATCCCTTCGGACATGGACGTGAAATTGGCAATGTCGCTGAACAGGATGCTCAACTGCTGCTTTTCGGCGCCCGGCTTCAAGATGGCGGGATTCTTTTTGAGCTTCTTGACCTGTTGCGGCGAAACATACATCGAAAGCGACTGTTCCATGAGCCGGCCCTGGACGTACAGGCTGATGGAGTTGAAAACGATGGACCAAAGGGTCGCCACAGGAATTTGGACGCCAGCGATAATAAACCACGAAAACCAAGTGAGCTGATGCGAAAAATAGTAATAAGCGATAAAGAAGACCACTGTCATGCTCGCCACCGCCATCAGCGCGGCAGGAACAGGCCGGAACTTGGGCAAAGCAAACCCGAAGACCAACCCGGAAAACAATACCACCCAGAGGTCGGTCAAGTACGGCACGCGCGTCAGCCAATCCCCACGCATGAGATTGAGCGTGACCGTGGCCTGAATCTCAACTCCGGGCATGTAGAACTTCTGGCCAATGACGCCTTCGGTCCAGATCGCGTAAGGCGAACGGTATTCGTCCTTCCGTTCCCCGGAGAAAGCGGTGATCATTCCGGCGCCGACGAAAACAATCTTGTCACGGAAGGTTCCCGATTTCACGCGTTCCTCAGCGTTCGTCGTGATCGCCTTCCAGAAGCTCACTCTCGGCAAGGTCAAGGGCGGGCCGTAGTAATTCACCCAGCGCTGCCTGAACTTGAGTTCAGGACGCTTGGTCGCTTCTGCGCCCAGAAACTCGGCGGCGGACCAACTCAGGCTTGAGATGAGCTCATCCGGCGCTCCCGGAAAGTGCTGCCGAACATACAAGTCTGGGCTTGGGAGAGTCTCGGACGTGCCAACCCCAGCGGCATTCTCCAAAAGGATCTCTTGCGGCAGAATCGTCGTGCTCCCGCTGGCCGTGACGGCGCCGGCTTTTCGATCCTCCCCCTCACGAACCCAGTCCGCGGCCAGAATCACTTTGCCGTTCTCCTTTATTGCCCTGGCGAGATCCAGGTCTTCAAGTGTATTGGTGAAGTGATCCGCGAAGACAATATCGAAGACGACTGCCTTTGCCCCTTCTTCCCTCATCCGATCCACGAGTCGAGCATGCAACGAACGACTCCAGGCTTTGTCAAACGGCTGTCGTAACTCTTCGTGTGATTTCTCATCCATGTAAACGACGACTGCATCGTTTGGAATTGTCACGGGCCTCGGGCCGAACAGGAGGTCATAACTCATCTGCTGGAGGCGCCGGCCAAGCCGGTCGCCAAACCCTCCCAGTCTTCCCAGGCCGATCTTGTCCAACCGGAAAACAGCCCCAATGTCCAGCATCAGCAGCGCGCCGAGCCCCACGCCAAGAGCGACACCCACGCCCCAGCCTTTAGGTGATGCGAAGAGTTTTTTGAAGTTCACTAAAAGTTAAACCTCAGCCGCGCCGTGAAGGTCCGCTCGTGCGCCAGCTCCGTGTGCAGGTTCAACGGATTGAGTTTGTACTCCTGATCGGTCAGGTTCAGCAAGCCGACGCGGACTTCCGCGAGCCGCCTGGGAAATCGATAGCCGACGAAAAAGTTCAGGTGCCAGAAATCGTCCCCGGGAATGTCCGCCGCGTACCCCTGATTGCTTTGCTTGGACCAAAGCCCTTCGACAGCGCTGAAGAATCCGCACGGGATATTGTAAATCGCAGCCAGACTCAGCTCATGGAGCACCGCGGAGAGATCTTGATCCAAAATCAGATTGGCCGGCGAGGTGGCCACTCCGCCCGGAATGGCCGTAAAACGATCGAGCAAATCGGCATGGCTCAGCCGATACGTCGCACCCACGGACCATTCCTTGCCGAGGAGTTGATTGATCGTAAACAGGAGAGATTTTTCCCGGAAGTCCAACTGTTCCGGCGTGCGGGACGCGGCGGGTTGCTGCAGGAAAAACGCGTCATAGACGCCGAAGCTCCGCTCCGCTTCTGAATTCAGAATCTGGCCTTCGACTCCCACGTAAGTGCCAGTTGGAAATCGTTGGTCCGCACCGGCGCCCCAAAGCTCGAATTCGGAGCCCGCCACCAGCCCGCGCACCGATTCCGGAATCAGGCTGCGGTACGCCTGAGCGAATCCGGCAATCTGAACCGGCTCGATCCGAACGCTCGTGTCGAAGAACGAACCGCCCAAGGACCGCGAATAATACGCCCGTAGGTTCGTGTCTGGCGTTGGTGACCAAAGCAAGCCGACTTTCGGGGATACTTTTTCCTGTTCCGCCTCCAGATCGGTAATGGGCGCGATATCGATGTTGGCCGGGTAATGGAGCTTGTCATAGGTGACTCCGGCGGTCAGCCGCAATGGCTCAAGAATTTGCCATTGATGATATCCATAAAAGCTCAAGCGCTGCAGATCCGTTTCCACGTCCATCTGGGTGGGCCGCCCCTCGAGTGCCGAATCCGTTTCAGACCACGCAAGCTGATACCGTCCGCCCACGACCAGAGTATGCTTGGGTTGCTGCCAGATCTGTTGCAGTTCCGCGGAATACCCTTCCAGTTCACTCCTGAACTGCAAGCCGGCGTTCCGCTGGCTCACGCGCGTGACCTGGCCGGCGCCATTCTTGTCCAGGAAGCGGACGGGATTTACGGGATCGGTCCGAGTGAATGTGTCATCCAGCCGGCCCGCCAAAAAAAGCGTGTGCACGCCGGGCGCCCATTCATGATGGTAGCCGGCGAAAATGTTCGGTTCCTGCTTTTCCGTGATGCGCTGTGTGGCGCTGGCCTCGCTCTGATCATAATACTGCGCGACGTCGCCAGCCTTGAAGTCATAATAGACGGTCTGGAAGAAGACCGTATCCTTGGGCGTGAGTTGTTGCTTGAAGGACGCCCACCACGTCAGTCCTTCCAGATCTTGATTGGGCCGCTCGCCGTTTTCAGAACGGTAGTGCACGTCAAACGAATAGCTGCTGTTCCCGAACGTGCCAAATTGCGATCCCGTTTGCAGCCAGTCTCCCCGGCTCAAATACTCCGTGCTCGAACTGACCCCAAAGCGGTCGCGCTCGAACAGCTTCGAGTATTCCTGTTGCGAAACGCTTTGGGAAAGCGTCCCTGCCCCCACCGGCGCGAGGAGATTCGCCAGGAGGAATTCGGACAGCCACGGCGTCTCGTAACGCAGGGTGACCTGCTTCGGATCGCGAAGTTCGTTGTAGCTGTTCGCCAGGAACAAATGCGCCGAATAATTCCCGTAGTCATAGTTCGCGGCGCGCGAGGCCTCGCGGATGCTGAGCTGGTTCATCCCGTTGTCGCGGTAAATCGCAGCCAGGTTGGCGCTGCGAACCGCGCGGTCTTGGTCGAGCAAAAGCCGTGAGCGAAAAACGCTGCGATTGTCGTTCAGTTCTTTGGATTTCTCCAAATCGCGCACGCCTTCGTTGATCTGGTTGTGCTCCTGAGCCAAAAGGGCGGAGTAGAGAAACGCCGTTGGGTCGTTCGGGTCGTAGCGCTTGGCCAGATCAATTTCCTCGCGAGCGCGGCGCAAGTCCCCTTCGTTGCTGTACGCTTTGGACAGATAACTGCGCAAGACCGCCCGGTGCGGTTCCAGCGTCGCCGCAACCTGGAGATCCTGGCGGCCGGAAACACGGTCACCGCCTCGAATCTTGCAGAGGCCGCGCCCGAGCCACGCATTGCCCAACCCGCCGTCGATGGCGATGGCCTGATCGAAATAAGGCAGCGCTTCCTTGACCCGATTTTGCGCGGCGAGCAGGAAGCCTTTCAGGGAAAGCGCCTGGGCGTTGCGCGGTGAAAGCTCCAGGCTTTTCTCCACCGATTGCAAGGCTTCGGCCGTGCGTCCGAAACTGAATTCCATCTCGGCCAAACGCGCACGTGCAAAGCCGAATTCCGGCGCTTTCTCCACAGCCTTCCGGGCCGCCGTGCGCGCCTCTTCCAGCATCGACCGCGACTGCTGGTAGTACGATTCAGCCATCCACTCGGTCGCGGTTGCAGGCGGATGGGCGCGCTTCCAGGTTTGGAATTTGACGGCCGCGATCAACTGCCGCAGCGCGTCCGCGAATCCGGTTGAACTCGCGTCGCCGGCGCCAATTTTGCCGAGCAGCGACTCTGCTTCTTTGACCTGCCCGACCGCCAGTTGCAGCGCCGCCGAATAAATCAGTTCTTTGGATGAGCTTGCCGTGCGGTTGGTCGGATAACTGGCCAGAGCTTGGAGCAGGTCGCCTTGTTGATAAGACTTGAGCGATTCGCTGAACGCGGATTTTTCCGCTTCACTCAAACCCAACTCCGAGACGTCGAGCACGCCGGGATAGTACAGGCCCCATTGAATGATGTTCACCGCGTCGATCACCGCGGTCTTCCTGGGCGCCTGGCCCGGATCAACGATCCCTTGCTCGCCACTCGCCAGGCTGACTTGGCCGAGCTGATTCGTCAGATCGACCGCGCCATCGAGCAACGTCACGACCGTGCGCCCGCTTCCGTCCTCGACCTCGATGTTGAACTCCGTGCCGCGGATGGCTCCGGAAGCTTGCGGTGTTTGAAACTGGGTTTCGACGGGGCGATCCCGATTGAAGAAGTACGCCGTGCCGCTTTTGAGGTCGAGGACTGACTGCGCTTTGGTGGGATCCGCGGGCGGCTGGATTTCGAGCGTTGTCAATTGGCTGACGCGCAAGATGCCCTGATTGGACAAGCGCAAGGTCGCGCGGCTTTTGAAGCCGGTGCGAAAGCGGTCTTTGACTTTCAAGACGTCGTTGGTTTTCGCCGCGATCCAGGGGCCCGTGCCGGAATCTGATTTCTCGACCTTGTTTTCCGATTCCACGACGATGGCGTCGGTGGCGGAAGGCGTTTGGGCGCGAGCGTTGGAAAGAATTGGGAGTAATGAAACTACCAAACAATATTCGAGGAGCTGGGTCTTTTTCACAGGATCACGCTAGTTCGGCAGTCACCGGTCCAGACCCATATCAAAAAGCGCCCGCCGATTCAAATACAATCCGTAGGGGTTTGCGTGAGTAATTCCTCAATTTGCCGCAGGAAACGAGAGAGACGGGAATGGGAGAATCCACACTTTGCAAAGTGTGATCGTTCCGGGTGCATGTCCTCCCCGACGGAACTGAGGATTACAGAGGATTACCGACCTGCTAAATGCTCGGTTGCGTCCCTGGTGGAACTTTGTTAAAGATCACCGCCGTGCGGGTGTGGTTCAATGGTAGAATGTGGCCTTCCCAAGGCTGAGACGAGGGTTCGATTCCCTTCACCCGCTCCACCTTTTTCGCTTCAACCACTTACCAAAAAAGCACCGTCACTGAACCGCCGAGTCATAACATCCAGTCATAACAAATCGCCGAAATTCGCCGATAACGCGGAATGGTTGACGTGCGGATCGAATCGCTGCGACGAGTTGATTTCGTTTGAGTGAAATACATGGAAAGCCTGTTTTGCGGCTAAAGTGCGGCGTCGATGCCAAACGCCTTCGCGATTTCTTCAGGCTAGGCTCCGGGCGCGTCCGGCGCTTCGGTTTGTGTTCGGGCTGCAGCACGCCTGCCTTTGGTTTGCCGAGGATTTCCCATTTGCTGTCTTGAAGTGAGCACCAGGATTTTCCCAAATTAGCAATCGCGCTTGCCACACGCCACACGCGCGCGTTGCTCGCGGTCCTGCGTAACTGTGAAGTCATCGCGCAATCCGAGCGCTGCTTGGTGAGCGATTTTGTTGGAAATCAAGTGCTTGTCGGAGACTCAGTCGGCGTCCGGGCTTGATTCTCGTTACGCCATTAGCGGTCATGGGTCTGACCATTGCGGTAATGAACGAAGTGAGTTAAGCCTGACAACAGATGTCATTCAGCGCCCAGCGCAGGATTGCGACGTCGATAAAAAAAAGCAACCCCTGACGCTCTCCGGCCACAGGTCAACATGCCGACAAGATCGCACCGCTTCTCAGCACCTGAAAAACGAAAGACAGGCGACCCGCTCATGTTGTGGAGCTCGCATGGCATAGTTTGTGGATCGAAGGTCAGCTTCCACTCGTATCTTTGATTCGCCGAGTCGATAGCCGCTTTGAAACACACTTCATTGGACACTATCACGTGATCCGCAGGTTCTTCCGTCTCCTGATTTGGAAACCCGATGACAAGGACTTCGTCACCGGGAGATAATTCGAGACTTTCGTGCGAGCATTGATCAAATGAAAGTCGAGGCAAAACCAGAATCGGCGAAAGGGGATGTTGAGACTCGTCAATCTCGAAGACTGCGATATCGCTTCGCGAA
>JACPRI010000320.1 GCA_016190065.1 Verrucomicrobiota bacterium
TCACGGAGCCCGATCTCGAAGCGGCGAAAAAAGCCTGCGAAGGGCAGGATTTCATCTGGATCGAAATGCAGCACAGCACGCTGACGTGGCGCGAAACGCAGAACCTGATCGAGGTGATCGCCGCCGCCGGTTGCATCCCGTTCGTGCGCGTGCCGTTGGCCAACGTCGGCGACATCCAGAAAGCCACTGACGCCGGCGCGCTCGGGATCGTCATTCCCATGGTTTCTACGGTGGAGGAAGCGCGGAACGCGGTCATGTTCGCCAAATTTCCGATTGGTAACCGCGAAAGCCCGAATACCCAACCGTGGGGTCATCGCAGCGCGGGCAACAACCGCGCCAGCGCCATTTGGGGCCGCGGCTATGCCAACAACGCCAACAACAATATTCTCATCATGATTCAAATCGAGAATCCGGCCGGCGTCGGAATGATCGATACCATCCTCGATGAGGTCGAAGGCATCGACATCGTAATGGTCGCGAGCAACGATTTTGGCATCCAGGCAGGCGATCGTGATGGCTCACCCACTTACAACGCGCGGGAAGAAATTGTCCGCAAATCCGTGCTAGCCCATGGCAAGGTCCTGGCCGGTCCCTCAAGCTGGCAGAACCGCCCCGGTTACACGCTGTTCCAGGGCCGCAGATCCGCCACCACTACGGGATACGAGGCGCGCTAGGCTCTGTCTGATACCCTTAATCAAAACGCCGACGTGTTCGTGCTGCGGGCCAGTCCGAAGTTCGAGTGCCTGGCGACAAACTCAATCGGCGGAGAGCCGATGAACGCCTCGTTGGCGGTTTCGGATGGAACCATTCTGATTCGCACGGATCAGAATCTTTGGTCCATGCGCGAAGCGGGGAAGCGGTGACATGAGCAAGGCGTTCACACGCGAATCGGACGATCTGCCCGATCTTCCGCCGGTCCCGCGGCCGCCGCCGCCGCTGCCGCCCGGGGCGAAGAATTACCTGACACCGGAGGGCGCGGCGCGATTGCGTGCGGAACTGGAACGCTTGCTCCAGGTCGAGCGCCCGCGACTCGCCGCCTTGCCGGAGGATAGCGAAGCCAAACGGCAGCTTCAGATGTTGGACCAACGAATTCGCCACCTACAGCAAAGCTTGCAGACGGCGGTCGTTGTGCCTCCGCCCGCCGGGCAAGCCGATCAGGTGCGCTTCGGGGCAACCGTCACGGTTCGAACTCAGAGCGGAGAAGTGTCCTGCTATCGCATTGTGGGAATCGACGAGATCGACTTGGACCGAAATTGGGTCAGTTGGCTCTCGCCGATTGCGAAGGCTTTGTTGAACGCACGGATCGGGCAGCGCGTGCAGTTCAAGCTCCCGTCAGGCGAGGAGGCATTGGAAATCCGAGGGATCGCTTACGAGTGACGCTTCCGTTGAGACGAATTGGACTTAGAACAGGCCAGGCGCTATCGTGCGAGCCAGGCAAAGCTTGTGAACAAATTATCCCGCCGCGAATTTCTTAAACGAACCGGAGCCAGCACCGTCGTCGCGCCGCTGATTGTGCCCAACTCTGTTTTGGGAGCCGAAGGCAGCGCGCCACCGAACGAGCGGATTGCCGTCGGCTTCATCGGCACGGGCAAGATGGCGCATGATTACCATCTGAGCACGCTCTCTGGGTTTCCCGATGTTCAGTGCGTGGCCGTCTGTGACGTGGATACGACGCGCCGGCTTCACGCGAAGAAATACATCGAGGATCGCTACGCCAAAGCTAATCGAGCCAAGGGATGCGATGAACACAATGATTTCCGCGAGGTCATCGCGCGCAGGGACATTGACGCCGTCGTCATCGCGACTCCGGATCATTGGCACGCGATCCCGATCATCGAAGCGTGCAGTGCGGGCAAGGACGTCTATTGCGAGAAGCCGCTGACGCTCACGATCCGCGAGGCGCAACTTTGCATCGAGGCCGTCCGCAAATTCAATCGTGTGTTTCAAACTGGAAGCCAGCAACGCTCCAATGTGTTCGGCAAATTCCGAGAGGCGGTAGAATTGATTCGCAGCGGTCGTATCGGAAAAATCAAGACCGTGCGTGTGGGGGTGGGCGGGCCGAGCCGCTGGTGCGATCTCGGCGAGGAGCCGATGGAGCCAGGCTTGGATTGGAGCCTTTGGCTTGGTCAAGCGCCGATGCGGCCTTACCACTCGGCCCTCAGTCCGCGCGGCAAGCACAATCATTTTCCCGCGTGGCGGTCGTATCGCGAATATTCCGGCGGCGGGATGACGGACATGGGCGCGCACCATTTCGACATTGCGCAGTGGGCGCTCGACATGGATCGGTCCGGGCCGGTCGAGATCGTTCCGCCGGATGATCCGAAAGCGGAGACTGGCGCCAAACTCGTGTATGCCAATGGCGCCGAGATGTTCCACGGCGGGCCAAGCGGCTGCACCTTCGAGGGTACAGAAGGCAAGCTTTACATCGATCGCGGCAAGCTGACGAGCGAGCCGGAAAGCATTGTCCAGGAGCCTCTCGGCGAAAAGGACGTGCGCCTGCCCAAATCTCCGGGGCACCACCGCGATTGGATCGATTGCATCCGCGCACGGAAACGGCCGGTCGCGGACGTGGAGATTGGCGCGCGAAGCGTCACGGTTTGTCACCTGGCGAATCTGGCCTACTGGTATCGGCGCAAGCTGCGATGGGATCCGCAGAACTGGCGGTTCCTCGGCGACGACGAAGCCA
>JACPRI010000298.1 GCA_016190065.1 Verrucomicrobiota bacterium
AACCGCCGCGTCTTTGCCCGCAGCGACGCAGAACTGGTTTGCGCTTCGCTGGAGGCGGAGCCGTGAGTTTTAACGTGGGAGACCGACGCTGCTCGGATTTGTCGCTTTCAAGAATGTTGGAGCGATCATGAAACTTGTTACGAAACAAAGTTGACGGCTCTGCCGTTCTCTTTCAGTGTAGCGCATGAAAAAGCGAAATCGCATGGGGAGGGTTGTCGCCAAGATCAAAATCACCAACTACGGAGACCAGATCGTGCTCGAACGCGGTTTGACGAGGGATAAACCGCGTGCGCTCGAAGTGGAGGCGCTGGTGGACACGGGAGCCACGGAATTGGCGCTCAAGCCCAGCGTCATCAAGGCGCTTGGCCTGGAACCGCTGCAAACCGCGCGCGTTTCAACGGCAACGGGTCCGGCGAGAATCCGCCGATATGGCGCGGTGAAACTGGAGCTGATGAACCGATGGGTGATCTGCGATGTCGCTGAGGTGCCGGAGCGTGTCCCCAATCTGCTCGGGCAGGTGCCCTTGGAGGTCCTTGATTTGGTGGTGGACTGCAAACGGCAACGGCTGATCGGCAACCCGGAACACGGAGGAGTCCAAACCCTTGAATTGTATTTCCGCGTTGCGCCACGACGGCCACGCAGGTCCCGCCGCGGGCCAGCCGGATGATCAGTTTCGTTGACGGGCTCTGAGCAACGTGGCTTACGAACGCGAAGGAAACAAGGTTCCGACACTCGGGGACTCGATCCTTGAACCGCGAGGAGTGACAGGGCGCGGAAGGGTCTGTTTTCCACTTCCTCCTTTGCGGCTTTGGCGACCTTTGCGTGAGTTTCTTCTGCAGGCGCACGGCTAGGAATCCGCCCGGTGACCTTTGGGGGAAATCCAGATCGTGGCCAACGTCAACCCAACTGCGCAAAACGTGAAGGCCAGCGCATTCGGAGTTCGGCTTGTCCATGTGGTCCAAGGCCACGGGAAGTGAAAGAAGGCGTAGTTGAGGCCGAAGTAGAGCCACGTGCAAATCAGCAACGACCTCCGAGCGAATTCGCCGGCTGATAATTCGCGGTTGGATCCCCATGCAAACCAAATCGCGGCAAGGATCGTCAGCACGAGTGGCAAGATGCCATACAGCAGCCAGCCGGGCACAAGGCCGATCGCCTGTTCTCGATACACCAGTTGGCGGATGGTTTTGCCGGCGATGGGCAGAGCCGTGATCGGGAAAACGAGGAAAAAGGGCCACCATCGCCCGCCGGCCACGGCTACCATTGGAATCAATGCCAGAACCAGCCCGAGATCGTAGAAAGAGCTGATGGCGCGGACTGAACCAAACTCCGCGAGCACGAGCAGCGTCACGTGAAGGCTGACGAGCACCCATTCAAGTGCAAGAGTCACGTGAGAATTCCCCGTGGACGTAGTCGCTGTTGCCTCGTTCAACGTGAAAGCATGAGCCTCGTTACCTCGGCTGCTACTATTTTCAGGAAGCGCGATGTGCCGGGAATTCAGCCAGAGTCCAAGGCCGAGGCACGCGCCCATGATTGCACCAAACGTGGTTTCCATCCAATTCCACCAATTCATGACCGGATCAAGGCGCAGCCAGATCCCGGTTTTGAAGAGTTCCGGATTCCACGCGTGAAAAGCTTGCAGCGATTGACCCAACGGGAAACCGAGCGCGCCGCCCACCATGCCCCACCATTCCAGATTGCGTGCGAGTCGATCGCGGCGAATCGCGCTGACCCAGGCCCATGCTCCGAGCAGTGCGAACAACAGTCCGCCCCAACATTCTCGCCTTGGCTTGAGATCAGCGCCCGGTTCCCAGTGCCAGTCATCCGAGAAATAAATCCACGGCAGGGTCTTGTGGGCCGGATCGAAGGGCCGATTCAGCGCCCAGACGCCGAAGGCATAGAGCGCGAGCATGGCCAGCATGAGGAAGAGAACTTCGCGCGCGCGATATCGAACGCTTCCCAGGCCCATGCCGAGGAAAAGGCCGGCAAACCCGATCCAGATTCCGCCTTTGATCGCGAGCCCGAACATGCCCCAGCGGAGCGCAGCCCAATTCCCGATGAGCGGCGCGTCGTGGGTCAGCCCGACGGTTTGTCCGTAAGTCATCGACCCGCCGAACCCGATCGTGATAGTCCCCATCGCGACAGCGCGAGCAGCGGGAAGCAAAGCGGCTTGAGGACAGAGCAGGAACACGAGCACCAGACTGACGAGCAAGCCGGCGATCATGGCGCCCGTCTCGTGGCCGTACTGCCCGCGAATACCCCAGCCCATTCCGCCTGCCAGCGCCGCGAGCAGGACGGGCTGCCAGAGGGGCATGGAGAAGGGCTGAGATTCAGAGCCTGAAGAATCCGTAATTTGGGTGCCTTGGATCATTTTCCGAAGAGGTCGTTTGCGCAGTGTTCCCGTGCGACGGCAATTAACGCTTGAAGGTACACCAGACAGTAAACATGATTTCAGCCCAAAAGTTGCAGCCCGAATCAAATCCAGACTTCATGAACCCAAGATTGACTGCCAGAGTCCGCGCACCTTTCCGCTCACACTTATGCTCGCCCCAGGGTGAGGGAAAAGACCGTGTAGGATTTGACAAGCGGGCCAACCGTTCTTCCACGGCTTCAAAAATCCTGAGAGTAGTTTGCCTCGGTCTTCTGGCGGCGATGCTTCATCCATTGAGCAAAGCTGCAGAGGCTGCAACAGCCTGGAAACCGCTCTTCAACGGCAAGAATCTAACCGGCTGGGACAGCTTCCTCGCGCCGCCGCCCGGAAGCAAAACGCCGCTCGGCTGGAACAACGATCCGCGCCGCGTGTTCACGGTCGTGGAGACCGACGGCGCTGCCGCTATTCGTGTTTCGGGTGAAATCTACGGTTCGATTACGACCCAAGAGCAGTTCACCAACTTCCACTTTCGCGTTGAATTCAAGTGGGGCGAGAAACGCTGGCCGCCGCGCGAGACCGTGGGCCGGGACACCGGCATTCTTTATTGCTGCGTCAACGAGCCGAATCCCCGCACCGGCTGGATGACCTCGGTCGAGTGCAACGTCATGGAGAAAGGCGTTGGACAATGGTGGAGTGTCAATGGCGCGATCATCGACGTCGAGGGCTTGCACGTCACGAAGGAGATGGAACCGTCAATTCCCTATAAGAAGGAGGGAGCCGGCGAGAAAATCATCGTTTACAAGCGCGGTGCTCCGCGAATCGTGGCTGATCCAAGCTATGGCGTGACGCCGAGCATCGACGACGAGAAGCCGTTCGGACAATGGAACACGGCCGAAGTCGTCTTCTGGGCCGGCAACTGCATTCATTTGCTGAACGGCAGGGTCAATCTGATCGCGACAAATCCTCGTTACACGGAGGCCGGCCGCGTGATCCCTCTTCTTTCGGGAAAAATCCAGCTCCAGTCTGAGGCCGCCGAGTGTTACTACCGCAAGGCCGAAATCCGATCCCTCGACGAAATCCCAGCCGAGTTCCTCGACCTGATTCCAAACGCCCAGGATGACGAGGCTGGATTCAAGCCGCTGCTTGGCCAGAACGCCGCCGACGGATGGGCGCAATGCGGCCCCGGCAATTTCACCGTCGAGAATGGAGTGGCTACAGGGCATGGCGGCATGGGGCTTTGGTGGCACACGAAACAAACTTACACCAACTTCGTTCTGCGCGGAGAATTCCTGCAGGAGCAGGCCATCGCGGACTCCGGCGTGTATGTGCGTTTTCCAAATCCTGGCAACGACCCCTGGGTCGCCGTCCGCCAGGGACACGAAATGGAAATTGGCGATCCAAATCCGGAAAAGCCGACTTGGCGCACAGGATCGATTTATCCATTCAAAGCTTCCACGATCGCCAACACCCAACCGCCCGGCCAATGGAACGCTTACGAAATTGTCTGCATCGGGCAGGATTATTCGGTTCGTATGAACGGCCGGCTGGTGACGACCTGGAGTGACGCCAATCAACGAACGCGTGCGGGTTACATCGGCTTGCAGAACTACAATGATGGCAAAATTGTCCGGCACCGGAATCTCCGGATCAAGGATTTGCCGTGAACTGCCCGGAATGGAGAATAGCGGCAGTCGGTTCGACGTTCAGCGTTCGACGTTGGATGTTTGTGCCGCGCAATCTCAACGTCGAACATCGAACACCGAACGCTGAACACGCCATGAAACGCTTCAGCCTGACTCGTTAAGACGTGAAGACTCCGCCTCCCGTCCGCCTCGGCATCATCGGTTGCGGCAATGTGCTCAGCGCTTATCGAACCGCCATCGACAAGCTGCGCCTGCGTGGCGCGGTTGAGGTGGCGATCGCTTGTGGCCGCGAGAGCCAGCGCGACACCGCCTGCGCCGCGCTTGGGACTGGCAACTTTACGACAAACCCAACCGACGTTCTCGCGTCGGGCAGGGTCGATCTGGTGATAATTCTAACTTCGATGGTTGAGCACGCTCCGTTGGCGCGTGCCGCGCTGGAGGGCGGTAAACACGTCCTCGTGGAAAAACCGCTCGCCACGACGCTCGAGGAAGCGGCCGCGCTTGCCGAGTTGGCCGGGCGCAGCCGAGGTTTCCTGGTCGGCGCGCCGTTCACGATTCTCAGCCCGACGTTTCAAACCATTTCGCGCCGAATTCAGCGTGGCGACGTCGGAAAGATTTGCTCCGCGCGCGCGCGCTACGGCTGGTCCGGCCCGTGGTGGAGCGAGTGGTTTTATCGACAGGGCGGGGGATGCTTGTTCGACCTGGGTGTCTATTGCCTCACGAGTTTGACCGGATTGATCGGCCCGGCCAAACGCGTCATGGCGATGACGGGCGTGGCGGTCCCGGAGCGCGAAATCAACGGGAGAAAGATTCGTGTGGAGGCTGAAGACAATGCGCAGATTTTGCTCGATTTCGGCGGCGGAGCGTTCGCCGTGGTTACGACCGGCTTCACGATCCAACAGTACCGCTCACCGGCTCTGGAAATCTACGGAACCACGGGCACGATCCAGATGCTCGGCGACGATTGGGACCCGGACGGCTACGAGCTCTGGCAAAATTCCGTCGGCGCGTGGCAAGTGTTCAAGGAAACCGATCCCGATTGGCCCTGGACCGACGGCCTGCGGCATTTGGTTGATTGCATCCAAAAAGGCACACGCCCACTCCTGACGCCGGAACATGCCTGCCACGTGTTGGAAGTCATGGTCAAGGCGCAGCAATCGGGACGCGAAGGCCGGGCGATGACGATTGAGACCACGTTCACACGTCCGGTGTTTAAGGAATCCGCAAACTCGGAAGCGGCTCATCTTGTTCATGACCGCACGCGAGAACCCCGGGTGGAATGACGAATGACGAAGGCCGAATGACGAAAGAAGCCCGAATGACTAATCACCAACTCCGGAGACCTTTGGGCCTTCGGGCTTCGTCATTCTTTCGTTATTGGTCATCTTTCTGGAATTGGGGCTCAAGACTCTGCTGTTGAATCATTGCATGAAACTCAGGATGACGCTTGGATTTCTCCCTCTCTTCCCTGCGAAGGGAGGAGAGGGCTGGGGAGAGGAGGGGCGTCTTCATGGGGCTTCCCCTCTCCTCAATCTCCCCACTCGTTCCTCTGCCTCTGCGGGGCACGCAGACAGGTCGCGGGGAGAGGAAGAAGATCTGCGGTTCCCGCCTCGCTTAATCCAAGAGCCGTCGCGGCTTTGGAAGAAGGGAGCCCCTTGATGCCTCTCTGGTTCCTTTGGTCGCTTCTCGCGCTCATTTCCTGGGGAATTTGGGCGCTCATGTCCAAACTTATCGGAGACGCGCTTTCAGCCGCGCAAAGCCAGGCGCTCTCGACGATTGGACTTCTGCCCATTCTCGCGATGCTCGCGGGCCGTGAGAGGAGTTCATTGATGCGATTCTTGAAGAATCGAGGTGGATCGGTTGGTGGACATCCCTTTTCCCCTCACCCCGGCCCTCTCCCCAGAGGAGAGGGGGCATCGATCGACACGATTCGACCGTCCGAACGCTCCGCGTTGATCAATGCGCAGGATGCGTCGTCCCCTCTCCCTGAGGGAGAGGGTCAGGGTGAGGTGGAAGGAGGCACAAAGACTTTAGTTGTGTCCTCCTCTGCGGCGTTGAAAGCCAAACGTGGGTTAGCTTTCGCGGTGAGCGCAGGTGTTTTGTCCTGTTTGGGCAACGTGGCGTATTACCATGCGTTGAACGTGGGCGGCAAAGCGGCCACCGTGATTCCGCTGACCGCGCTCTATCCGCTCGTCACGATCGTGCTGGCGCTGCTGTTGCTCGGAGAGCGGCTGAACCGGACGCAAATCGCCGGGGTCATCCTTTCCTTGGCGGCGATCTATCTTTTCAACGTTCAGCGCGAGGGCGGTTTCTTATCCACGTGGTTGGCGTTCGCTTTGATTCCCATTGCGCTGTGGGGCGTGGCCGGTCTTTTGCAGAAGCTCGCGACCAATCATCTCTCCGGCGAGGTGTCCACCGTGTGGTTTCTGTCGGCGTTCGTCCCCGTGGCCTTTCTGATCCTGCTCACGCAACCGTGGCCTGCAAGTATCGCCCCGAAAACCTGGCTGCTGGCCGCCGCGTTGGGTTTGTTTTTCGGCCTGGGGAATTACGCCTTGCTCGCCGCGTTTGCGCGGGACGGCAAAGCTTCGATCATCACGCCGCTCACCGCGCTGTATCCGGTCGTGAGCGTGCCGGTAGCCGTTTTCTTCCTCGGCGAGAAAGTCGGCGCGCGCGAGTGGGCCGGCATCAGTTTGGCGCTCGCCTCTGTCGTCGCGCTGTCGTATGAGAAGCCGAACAACGCTGTTAAATGAGTTAGAGGCGTAAATATGGGTTAAATGGGTCAAATCTCCGGCGACAGAAAAACCATACCGCGCTGCCGGGTCGCACGATTTAACTCATCTAACGTTTTTAACCATTTAACCTCTTCCACCCATGGTGAACTCAATCGAGACCAGATTAAAGACGGGCGTGGTGCTGGGCGACGGCGGGTATCTCATCGAACTCGAACGGCGCGGGTACGTGGACAGCGGTTCCGGGCGCGAGAAGGTCGGCACGGGCAAGGGGAGCGGACAGTTCACGCCGGAAGTGGCGATCGAGCATCCGGACGCGCTGCGTGAATTGCACCGTGAATTCCTCGCGGCCGGTTCGCACGTGTTGCAGGCTCTGACCTTCTTTGCCACGCGCGAGAAACTTACTCGTGCCGGGTACGGCGCGCAGACCGAAGCGATCAATCAGGCGGCGGTCAGAATTGCCAAAGAGGTCGCGGGCAACCAGGCGCTCGTGGCGGGGAGCGTTTCACGAACTCAACTTTTCGAGCGGGAAGGCCCGGCAGCGGCCGGTCACGCGCGGGATCTTTTCGACGAACAAATCCGATTGCTCAAAGAGGCCGGCGTCGATTGCCTCATCCTCGAAACTTTTTTTCGCCTGGACGAAATGTTGATCGCGCTGGACTGCGCAGCCCGGAGCGGCCTGGCGGTTGTGGCCACCATGAGCTTTCGCCCGATGATTACCAAGTGCAGTGATGATCATACGCCGGCCGAGTGCGCGCGCGCGATGGCCGAGCATGGCGCATGCGCAGTGGGCGCGAACTGCGAACAGGAGCCGTTGCGCATGCTTCCGCTGCTGCGCGCGATGCGATCGGCGGTGAATCTGCCGCTCGCGGCGCAACCGGCGGGCTTCCGCACGACGGACGCCTGCCATTGCTTCACGCGCCAGGCCGCGTTTCCGGACGACCTGGAGACCATTCAGGTGTCGCGGCGGGAGTTTTTTGACTTCGGCAAGCTCGCGAGCGCCGAAGGGATCGGTTACATCGGTGGCTGCTGCGGTTGCAATGCGGCTTACATCCGCGCCCTTGCGCACGGGTTGTCCGAGGCGAAATGAATTTGGAACCGGCTGTCGAGAGGGCAGGAGATTTGTGAACCACGAATGAACACGAATGAACACGAATGAGCACTAAGGAAAGATCGTTCCTGAGATTTCCAAAAGGGACAGGACCCGGACAGGACCCTTTCCTCTCCAGAAGCACGGTTCATTAGTGTCTGTTAGTGTTCATTAGTGGTTTCCACCGTTTCAGGATGAATCCGCAGCGTCAAAATGCCGCCCATGGGCTTCCACCCTTCTGCGCCATTGGCGTGGATGTCGGTGGCACGAAGATCGGCGCGGGACTCGTGACTTTTCCAGAGGGTTCCCTGCGCGCCCGCCGCGTCATTCCCACAGATCCGAAGCGCGGTGGCAAAGCCGTGCTCGCGGAGGCCCGGCGAGTTGCCGCAGAACTCGCCGCAGAAGCGCGCGCCATGAAGCTGGAACCTCGCGGTCTGGGCATTGGTGTTTGTGAGTTGGTGGACCTTGCAGGCAACGTCGTGAGCGCAAACTGTGTGGACTGGAAAGGCGTGCCGCTTCAGGAACAGTTCGGTGCTATCGCGCCGAGCGTGGTCGAGGCAGACGTCCGTGCCGCGGCCCTGGGTGAAGCACTGTTCGGCGCCGGGAAGCCGTTCGACACCTTCCTTTATTTGACCGTCGGCACCGGGATCAGTTCTTGCGTGGTCATCGAAGGCAAACCATTCAGAGGCGCGCGCGGGGCAACGGGCACGATCGCCAGCAGTCCGCTCAATAACGTCTGTGGGAGCTGTGGCCAAGTCGAGCATCGTTCGCTGGAGGAGGTCGCGTCCGGACCGGCGCTTGTCCTGCGGTACAATGAGCAGGCGTTGAGCAGAGCCAACTCGGCGGAGGACGTGATTGCCGCCGCTAGTGCGCGTGATGCGGTGGCCGTCGAGATCGTGCGAACCGCCGGTGAAGTGCTGGGGCGAACCGTCGGTTGGCTCGTCAACGCGCTTGATCCCGAAGCCGTGATCATCGGCGGCGGTCTCGGCTTGAGCGGCGCGGTTTATTGGGAAGGCCTGGAAGCTTCGACGCGAAAACAAATCTGGTCTGATCTCCATCGGCAACTGCCCATCCTCCCGGCCGGGCTCGGTCGTGACGCAGGGATCGTGGGCGCCGCGGCCTGCGCCTGGCTGAACGCGGATTCTCGCTGATCCGTGTCCAAGCGATTCAACCGCAACTCGACGCCAAGGAACGCGAGCGAAGACTGGACGTTCGAGCTGAACAAATTGAACAAACGTTGAAGTTTGAACGATTCATGGAGGACCACAGAAGGCTGATGCACTCCAAACTCAGCAATTCGTCGGCACTTCCTGGAGGACTTCCACGCCATGTGGAATCGCGCCGACCACAAAGCCGAGGCATTCGACCGCGCCGCTTGGTTTGCCGGGGAGACAGAGGACCAGTGTCTTGTCCACCACGACGGCCAGATTCCGGGAGAGGATGGCGTTCTTGGTGAGCTTCATGGATTCCAGCCGCATGACCTCTCCAAAGCCGGGCAGTTCGCGAACGGCAATCTCACGGACGGCTTCGGGGGTGACGTCGCGCAACGCCACGCCGGTCCCGCCCGTCGTGAGCACGAGGTGGCAGCCCTTCGCGGCGTGCTCGCGGACGGCGCGTTGGATGTCGCGTTTCTCGTCCGGGACCAACGATTCCACCACGATTTTCCATCCGTAGCTTTCCGCCGCCTTGCACAGCGCCGGTCCACCCAGATCGTCGTATTCTCCACGCGATGCGCGATCGGAGATGGTGATAATTCCAACGTGAATTTGCATTGCGCTATTGTTTGGTAGCAATGGTTGTTTAGGTCAACCGCGAATCGACGCCCATCAACGCGAATAAAGGGATGGGGAATTAGCCGGCAAGGCTGGCGCGCTTCGGATTTGCGTCGATTCGCGCCCGTTGGCGGCTACGGCCCCGGAAGGTCATGTTTCGTTTTCGAGATCAACCGGACATTTGTGATCCGCATTTTTTTGTCCACGGCTTTGCACATGTCGTAAATGGTGAGCGCGGCGGCGGCCACGGCGGTCAAGGCTTCCATTTCCACACCGGTCTGCGCGGCGATCTTTGCTGACGCTTGAATCGCAATCCGGTCGCGGGATTTCGGAATTTCAAAACGAACCTCGCAATGGCTGATGGGCAAGGGATGGCAAAGAGGAATCAGTTCCCCCGTTTTTTTGGCCGCCTGAATTCCGGCCAGGCGCGCGGTGGCCAGGACGTTGCCTTTGGCCAGAGCGTTTCTCCGGATCAGATCGAGCGTGGCGCTCTGCAACCGGATCTCGCCAGTCGCAATGGCTTCCCGCCGTTGAATGGGTTTGGCGGAGACATCGACCATCCGAGCTTCTCCGCGCCGATCAAGGTGTGTAAGATGTTTCATGATGTTGAATCCCTTCCCGCCAGTCTCGAATCGCGGCGCGCATTTGTTCGGCCGCGTTCAAACGGGGCTTGACGAACTTCGGCGTAAACCAGGGAAAGGTTCCCAGCAAATCGTTGGTCACCAGGATTTGCCCGTCGCATTCGGGACCGGAGCCAATCCCGATCGTCGGGATTGGAATCGCCTCGCTGATTTCCTTGGCCACAGCCGGAGTGACGATTTCCAGCACGAGCGCGAATGCCCCTGCTTCGGACAAGACCCGGGCGTCCGCCAGCAACGTTTCGCGCTGGGTTGGAGTCCGCCCTTTGATCCGATAGCCACCTTCCTCGCGCACGTGTTGCGGTAACATGCCCAGATGGCCGAAATAGGGAATTCCCGCACTCACCATCGCGCGAACCTGTTCCAGAATCTCCTGGCCCCCTTCCGCTTTGATCGCTTCGGCACCCGCCGCCATCAACCGGCGCGCGTTTGCGACTGCGCTTTCGGCAGTGTCGTAACTTCGATACGGCAAGTCCGCCGCCAAGAGCGCCCGCGGCCTGGCACGCGCGGCCGCGCGGACATGGTGCTCCATCTCTTCCATAGTGACGAGGGTGGTATCCGGATACCCCAAGACGAGCATGCCCAAGGTGTCCCCGACGTGAATGAGATCAACGCCCGCTTCATCCAGCAACTTCGCCATCGGGTAGTCGTAGGCCGTGAGCGCGGCGATCTTCCGCTTGCCTTTCCTCGCGCGGATCGATTCCGCGGTGACTTTGGTCAAACTCATGACCTGAGCATGGCACAAATGAAAAATGATTGGCAATCTTCCGCGCGCTCGTGTAGAAGGAATTCACGATTTACGTGTGATTGCAGACGCACCTCTGAATCCCAGGCGGAACCTGAAACATGATTTCCAATTGTGGATCAAAACCTGTTACTCGAAATTTTTAAGAGTCCGGAACTTCTCGTTTCCTTCAAACCCGGCCAGACCATTTTCCGGGAAGGCGAGGAGGGCGACACCATGTACGTGCTGGTCGAAGGCGTGGTTGAGGTGCTCGTTGGCTTCAAGGTTGTCGGCGCCTTCGAGCCGGTCGAAATCTTCGGCGAAATGTCCGTGATCGACGCTGGTCCCCGGAGCGCCACCGTGCGCGCCAAAGGCTATTGCAAGCTCGCGCCCGTGAACCAGAAGCGGTTTCTTTTTCTCATCCAGCAGAAGCCGCAACTGGCGCTTCACATCATGAAAATGCTGGTGGAACGGATCCGTTGGATGAATTCCGTCGCCTCCGGCAAGGGTGGTGGACTGCCGTCGGACGAAGCCCAGGCGAATGCGCTACCCGATGGCGGCACTCCTGCGTCGGCCCCACAGGGTGCGACCGCGGCTTAGCCGCGGTGATTATTCCGGCAGTGGTTTCCCCTTGGTCTCCGGCGCAAGCCAGATCAGAAACAATCCCACCAGGTAGATGAGCGTAATCGTTGCCCCGGCCTGGGCGTAGCTTCCGCCGTAATGAGCCACAAGCTGGCCTTGCCCCAAAGCACCCGCCGCGGCCAGGATGCGCCCGAAATTGTAACTCAAACCCTGGCCCGTGGCGCGCACGCGCGTCGGGAAAAGCTCCGGGAGATAGAGCGGAAACCAGCCGTAGAAAGCAGCGGTGACGCAACCGACCACGCCGACCGTGATCAGAAACAGCGCGTTGTATTCGCTCACCGTGCGGAACAAGAATCCGCAGGAGATCAAGGAACCGAGGCACAGGATAAAGTAAGCCGGCCGCCGCCCCATTCTCCCGCCGATCCACGGGCCAATGAAACAACCGATGATTGCGCCCACTCCGGAGAGAATTTGTGTCATCGCTTTGGCGGCTGGCACCTTGCCGCCCGTCATCTGATCGGCCCACAGCGGCAGCCATTGCACTGATCCCCATGTGCCGATCAAGGCAATCGAAGCAAATCCGATAGCCAGAACGGTGTTGATCAGGAGCGGCTTATTGGAGAACAGGATCTGGAGCGGCTTTTCATTCCCAGGGCTGCGCTGCACCGAAGCTTTCCATTTCTCGGATTCCGGCACGAAAATCTGAATGAAGAACGTCAGGACAGCCGGAGCGGCACCGGCAATCATCACCCACCGCCACGAGGAAGTCGTGATTTTGACAAAGACTCCCAGCACCGCGATGAGCAAAAAGCCCACGTTCGCGGCGGCTCCGATCACTCCGGCCAACAGGGGACGATGCTTCTCCGGCCAGCATTCCATGACCAGGGCCACGCCGAGCGACCATTCTCCTCCCATGCCCAGAGCCGCGAAGAATCGCAGCGCCCCGAGGTGCCAGGGCGCACCCGCGAACGCACACAGTCCGCTGAAGATGGAATACGTGAGGATGCTCAGACTCATGGCTCGGACCCGGCCGATTCGATCGCCGAGCCAGCCGAAAACCAGTCCGCCCAGAGCGGCTCCAACCAGGAACAAAGCCGTGATGATTCCCATCCACTTCCCCACGTTGGCGTCCCCTGTGACCCCCAGCAAATCCTGGAGCGCCGGCCGCGCCACGAGCGGGAAAATCCCCATTTCCAATCCATCGAACATCCATCCTAGAAACGCAGCGACGAGCACCAACCATCGCGACCTGGACTGATCTGAGTTTTCCGTCATCGGGCTGTCCTTTCGTTGAGGGTCGCGCGGATAGTAGATGAATTCGGACCGTGAGAGCCACAAGAAACGGTTGTTTCCAGCAAGTCCCTCCATGAACCCACCTACCCCTTCACCCCTCCCAGGAGGGGAACATGCAATCGGCGCACGAAACGTGGCTCTCCTCCAGGGAGGGGAAGGGGTGGGTTCAGGGTCCGTGTGCGGTTCTTTTTGGAACAGGTGGCTACCCATGAACCGAACCCCTCATCCCGTCCTTCTCCCTCGCTGGTGGAGAAGCTGTCCGCAGGACGGTTGAGGGGGAGCGCGATCGGTTCATGGGCGCAATGAATTGCTGTTTGTTTTCCGCCAACGCTCCATTAAGCTGCCGCAGCAATTCGGGCGTTCGCGATGAATCAGAATTCTTTTTCCTTTGGCATGCGGCACTTGTTGGCTGCCTTCGTTTGGCTGGGCGCAGTGACGAGCGCTTGGGCTCAGTCTTCGACTGGTTACGTTGAGACCGGGGACGTGGCCCGAGAATTCACGCTCAAGAACCGCAAGACTGGAGAACCTCTCCGGTTGAGCGATTACGCGGGCAAGATTGTTGTGCTGGACCTCTTCGCGTATTGGTGAGGCGCTTGCCAGTTGCTCTCGCCGGTCGTCGAGAAAGAAATCAATAAATACTACAAAGCCAGGGAGGGGAATCCCGCCGGAATTCAGGTCGAAGTGCTGGGTGTCAACACCGACCAGACCAGTTCGGACAACACGGACGAATTCATCGGTGCCGTGGGCTTTGAGGTCGTGGCGGATGATCCGGACTGGGTGACGTATGGTCAATTCGGCCCCGGCGGCGCGGCGTCGCGTTACGTGATCATCAACGGTGTTGCGGACTCGCCGACGCACAAGCAGTGGGAAGTTCTGTTCAACGAAACGTTTTTCCAGCCTGGTGATGTCAGTCTCCTGCGTGCGCTGATCGACAAAGTCAAAACGCCCGTGCCCGCGCCGCCGAAGATTGCCGCGCAACCGCGGCCTCAAGAAGTGCTCCGAGGCGCAACCGTCATCCTCACTGTTTCCGCCACGGGCACGTCGCCGCTGTACTATCAATGGCACCGGAACGGCGTGCCCATTGCCGGCGCCACGGAGAAGTCACTCCTGCTGACCAACGTCAGTTTAGCCGACGCGGGCGAGTACTCAGCCACGGTCAGCAATCTCTTCGGCTCCGAAACGAGCCAGTCAGTTACGTTGAAGGTGACGGAGCCGCTTCGGCCTGTCCTTAGCGGCTTGTGGCGCCACGGCGACGGTGGCGTGGAATTTGTGATGAGCGGCGAGGCTGGCCGTGAATATCACATCGAATTCTCCACGGATTTAAGATTGTGGAAGCGCGTCGCAACGCTGCGCGCCAGCCAGGCGACTTCGATCTATCGGAATCCTGATACGGTCACAGAACCGCGAGGTTTCTTTCGCGCAGTAAGTGACTGAGTTGGATCTAATCGCGAATCCACGCGGTGAAGTTGTTTGCACACCGCTTGCCTTCGCGATTTGAACGCAGGATTGCATGTGCAACAAAGTTTCTGGAATCCGAGAATGAGAGATCCTCGAACTCAAGATGACGTGTTGTCCGGATCGAGGGTTGCACCGCGCTGGATTTGCCGATTTCGCTCATCATCGGTTGACCGGCATGATCCGAACAAAACCGCGTTTCGGCCTATGCCAGACGCTGTTTCCTCTGTGCTCTCCTGTTAAATTCAGCTCGGCGAGTTGGTGCTGGCGAAGAATCTCCTGGACCCATGCCGCATCGGACGCCGGAAGCGGCGGTTCGAGTTCGGAGCGGTAGCGGAGCAAGTGATAGCGTCCTTTTTCGTGGCAGTGATCGATCAGGGGTTGCAGCCTGGGATACCCAATCGCCAACCACGGAAAACCACCGGCGCCGTTATTCGGGGTTGTTTCCAGAGCGGAAACAGGTAGATTGTCGGCGGCTTGAGCGCCGAATTCATGAAGCCAGTGGACATTGCGAGATCCGAGCGAGGTTTTTCACCGGATGCCGGAAGGCGCTTTCTAGCTTTGTTTGTCTTGCTCCTGGCGTTCGCGCAGGTGACGCTCCCGGCTAAGGCCGCTTTCGTGCGTGTGGGGGAAATTGCCGCGGACCTTACGCTGAAAAAGCGCAAGACCGGCGAGGCCGTCAGCTTGAGGGATTTTGCCGGAAAGGTGATTTTCCTCGATCTCTTCGCGTATTGGTGAGGGTCCTGCCAATTGCTCTCGCCGGTCGTCGAGAAAGACATCAACGAATATTACAAGGCCCGGAACGGCACGTCGGCGGGCGTGGAGGTCGTCGTCATTGGCATCAACACGGACGTCACCAGCCAGGCGAATACGGACAATTTCATCCGGAACGTCGGCTTTGATTTGGTTCTGGATGATCCGGATTGGAAAAGCTACGCGCAGTTTGGCCCCGGCAATTCGGCGTCGCGCTACGTCATCATCAACGGCCTGGCCGACTCACCCAGCCATAAGCAATGGGAAGTTCTTTTCAACCAGGTCTATTTTCAGCCGCGCCAGCCGGAAGTCGTCCGGGCCATCATCGAAAAGGTCAAGCCTCCCCCGGTTGCCGAACCGATTCGCCCCGTGCTCGGAGGCGTTCGGCGAATCGACTCCGGCGCGGTGGAGTTTGCGTTGAGCGGCGAAGTGGGCCGAAGATACCACGTGGAGTTTTCTACCGACCTGCGAAGTTGGACGCGCGTGGCCACGCTCACCGCCGGCGCGGAGAAAACCACTCACCGCGACGACCGCGCGGCTGCGGCGGCGCAAGGTTTTTATCGCGCCGTCAGTGAATAGACGGCTAGCGACCGCGCACTCGGATCGTAAAAGCATCCCGCGGGTTCATCACAAGCAACCCGCGAACCTCCTCGTCAGTGAAACCTTCCTTCTTCAGGGCAGGCATGAACGCGGTAAACAGCGGGTCAAACGGGCGAAAGTTTCCGCCCCCCGGTTCGCCCACGTGGTACCATCCCGCGTCGTGGGAAATGAGGACACGGTTCAGGAATCCGCGGTCGCGCAGCGTTCGGACGAATCTCACGTGCTGGTCGATGCTCTTGGGGGCGATCCCGTCAAACTCCACCCAGGCCCCGAGTTCGGCGGCTCTGGCGTGCAGGTCGGGATTGGATTCGCTTTGTGCGTGGACCCAAATGAACGCTTCGCTGCGCAAGCCTTCCTCCTGGATTACACGGAGTTCATCCAGCGCGGCGGCGCCGTTGCCCGTGTGGGCCGCGATGGTGAGCCCTGTTGCCCAGTGCGCGCGCGCCGCGGCTCGAACCAGTTTGCGATGAACTTCCGAGAGCGGCCCGGCATCGACGCCGATTTTCATGAAGCCGGGCCGAACGCCCGTGCCTTCAATTCCCTCTTTGGCCTCGCGAATCCAGCGCGCGGCAAGTTGATCCGCGGATTCTGTGAACGCGTGTTCCGGAAGATACTTGTTTTGCGCCGCGCCGTAATAACCCGTGTTCGTGAGCGCATTCAATCCAGTGGCGCGGGACAGGCGTTGCAGGAGCCTGGCATCGCGTCCGATGTAGGCCGGGGTGCATTCGACCAGTGTCTGACAACCAAGGTCGCGAATCCGCTGCAGATGCGGAAGCGCGACCTGGAAGACTTCGTCCGGCCGATAACGGGATTGGCTGATCTTCGCGGCGCCGATGAAATCGACCAGAACATGCTCGTGCGGCAATGTGATTCCAAGCTGGTCGGCACGAATCGGACCAAGAACAGTTTGAATCGCGCCTTGCGAAGGTACGGTCGGACGAGATCGACAAGAGCTGGCCTGGGCCACCAGACAACCAGTCCCGGCCAATGTGTCGCGAATGAATTCTCGACGTGTCGTGCTCAGTCTATTCCTTGGCCGCTTCGGCCTCCGCGATCAGTTTCTCCAATTCCTCGTCCAATACTTCTCCGCCAGGAGAGCCGAGGTGCTGATGCCGAATGACGCCCTTGTGATCGATGAGGAACAGTGTCGGCCATCCGCGAATGCCCCAGGCCTGGGCAATCGGACCGCCGGTGCTCCCTCCGTCCCACCACGAGCGCCAGGTGATGTTCTCTTGCTCCAGAACCTTCCGCAGCCGTTCCTTCGGGTCGCTGTTGACGCCCAGCAGGACAAACGGGCGGCCTTCCAACCGCTTCACGAGCGACCGCTCGTGCGGGTACATGGCCCGGCAAGGCCCTCACCAATCCCCCCAGAAATCCACCAGGATAACTTTGCCGCGATAATCGCTGAGCGTAAACTCCTTTCCGTCCACGTCTTCGCCTTCGATTTCCGGGGCGGCTTGGCCCAGTACGAACTTCTCTTTGGCTGAGGCCGCCGCCGTGATAGCTTTGATTTCCCCGCGAACCAACTCGACGATCTGCGGCGTGGAGTTTTCGCGGTCGGGCGAGAGCATGGTCAGACGAATGACCGAGCCTTTCGGGCCACGAATCATTTGCACGACCTTGCTCATGTCGAGTCCCGCGGTCTTGACGGCCGGTTGGTCACCCTGAGCGATGGCAATGATGCGGTCGTTGGCCTTGATCTTGCCGCTCAGTGCCGCCGGTCCGCCGGACAACACCTGCTTCACCACAATACCATCGCCCTCTTTGTTCAAGGCGACTCCGATTCCTGCAACGTCCTGTCCGAGGCATTTCACCCCGGCCACAAGGCAAAACATCAGCATGAAAGCGGCGGTTCCGATGCACGTCTCGCCAGTTCTCAGAAGAATGGATTTCATATGTTTCCTTAGTGAGTTATTTGCGACCTGGAGGCTCATGCCGGAAGGTAGCACAGAATGATCGCGGCCAGGAAGAGGAATTGGCTTAGCTCTGAAGATGGACATCCGTGAAAACGATCATCCGGTCTGGAGTGGCCGATTCGGAGTCCAAGCGCGTCCCTGAAAACGCAGCCGTTCACGCCGGTCGGCGCCAGCATCCAGTGTCGAAACCGGGAAGTTCGCCTGTTGAGATCGACGCGGTTCAATCGCGCCGTTGCTTCATCTGCCGGCGTTGGCGCCCGCGCGGTAGCTTTCCAGCCGCGCGGCCATTTTTCTGGCGAGATCGTCCTTGCCTGACGCGCGGGCCAATTGAAGGGCATGCTGCGCGGAGCGAATCGCCTCGGTCATACGCCCGGCCTTGGCGTAAGACACCGACAGCCAATCGTGCAGGACCACCGATGAATCGATCTCGGGCTTGAGCGCCACAGCGCTGGCATGATGTCGAAGCGAATCTTCGAGGACGCCTTGCGCCGCCAAGGCCAAGGCCAGGAGATAATGAACTTCGGCGTTCCCTGAGTCCAACCGCACTGACTCGTTAAGATGTTCTGAAGCTTCGGCGAAGCGCCTTTGCTGCACCAAGGCGCGTCCGAGATAAAAACGAACCGCTTGGGGCTTGTAATGGCTGTCTGCGCTCAACGGCAATGACTCCAAGGCCGCTTTGAGATGGCCGACGGCTTGATCGGTTTTGTTCTGGCTCAGCAAGGCCATGCCCATATCACAGCGAGCAAGTCCGTTCCTGGGATCAAGCCGAAGCGCTTCCGCGGTGTGCGCCAGTCCTTCTTGGAATTCATGTTTGGCATTGAACAGCAAGAATCCGAGCCGCTGATGCGCGTTGACATTCTTCGGATTCAATCCGAGCGCCTGGCGATATTTTTCAATGGCTCGGTCCGGCTCGCCGGAACGATAGAACTCATTGCCCGCTCGCTCGAAGGAGTAGTCGTCGAGAAACTGTTCCCGGATTTTCACAATCGCGCCGGGAGACAAGTTGACGAATTCAGGAATGTTCGCCGCACGGTCGGGGGCGGTCATATGGGCCAGCGACACGGCGGGAGAACTCTCGCCTTGCTCGTCAATATGAGTGAGAAACAGTTGGGTGTAGGGCGAATTTGCTTTGGAGGAGAAGACCAGCCAGCGGCTGTTGGGCGACCAACTGTGCCAGGAATTCATGCGCGCAGTGTTGGCGCGCAACCGGCGGGCTGAGCCGCCACTGGACGGGATGATGTAAAGCTCGCTGTCAGGTTGGAGCAGCATGTAGTTGGCGGCGCGGCAAAAAACGATCCATTGGCCATCGGGCGAGTAACGCGGGAAATAATTGCTGAAACCGTTATTGGATGCGCCCTCCAACGGCTCCGATTTCCCGCCTTTGCCGCCGTTATACGGGAGGCGATACAGATCGAAGCGGAAGGGTTTGCCTTCTTTGAGGAACTCCCGGCATTCATCCGGCGTGAGCAACACCTTCCCTTGACCGGCGGTGTGGCGGAGGTCGTCGGCCTTCGTCCGAGCGAAAACCAGGTATTGACCGTCCGGACTCCACGCCGGATTGCTTTGCACATAGCCCGGATCATCGGCGCCGGGCAACGGCGCGAAGGTCCGCGTCTCGCGGTCAAACACCACCAGGATGCCTTTGATCGGAAAGAAAAGCTGCGAGAACGCGAGGTCCGGTTTGGGGACGAACACCGATTTGTCTTTCACCGTGCTGACGACGCGTTTGCCGTCCGGCGAGACCTGCGACAACAAGCCGAAGGTGAGTTCGCCGTCTTCGCGGCGATAATCGTCCCAGGTGATGATGTCCTTCGGAGCGAGCGTCATCTGGGGCGCGGATTCGGTAATGACATACGAGCCTTTGCTGTTGGCGTAATCCACGTCCATGCCGAACACCTGGCCGTCACGCGAAAAGGAGTGGCAATTGCCACACACGGGCAATTTCTCCAAGACGACCGGTGGCGGGTGCGGAGAATCGATCGGCCCAAAGCGCCAGCGAATTTTGCTCGGGTCTTTGACCGCTTCTTCAAAAGGCAGGTTCACCTCACGATAAAAAAGCGGCGCGCCCACCCGGTCCTTGCTGGTCGCGAACGTGACGGCGCCACGGGAAAGCACGCGACGCGGATGGTTGGGATTGAAACCCAAGATTGTCACTCGAGCTGGCCGGTCCGTCGAACGTGCTTTGAGGACCTCCCAGGTTTCCGAATCGGGCCGCCACTCGGCCAAGGGCACTGATAACTGAAGACTGTTCGAGGCTCCGTGGAATTGCACGTGAACGAGCCAGGCTTCCACGCCGGATTGGTCGTCCGCCCATCGAAAAACCGGCGGCGGCATTTCCGGCGGGAACAGAGTTGCATCCAGCGGATTGAGAATTTGTATCTGCGGACGGTGGGCTTGTGAGTCAATCGCCGCCAGGGGCGAATCCTCCACCGACTGCGCTGCGGTGACCGGGAGGCTCAGACTGAGGAGCATGAGGACGATAGCGCTGCCAGGCATTTCACAAGTGGTGGCGAAGCTCACTGCAACCATCTTAGCGAGGACAATTTTACGCGTCTTGATCGCAGTCAAAAACCAAGACGCGAGAATTGTCACGGGCGCAGCAATTCTCGAAGAGAGCTTCGATCGTCACGGCCGTTTCATGTTGTGTTGGCGGCACAACCCTCGGGTGGCTTACCGGAGGTAGGCGTTCCGCGTAGAGGCGATGCTGGAAGGGCCTGATTGTTCCGGCGCTCGGTTGGCCGTAGCTTCGGATGGAAAGCGAGGATGACTATGAGAAAGCACGGCTTTGTCGCCGGACAACTGGAAAGAACGAACCAGCCGTCACGGAGGATTGAAACTTCGCGTTTGCCTGAAGCGACCCGGACCACCGCTGGCGTTGCTCATCACGGCAAGGATGCGCCGGATCGCAGCACAACGGATTCATTCGTGCAAGAGATTCGCGAACGAGCCAACAAGATCACCGAGGTGATGGAGCAACTCTTGCGTCGATCGAACACCGACCGGCCCTGGGGATTGCACGAGTGACGGCCTGAACGCTATCACCGCCGCAGCACCTCCGGACGGGCAAATGAATTGCCCTTGTTGCGAAGGATGAGCAACGAGGGGCCTTCCTTCTCCCAACGCGCCGTGAGCTTGTCCGGCGCGCGAAACGGCGTCTTGAACGCCGCTCCCAGCGCCAGGTCGATATCTCCATCGGCATCCAGATCGCCGGCGTCCATGGTCAGCCACCGGCCTCGTTCGCAATCTGGAAATGTCCGCGCCTCGAACTGAAGGTTGCCGCGGTTCTCCAGATACACAAAACTCTCTTCCGGCGACCGTTCGTAATCGGGAAAAAATGAAATGGAGGCAATGTCGAGATCGCCGTCCTGATCGAAATCCGCGGCGAGAGCCTTGTAGGCGCCATTCAGAGGAAAGAAAAACACCTCACGAAATTTGAACTTGCCGTCGTTGAGGTAAATGCGGACGCCATGGTAACGCTTGGGCGGGCACTCGAAGTCGCCGAGGTCGCCGTTGGCCGTCAACAGGTCAAGGTGGCCGTCCCGGTTGAAATCGACGATTTGCAGGCTGACAAAACCCCAGGCGGGCGGCTCGGTAATCAGGGGAATCTCAGTGAAATGATCGCCGCCTTCATTGCGAAAAAGAAAAACGCCTTCCTTCGCCTGGGCGATGAGAGCGATGATATCCAGCCGGCCATCGTGGTTGGAATCCAGCAGCGCGCAGCGCGTGGCGCCCGGCCGATCCATCAAGACGTGCTCGGTGTAGTTCGTGCCCCCGCGGTTTTTATACCAGGCCAACTGGCCTGAGACACCGTTGCGATTTCCGTAACTGCACACAACCAGATCCGATCGCCCGTCCCCGTCCAAATCGCCGGCCGCACAGTCAATGGGCCGGACCAGGTTGGTCAGCACGTCGCGCTCACGGGCAAAGGGCAGTCCCGTCCGAGAAAAGCGAGTGAGCCGGCCCAGCGGTCGATCATCGGGGACAACCATGCCAATCTGGACGCCGAGCCAGCCGCCAGGTTGACGCAGCAACTGGACCAGCGTGCTGTCCACTTTCAAGCTCGCCAGGCCGCGGCCTTGTTGGTCGAGCACGTCCAGGCTGCGAGTCAGCGCGTTGCCGACGTAAATTTGGCGAGTCTCCGGATCGATCTGAAGCAAGGTAGAGTAGCAGAGACCCTGGCGGTAATGCGGATCCTCGACGCTGAATAGCTTAAGTTCGCGCTGAATCGAGGCTCGCGGAGCTTGCGGGATGGCCTCCTTGGGAGCCGCCTGGAAATAGTAATCCTCCCACACCGACCACCAGTCCGCGGCGGCCTCCTTGTCGGAGGGATTGGGTTTCGGATCGAACCCGGCATTCCTGCACATCAAGTGCACCACGTGCGTGCGCCACGTTTTCACGTCGTGGAGATCCGGCTCCGGATAGACATGGCATGGCGTGCAGTACGTCCGAGAGAGTTCCTGCGCGCGTTTGAATTCCGGGGTTGGCGACGGAATCAACTGGGAGAGGCAACTGGTGCTCGCGGCCAGCCAAAGCGCCAACGTAGCGCCGATTTGCAATCTGCCGTATCGATTCCGAGAGCAACATGGGTTCGCTTTCATCTTATCTCGGGTGAATCCCATGTCACCGTGATCTCGCGGCTGGAAACCGGGACCGGCGTGAGTGTGGTTCTCCCTCCCGGCCAGCGCACCCAGAGATGCGACGCAGGTTCCGGTTGCGCCAGCACGAGCAGCGGGCTGTCCTGCGACCAATATCCGGAACCGGAGCGCACTTCGCGCGCCGGACCGAAGCGATCTCCAAATTTCAGCCGAACCACCGCGCCAATCACGGGCCCTCCGTCGCCGCGCTTCTGGAGACGCACTCGAAGGCCAGGGTTCGCCGCACGGTTTCGATAAAGTTTTGTTGCGGCATTGTTTTGTGTCACGACGAGGTCCACGCGACCGTCGCCGTCGAAATCCGCGACTGCAGCGCCGCGCTGCTCACCATAGACCGTGACGCCGCTGGCTTGGGCCGGAACGGCCTCGAACTGCGCATGTCCATCTCCGCGCAACCAGAGTCCGCGTCCGGCGTCGTCGCGCGAAGTCTCCGTGTCCCGGCCAAAAAAATTCTGGCTTAGGAACACATCCTCCCGCCCGTCGCCATCGGCATCCGCTACGCACGCGGCGAACGCCGGAGCAAGCTGCGCTTCGAGAGGAAGCGGCACGGCCTCGAAATGGTCGTGCCGATTCAGCAACACGAGGGAGGTGCGGCAAACCGTTTCTTTGAATCGCGTTTCGGCTTGGCAATCCTTCAGCACCGTGTCGATGTCTGTTTTGGCCCAGGCTGCATAAGTTGGGAAGGCTTCTGTCAGGAAGGGCATCGCCCGCGCGTAACGGTCCAGCGATCGGTCCGGTACAAATTTCCCACGCCGGTCGTCAAGGCCGGCTTCGATGATCTCGACGATTCCATCACGATCGTAGTCTCCGTAGTACACCCGGACCGCGCGCGGGCCATAATGCTCGAAATAGGAATTGTGGCCCCAATTGGCCGCCAGCAAATCGAGCGCGCCATCGCCATCAAAATCGCCGCTCGTGATTCCGTTCCACCAGCCGGTGAGTTGGGTGAGAGTTGAGAGTTGAGAGTCGAGAGTTGAGAAATTTTTGGCCAGCGTCACGGGCCAATTCCAGGGTTTCAGCACGCCGGTTTCGTAGCGAAAGATGAGGATCGGGCCCCATTCACAGGCGAGAATCAGTTCTGGCTTCCCGTCGCCATCCAGATCGCTGAACAAGGCTCCGCTCACGAGCCCCGTTTTCTCGAGGGTTTTGTTGCTCTCGGCGTCGAGGCGAAATCTCCCGTTGTCGTGCAGAAAGAGCCGCGACGTCGCGGACTCGGGGTAGCGCCCTGGCACGACTCTGCCTCCGACAAACAGGTCGAGATCACCATCCCCGTCGTAGTCGGCCACCGCCAACGGGCCGGTCGAGGATTCAGAGCCGGGGACCAAGGACGCCGGTGCGGTCGTGCGTGCGCTCCAGAGTTCGACCGCCGGTCCGTTGGTCGAACCAACTTCGTAATTCGAGACACCGACCAACAGGCGGCCTCCTTCCCAGCCGGCGAGTCCGGACTGATCTTGCTCAGCGAGCCGATCCCAGACTCCTCCCTGCAAGCGCTCGAATGCTCCCTGGCCATTGTTGCGGTATGCCGCAAGTTTCCCGCCACGTCCAGCGCCGACCATCAAATCATCCCGGCCGTCTCCATCCAGGTCCCACCACGCCACGCCTGGACCGAGCTGGCTGAGACGGCGCGTGAGCAAAGGCTGGCGCGCGAAATCGTCGAACAGCGCGTCTTGGTGCCGATGATTGATCCGATCGCTCACGTCCTCGAAAAGCGTGGGGGACTGGGAGCGTGGAGCGTGATCCGTGACGCGTGAGAGAGTTGACGAAGACGCTGCAACGCTCGGACGCTTGGACGCTTCAACTCCAGGATCGGCACCGGCCAGCGGTTCTTCGATTTCGCAGATGGAATCGGGGCGAACGTCTCGCACGACGCTGCGCTTGCCCCGGCGCCAGTCCACTTCGATGGTGAGGCGATTCGTCGAAGCGCCCGCCGCGAAGGCTCGTTGGGGTTGATCGCTCGACAAATAGCGCCCACCGCAAATGATCTCTTGCGATTGGCTGACCGGACCGCCGGTGACGCGGATGCGCGCGCCGATCCCGGCGGTGTTCGGCCGCAAGCCACGCAGGCGCACCGCCACCCGCGGCGCCGAGCTGTCATTCCGGTAAATCCCGGCGGCGCTGTTCAGATTGTTCAGGACCACGTCCATGTCACCGTCATTGTCCAGATCCGCGAGGCAGGCGCCCTGAGAAATACCCGCGTCGGCAAAACCCCAGGCTGCGCCGCACTCGGCAAAGCGCAGTTGGCCGAGATTGCGAAAGGCGACGTTGGGCGTATTGAGCACCGGGAACAACCGGCGCATGCGAAGTTCCTCGGCGCCGGAAAGTCGTTGAGCCGCTTTGGCGGCATCGATCTGCTTCAGGATATCGAGATTCATGTTGTCGCGGATGAAACCATTCGGCACGAGCACATCCTCAAAACCGTCTAGGTCCACATCGAGCAGGATGGGGTTCCACGACCACTCGGAAGCTTCGAGGCCGGAATATGGGGCGATTTCAGCATAGGTGCCGTCGCCGCGATTCAGGAAAACCGTGTTGCGAGGATATTGCGGCCGCGCCTCGATCACGCCCGCGGGCGCAAGCTCGGCGCGGCTGATGTTGCGCTGCACCAGACGCCGCTCGTGATCCCGGCTGAGCATGTCCACGACAATGACATCATCAAAGCCGTCGCGGTTCAAATCACCGGTATCCAGCGCCATCGAAGCCAGACTGGTGTGGCGGAAGGTCAACGCCGGGGCGGCGCGAAAGCGTCCTTGGCCGTCGTTCAACCAGAAGCGGTCGGGCGTGCCGAAATCATTGCACACATACAGGTCCGGCCAGCCATCCCCGTTGAAGTCGCGGAACATCGCGGCCAATCCCCAGTCAAACGGCGACTGACTCAACAGTTGGCCGCGCTCGTCACGGAAGGTGCCGCGGTCAAACGGCTCGTGCTTGAAGCCGCCTCGGCCATCGTTGAGAAAAAGGGCGTCGGGCTCGCCTAATTCTTCGTGAGAGAAACGCCCTCGGCCATCCGATCCCAAAGCGATCTGAACGACGAAACGGTTGGTCCATTCGGGATCGGTCAGGGACTTGCCATTGATCCGATTCAGCAGGGGCTGGCCATTGACCATTCTGAAACTGAACCGTGTTCCCGGCGCGTCCATGATTGTCGCTGACCGATAGTTCACCACATAGACGTCGAGGTCACCGTCGCCATCGACGTCAGCCAGAGCCAGGGAAGTGCCCCCGCGGTGCTCGTTCAGCACAGGAGCACACTGCTCGAAGTGTGCTCTGCCGTTGTTAAGGAACAGGTGCGTTCCGCCGCCGATCGAATTCACGATCAGGTCAAGATCGCGGTCTCCGTCGAGGTCGGCCAGAGCGGCGCCGGTGGCGTCGAGTCCGGCACAGGCCACGCCCGCGGCAGCGGTGATGTCCTGAAACCGCCATTGGCCAAGGTTTCGGTAGAGTTTGTTGTCCGAATTGAGGCCGCAGAAATACAAATCGCACCAGCCATCGCCATCCACGTCGCCCGCGGCGACCCCGGAACCGTTCGGCAAGATTTGGTTCGTGAGCGAGCGCGAATCCGGGAGTACGTTGGTGAACCCAAGGCCGGTTTGTTCGGCTGCGAGACGCGTGAAGCCGGTGTGGCCTGAACCAACGGGAACAACTGCCGTGGAGAAGGAATTCTGTCGGTCGAATGAATCACTGGCTCTGGCAGTCAACCCTGTCAGCAGGAGCAGCAGGGGCCAGACCGGTGCAGCCAGCCGCATTATTCTCAGCCGAAAGTTTCCAGAGGGAACTGGAGAGCACATGCGCCGCGTGTCCCAGCCAGGCCCCGTAGCGCGGATTTTCCATCTGCTGCCTCGTGGAATTGCATGCCGCACGCTTCCGAAAAGGTCGAGCGCCTTGGAACTTGCCAAAGCATCGCCGATTGAAAATCGGCGATACGGCAGAGTGCAACTCTGCGCTACGGCGGAAGGCCCGCTAAACAAATACCCCAGCCGGTCGGATGGTGGCTGCAATGAGTCAAGTACATGGTGACTCATCGAGACACGCGAGTGTGGTTGGCGAAGGCTCCGACCACAGCACGCAAGGCGGCGTGCGTTCCCCATCTCAGGCAAAGTCACAAAAAGAAAAAAGACCGGGCCGAAGCCCGGTCTCTTGTTACTTCATGACCGCAAGGGTTATTGGCCCTTGACCCGGAAGTACGTGGCTTGACCGGTCGCGCCGGTGCTGTAGGGCTTGGTGGCGCCAACGTCGGTCCACGGCCCGGTGACGCTCGCGGCCGACTGCAGCGTGCCGTCACCCTCCCACGTGATGGAGATATTTGGCTTGGCCCAGGTCACCGTCAAGCGGCCTGGCGCGGCGCCGCCCACTTTGAAGTCGCCGTATTGACGGAACTTCGCCACGGACGAATGCCCGACTCCATTGCCGGTTTCGTTGTTGTTCATCTCCGGCGAGTAGTAGATGCCGACGAGCAATTTGTCCGGCATCGGTTCGGTGGTGAACGTCTGCGCGCCGTAGGAGGTCCAGCTCTTGCCGTCGGCGCTGTAGAAGCCGGTGAACGTCTGGCCGGTCCGCTGCATGCGCATCCAGGCATTCGGATAGCTCGGAGTTCCGGCGCCGGTGCCGCCGTAATTGCCGCCATCCGTCAGGCGCCAGTCAGCCTCGAATTGGTTGTTGCCGCCGCTTCCGTTCCACTGCACGGCCGGGTTTGCGCGCAGGAAGTAGCGCTTGGCCATCGTGTAACCGCCATTGACCTGAGCCCGGGTCACGCCTTCATCGGCATTCGGCGTTGCCGCCATGCCCGCTCGCGCCCATTGGCTGGTCGGATCGTGATACTCGACGCGAACGACTTTGTCGAAGTCGCCGGTCACTTCTTCATAAACGAAGGTGGCTTCGTCGTAGTTGTTCCAATTCGCCGTGCCGCCACTGACCAGGTCGAAGTCCTGATCGCCCGAGGCGATGGCGTCGTCCGGCCAGAGAGAAGGATCCGGGGCGGCGGTCAAACCTCCCCCGAGCTCGCCTTCCACGTAGTCGTTGCCGCCCATTGCGGCCCACTTCATCTTTTGTGTCACCTTAATCGATCGGGCTTCTCCGGCGGCCGCAATAGCGTTGCCCTTGAGGTCTTTGACGTTCTTGGCGGTCACTGTGATGGTGTCGCCTGGGGAGATTCCCGACGTGGTCAGGACCACGGCGTAGCCGTTGAACGGCCCTTTCGTGCCCACCACGAAATTGGCGGCCTCGCCTTCGTGCGCGAACTGTTGATACCGCACGCCGGTCACGGTGCCCTTGGACAAAGCGAAATTGGCGGCCGTGCTGGCCGACACTTTTTCCACCGATTCATCGAACCGGAGACCGATCTCAACCGCCGTGCCCTTGATCAACGAGCCCACTCCGTCAAGCTTCGGCGGGAATGTGTCCGGCACCACCGTCAGCGTCGCCGCTGAACTCTGAGTGGAAAAGGTCGGCACGCTGAGGGCAACTCGGTACTTCGCACCGCTGTCCGCCAGAGACAGGACTGGCGTTGTGTAAGAACTCGCTGTCGCCCCGCTGATGTCCGAGAATGTCGAGCTGCCGGGCGGCGCCTTTTGCCATTGGTAGCTCACGGTCGTTCCGTAAGCGGAGGTGCCCGTCGCTCCGACGCTGAGTTTGGCCGTGCGGTTTTCCTGCCCGGTGATGTCTTGCGGTTGCTGGGCAATGGTCACATTGGCCCCGTTTGGATCGAGGAACGTGCCGATGGCGCTGCCCCGCATTCTCATGCCCGCCGTGCTGGTGGCCGGGTCGGCTTCGCCTTCCTTGATGAATGTGACATCCACGCCGTCACCGCCTCCGCCCTCATCAACCAGCGCTTCGATGTAGTACCGCTTGCCGGCTTGGAGGGTGATGGCGTTGCCCGTGGGCCATTCCGTGCCGGGGAATTGGTCGGAACGCTTGGTGTCCGCGCCGCCACCGTTGGCGGTGAGCCATTGGTACTGGTTGCTCCAACCCGTTTCCTGAGCGACCAACTTCTTGTTCGCGGGATTTTCGTCCGTGCTCAGATAAACATTGCTCGCGTCATCCGAGGACGTGAAGAAGACAAAGTTGCCGCTGCTGGGTGGGACGAAGAAACCCGAGACCCGGGCGGAGTAATTGTCGCGGGCTCCCCAGGGCGCGCCGAACTGGGTCACCGCCGAACTGAAATCCGGCGGACGAATGGAGCCAGCGGTAATCGAGTCGGCAAACGCGGTGATGTTTCCGGGATCGCCGTTTTCATTGTGCCAGCGTTCGTAGGTGGCCCACCCGGTCTGAAATTTGTCGGCCAGGAAATTGAAAGTACTGTTCGCTACAAGGGCGTTGTTGGCGGTGTCTTTCACGTTGCTCACGGTGAGTGTGAGGGTCGCGCCCTCGCTTTGCTTGCTGGTTTTCAGCACCACCTGGTTGTCGTTCGGCGCGGCACTCAGTGTGGCTGACGACACGGTAATTCCGCCCGAGAGTTTATAGTTTGCGGCGGCTTGTGCGGTCGTCGCGTCCAGCGGCTCGGAGAATGTGACCTTGATCGAATCCAAGGTTGCGGAACCAATGGCCGAGACAATCTTGGGCGGCTCAGTGTCCGGCGTCACGGTCACCACCGAGCTGGCGCTGATGACTTCCTTGCCCGCGCCAAAAAGCCGGGCGCTGTAGGTTCCCGAATCGCTGATCTGCGCCAGCTTGACGGTGTAGGTCGCCGCCGTCGCCCCTTTGATATCGGTGCCATCCTTGCGCCACTGATAATGAACCGGATCGCCCGTCGCCGCCACCGTGAGCACGAGCGGCTTGTTGGCGTTGATTGAGACCGTCGAGGCAGGCTGAGTCGTGATGGCGATGGGAACCGCAACGTGCGCATCGAAATTGCTGAACACCGCTTTGCCCCCATTGGGGTCCGCATCATTGTGGGCCGTCACGGCCAGTCCAAACAGAATAGTCGTCGGCCAAGCCTGGTTGAAAGACGAGGCGTTGTCTGCTCCTGGAGGGCTCGAACCCGCCGTGTCCAAGAGGGTCGGCTGATACATCGTCCAGTTCTTTCCATCCGTGCTGTAATACAGGTAGAAGACGCTGCCCAGGCGCTCCATACGCAGCCAAGTGTTGGGATAGGTTGGCCGGGCGGTCGGGATAGGCCTCCGCCAATCGGATGCGCCGTCCCGTGTCACGCGCCACTGCGGCCCCAATTCATTCTGGCCGGCGGAGCGCGTGGCCATGTTCGAGATATGCGGGTCGCCGCCTTGAGGCGCGCCCGATCCGTCATCCAGCCGCGCCATCAGTTCGGCCTTGGTCCAGTTGTCGGGCCCTTGCAGGTCCTCCACCTTGACGATGTAGTCAAAATCACCCGTGGCCTTGAAGTAGGCGTAATGGAAGTTGTCCGAGGTATTCCAAATATCGTTCCCGCCGCCGACGATAGTGATTTTGCCTCCGGCGATCGTCATTGTTCCCGGCAGACTCGGAGAACCCACGTCCAGATTGTAAAGGGTGGGAGTCGCTGCGTTAACTTGAGAGGCCGCGGGTAGGGCTATCGCCGCGGCCAGCCAGAATGCCCACGATCTCGTCCGGGGACGAACGACCGTGGCCGATCCATTCAATAGTTTGAATCTGTCAGTTGAGTACTTATCCATGCGTCCTTTCACTCAGTTGGTGGGATGAGCTTCATGGCGGCGCAGCGCAAGCGCCGTTGATCTCCGCCCCTGTTCGTTTCCCTCCCGCAAGTGTGTGTTGCGGGAAATCTTTTGTTCTTCATCGGCTTCCGGGCCGCACCATAACGAGAAACACTTCGAAGGCCTTGACCCCTGTCAAAAAACGGGCCGCATGAATTTGTGATTGGCACGGCAATACTGGGAGACCTCTGATCAAGAGATGGAACTGCGCGGCGGCAGACACCTTCAGTCTGAGTCCGATGGCCTGACGGTCCCGCCGGGCAAGAAAAGCGAATCGGGCGTTGACGCGGGTCAAAAACCGCTGACGAAGGCTTGGCATCATGCGGGCAAATGCGGAAGAGTCAGAAAGCACGGCTCGCGCTGTCGGCTGGAATTCCTCTGCGCTCCGCCGACGTGAAGGCATGCTCCGGAGACGCGCCAGCGCAGCTTGAAAAATCATCCTTCGTTTCCACATTTCCAGTTTTGGTTCTATTGCTGTGTTTCTGCATTTACGTCTGGGGGCAGATCGACCCATCGCTCCAGTACCAGGCTGCGGGCCGGACGTTCATTCTCGGCGCCGAGTTTCTCAAGAGCTACCTCACTCGTCCCGGTGGGATGACCGAGTATGCGACGGTGTTCCTGGCGCAGTTCAATCAGGTCGCCTGGCTTGGGGCGCTGGGCTTGACGCTTGGGGCCTGGTCAGTGCTTTCCGTCACTCGGCATCTGCTGGACGGGATTGCCGCGCTTCGGCTGGGGCCTGTTTTCTTCCTGCTCTTGCTGGCCAACCAATACGATTCCGCGCCTTGGCAGACGGTGCTCGAACTGTTCCTTAGCCTCAGCTTTGCGCTCGGCTACGTCGCTCTGCCTGGGCGGCGCGTGGGGGTGCGGTTCGCCGCATTTGCACCTGGTGCGCTGCTGCTCTATCACCTGGCCGGCGCGGGTCCTTGTTTCCTCTACGGCAGCCTTTGCGCCCTTTTTGAGTTTGCGCGCACTCGGCACTTTTTGGTGGGGGCGTCCAGTCTCTGCATGACGTGGGCAATTCCGTTTGTGGCCGGCTTTTTGTCGGGCGTTGATCTCAGCGACAGTTTCAAGCATTGGGGAACGGGAGTTCCATTCTGGCTGGCCGTGGCGTTCTACCTCTTCTTCCCGATCACGGCGTGGCTGGCCTGGGTCGGGAATGCGAAACGCCGATCGGGCAAGGAGGACTGCGTTCCTCCTCAACGTGAACTGATCCCCCTCACCCCGTCCCTCTCCTCCCGTGAGGGAGAGGGTGTCCGAAGGACGGGTGAGGGGGATTTCATCCGGCTCCTGGGCCGTGACCAGGTTAAGGCAGATTGCTTCATGCTGGCCCTGTTCCTTCTCATGCTGGGGTTGGCTTTACTCACGTTCGATCGGAATCGGAAGGCGCGGATGGAGGTCGATCAACTTGCGGAGCGCGGGAGATGGAATGAAGTGTTGGCCACCGCAGCGAAACTTCACGAGACCAGTCTTTTCTCCGCGCTTCAAGTTGATCGCGCGCTTTTCCATTCGGGCCGGATGGGTGACGAACTCTTCGCCTTTCGTCGATTCAAGGGGCTTGATCTTCTGCCCGGCCTGGACAAGGGCCTGGAGCATTGCCGCGCCTTGAGCGCCACCCTTTTGGATCTCGGACACGTTAACCTCGCCGAACACTTCGCACACGAGGCCCTGGAATTGGAGGGCGAGCGTCCGGTTCTTCTCTGGCTGTTGGCGCGCATCAACGTCCTGAAGGACCGGCCTGACGCAGCTCGGGTTTTCCTGAATCTGCTGCAGAAAATTCCTTTTCAGCGTGAGGCGGCCGGCCGCTGGCTGTGCGCGCTCGAAGCCGATCCTCAATTGCGGCAGCAACAAGACCTGGCGCAAGTTCGTTCTCGCATGGTTGCGGTGGATGAACCCGAGGGCGGTCTGCTCACGGAAACTCTCCTGGAGCAACTCCTGCAAGCGAATCGTCGGAACCGCATGGCCTTCGAGTACCTGATGGCCCATTGTCTGTTGACTTTCCAACTCGATAAGTTGGTTCAGAACCTTGGCCGGCTGGACGATTTCGATTGTCCGACGATTCCCACGCATTACGAGGAAGCGATTCTTTTGCGGCAACGATTCAAAGGAGAAATTCAGATCGATCTCCGCAGCCGAAAAATCAGCTCGAAGAGCGTGGAAAAGTTTGCGCGGTTCCAAGCGCAAATGGACCGCTTCCAGAACCGACGCGAGGAAGCCCGGACCGCACTGGTGGGCGAGTTTGGCGACACCTACTGGTATTACTTTCTTTTCGCGCGAACGGCCGGCCAGAAGGCGACCGCCGTGCAGGAGTCCGAGCAATGAACCAGAAACTTCCAGTTGAAATGGCCAAAAGAGAACTCAACACGGTTGACGCATCAAGCAGCGAGATTAGCCACAAAGGAGCGCAAAGATCGCAAAGATACCTACTTCGTATCCGTGCAATCCGTGGTCGCTTTGGTCGCGGCTCGGCTGCGCTGTGTTCTTTCGCTTCTGGTTTGGACCTTCCCATGAACCTGGTAGGGACGGATTCCACTCCGTCCCTGATCTTACTCCGCGATCGAACGAGCCATATCGCGGACGCGGTGGAACGCGTCTCTACCAGTTCATGGTCCGTGCGCACGGCTCGAAGGCCGTGGAGGTTTTCCATGAAAACTTTTCCAGATCGAGTGTTGGTGGCCGCGTGGCTGGCAGTTCTACTTTATTTCGGAGAGTGCTCCGTGGGCCATGCCGCCGACTTCAAGAACACCGCCCCGGCGCAGCGGCCGCCCCGGATGGTTCCTGACTACAATGGCACCACGATTCCGCCAAACATCGCGCCTTTGAATTTCGTCCTGAACGAGCCGGGCGCGCGATTTCACGTGCGGATTCATTCGACACAAGGCCAACCTATCGAGGTTTCCAGCCGGAAACCGTCCATCGTCATTCCCCTTAAATCGTGGCAAGAACTGCTGCGTGCGAATGCGGGCCAGCCGCTCTATTTGGAAATATTCGCCGGCGAGGGGCGAGACCAATGGCTGCGCTTCGACACCGTCACCAATCGCATCGCCCGCGAGGAGATGGATGGTTACCTCGTTTATCGGTTGCTCAAGCCGCTCTACAACATCTATGTCAACCTCAGCATTCATCAGAGAAACCTGCAGAGCTACGAGGAGCGCGAAGTCTTGCACAACCGGTCCTTTGGCCGCGATTGTCTCAACTGCCACACCTTCCTTAACCAGAGCCCGGACCACATGGCTTTGAACATTCGGAGCAAAGCTCGCGGGAGCCCCATGCTCTTGGTGCGCTCGAATACCGTGGTCAACGTCGCCAAGACCGCCGGTTACCTTTCCTGGCATCCGAGCGGGCGGCTCCTGGCTTTTTCCGCCAACAAGCTTTCCCTGTTCTTCCACACGAAAGGCGAGGAGACGCGCGACGTTTTCGACGCCGAATCCGATCTGGGCCTTTACCGCGTGGACTCGAACACCGTGGTCATGCCGCCGCCGATCGCCAGCACGAACCATGTCGAGACATGGCCCGCGTGGTCGCCGGATGGCCGGCATCTCTACTTCTGCCGCACGTCCACGGGGCGCCGCCAGCGCTTCGCCCAGGTGCGTTACGATTTGATGCGCGCCGCTTACGATCTCGACCATGATAAGTGGGGCGAACCTGAAACTCTGGTGTCCGCCCGCGAAACTCGCTTGAGCGCCGCGCAGCCGCGTGTGTCGCCGGACGGACGATTCCTGCTGTTCTGCCTCAGCAAGTATGGCCACTTTCCGATCTACCAACCCAACAGCGATCTGTATGTCATGGATCTGGCGAGCCGGAAGTATTGGCGGTTGGAGATCAACAGCGACCAAGCGGACTCCTGGCACTCGTGGTCGAGCAACAGCCGCTGGATTGTGTTCAGCAGCAAACGCCGCGACGGATTATTCGCCAGGCCTTACTTTAGTCATGTGGACGAGCAAGGGATTTTTCACAAACCGTTTTTGCTCCCGCAAAAAGGTCCGGCCTTCTACGACTCGTTCATCAAAACAGTCAACCTGCCCGAATTCATCCGCGAACCGATCCGGGTCACGCCCGGCGAACTCGCTCGCGCCATCGTCGCCCCGCGCACCGTGCTGACGCCCAAAAGCGAACCGGCGCGGGGAATTGCGTCTCCCTGATTTCTGGCGATCATCCTTTGCCCCACGCTGCTGAATTAAGCAGTGCGCGACCACAGGTCTTCTTCCTCTCCCCGCGAGGAATGAGCGGAGAGAGGACCTGAATGATCGACATTCAATTTCCTTCGCAGATTGATCTTCGTTCGTTGAAAACTAGTCGGGTTTCATTCACACTTGCCCGTGTGAAAATCATCACCGACGAACGTTGCACGGCTTACTCATCGCCGGGCCATCCGGAACGTCCCGCGCGCATCAGCAAGAGCCTCGAGCGGCTCCGTGGCCAGACCGACCTCGCCATCGCTTGGGCCGAACCCCTGATGATCGACGAAGAGATACTGCTCCGCGCCCATTCCAAGGAACACATCGCGAGAGTGAAGGCGGCGGCCCATGATTTCGACGGAGACACTCCCGCGCACGCCAAGATTTACGAGCACGCCTGCCGTTCGGTCGGCGGCGCGCTGCAGGCGCTGAAAGCAGCGCGCAATGGCCAGGCCGCCTTCACTTTGTTGCGCCCGCCGGGCCATCACGCGACGCGCGACCGGGCCATGGGTTTTTGCTATTTGAGCACGATTGCGATCACGGCTCTCGAAGCGCTGGCGACGGGCACGGCGAACGTTGCTGTGTATGATTTCGATGTGCACCACGGGAATGGCACCGAAGCAATCCTGGTCGATCATCCGCACGCGGCGTTTTTCTCGATCCACCAACATCCGTGCTATCCGGGGACGGGGACAAAAAACGTCGGCAGCAATTGCTTCAATTATCCGGTCGCGCCTCGGACACCGCGAGTCGAGTATCGCAAAGTCCTGGCACGAGCGCTGGACGATTTGAAGAAGTTCAAGCCGAACCTGGTGCTGGTGTCCGCGGGTTTCGATGCTTACGCGCGCGATCCAATTGCGCAGGAAACTCTGGAAGCCGAGGATTTTCACTGGCTGGGGGAATCGATCCGGAAACTCAGCATTCCCGCGTTGAGCCTGCTGGAGGGCGGTTACAGCAGCGATCTGCCCGAGTTGATCCTGGCTTACTTGAAGGGATTGGAAGGGAAGTGACAGTGACCGAGACCGAGAAGGGCAATTCCAAAAACATTGTGGGCAGACCGTATTGCCGCTACCTTCCAGTATTATGACTGCAGAGGAATTGAAGGAGCTCGTCGCGAGGTCTGCTGTGTCACCCATCCATATTCATACTACAGATGGAGCCATGTATCCCATCAATCACCCTGAACTCGCTGTCATATCCCGATCTATGATTGTTATCGGGACGGGGATTGACAACCCGGCGCGTGGCATTCCAGAACGTCTCGCCTTCTGCCCGATCGCACAGATCACCCGAATCGAAACGTTTCCCCAAAAGGCCGCGTAAATGGCCGAGCAGCGCGTGCGTTGAACGAGTTGCCTCGCCCGACTGGAGGCTGCCGACCGTATGGCCCGGCGGACCGGAAGGCCGGTGTTCCCAGACTTCAAAAAATCTCACTTTTCGCTTGCCGCACCAGGATTACTCGTGTAATCCTTAGTTGACGTTTACAGATGTAATCTACAAGACGCATGAAACCGATGCCCAAAATCTCCGAAACCGAATGGGAAGTTATGAAGGTCGTCTGGTCCAGGTCGCCCCTCTCGGCCGCGGAGATCATCGACGCGCTCATGAAAGCGGACTCCACCTGGCATCCGAAGACGGCCAAGACCCTTTTGAACCGGCTCGTGAAGAAAAAGGCGCTCGGCTTCAAAAAGGAGGGGCGGGCTTATCTCTATCGTCCGCTCGTCCAGGAAGCGGACTGTGCGCTGGCCGAAAGCGAATCGTTTCTGGACCGCGTCTTTGGCGGCTCGCTCAAACCCATGCTGGCTCACTTTGTCGAACGCCGAAAGTTATCCGCTCAGGAGATTCAGGAGCTAAAGCGGCTGCTCGAGGGCCGAGAATGAAAGCCTGGGAAGGCCAGCCATGACATTCCTCACACTGATTGACTTCACCAGCGGGCTGCTCCGGGTGTCGTTACAGGCCTCGGTTGTGATCGGGCTGGTTTTGCTGGCGCAATGGTTGTTCCGGAACAAGCTTTCGCCCCGGTGGCGGTATGCGTTATGGATGGTGGTGTTGCTTCGCCTGGCGTTGCCGGTTTTGCCAGGGAGTCCGTTCAGCATTTTCAATTATACCCAAGGCGTGGGCATGTTCGCCCGCCGCACCGACGCCTCCGGGGGTGCGCGGCCCGAATTGTCCGTTCCTGCTCCAACGCCATCCATCCCCGCTCTGACTCCCGCGACGGATGAACGGCTCGCAAACACTTCGAGCCGTGACACGGGTTCCAGGAACCTCGATCCAGGCGCGTTGACCGGGGCGAGCGCAGGAACCGCGGCGGGAGAGGAAAAATCGGCGGACCTGGCTGTCCCCGCTGCAAAGCGCTCACGCTCCACGCTCCCCACGCTCCACGTGTTCCTCTCCTCGCTCTGGCTGACCGGCGTTCTGTTACTGGCCGCACGAATTCTCTCATACCCGAGGCGGCTCAACGCGCAATTGGCGCAGCACGAGTCGCCGACCCCGCCGGCGCTCTTCGAGGTATTGGAAGAGTCCAAGCGCCTCATCGGGGTCAAGCAGGTGCTGCCAATCGTGCAAAGCGGCGCGGTGAAAAGTCCGGCATTGCTGGGCTTCATTCGGCCCTGGCTGCTGTTGCCGGAAGGCATGGCGGACCGATTCACGCCGCAGGAATTGCGCCTGGTGTTCTTGCATGAGTTGGCCCATCTGAAACGCCGCGACATCGCGGTCAACTGGCTGATGACGCTCCTGCAAATCTTGCACTGGTTCAATCCGCTCATCTGGTTCGCATTTGCCCGCATGCGCGCCGACCGCGAATTGGCCTGCGATGAACTGGCGCTGTCGCACGCACCCGAAGCCGATCGTCAGCCTTACGGGGAGGCCATGATCAAACTGTTGGAAAGTTTCACACGCCCCGCGGCCGTCGCCGGCCTGGTGGGCATCCTCGAAGACAAACAACAAATGAAACGGAGAATTGGTATGATAGCACGGTTTGATGGAGCAATCCGTTGGTCCGCCGTGATTCCTCTTGGGCTGGCGCTCTTACTGGGAATCGTCGGCTTGACGGATGCTCAAACGGATGAGCAGCGGAAAGACGCGACACCGGAAAAGCCGGTTTCAGCGGTAGTGGTCCGACAAGTTTGGGCGCCAGCCCAGGCTACCGGCGGTACCATCAGCTCGCACGGGCGCTATCTCTCCTTTTCGGATCCGGAGTCGGGCGACGTGGCCGTTCGAGACTTGACCACGGGAAAGAACCGACGACTCACCGGCAAGGGGTCGTGGGACAAATCAAACGAGTTTGCTGACGAAACAGTATTTGCACCTGACGGAAAACGGCTGGCGTATTCATGGTACGACGGCCAGAAATTCTTCGAGTTGCGCACTATTTCCCTTGATGATCCCCAACCGCGTGTCCTCGCCAAGGACAACTCGTTTGATGTCTGGGACTGGTCGCCGGACGGCAAGAGCATCCTCGCCACGAGTTGGGGAGACTATCAAACAAAAGGTAGCCAGTTACTTCTAGTAACCGCTGAGGACGGTGCTATGCGGATGATCAAGTCATTTCGTGGCTCCGGACCCTGGAATGCCAAGTTCTCGCCGGACGGGCGTTTTCTAGCGGTTTCCTACAGAAATGATAAATCGGTGGATATTGCGCTCCTCAATATGGAGAACGGGACCGAGCTGCCGCTCGTGCAGCATCCGGCTGAGGATTTAGTCGTCGGTTGGACTCCGGACGGGGCAAGCGTTTTATTCGTGAGCAATCGGCGCGGGGCGAAGGATCTCTGGAGCATTGACGTTGAGGAAGGCAGAGCCAAAGGACTCCCGGTTCTGCTAAAGGCGGACTTCGGCGATGTCCATGTTCTTGGGATATCTCAACAGGGCCAGTTGTGGTACGGCGTCTCGCGGAACTCCGACAACGCAATGGCGGTTCTGGAAATCGATTTCCCAACCGGGAAAGCAAGATCAGGCTTGCGTCAAATCGCGCATCCAGCCAACCACTTTCTGCGTGGAATGGCCTTGTCGCCGAATGGGCGCTATTTGGCATTTGCGGCGACCGAGACGCGCAGCGGACCTCCAAAGCAAAAATTGTTCGTTCTCGACTTGGAGACCCGCATTCAGCGGGAGGTGACCAACCAAGTTCACCTGGGACGCTGGCTCGCGGACAATCGAACAATCTTTCGAAGAATTGGTGCGCCTGGCAAACGCGAGGAACTTTCGTTGCTCGACACCGAGAAGGGTGAAGTCACAGAACTCGGAGGCGACGAGCACGGACCCTGGCCAGGGATCGGACGGACGGGTAATTTCATGTTCAATTCCACCGAGCAAGCCCTTCTTTACGTGTGCTGGAGTTCCAAACGGCAAGCCTTTATGGCAAAACGCCGTGATCTCCGAACCGGTGACACGATCGAAACCGTCGTAGCAACCGCGCCGGAACCTGACACAGAATACAGTTTTGACATCACCAGCGACCTGAAATCTGTGTTCTACTCCGCAAACCCAAAGGAAAAATCGTCCGAACGCCCCAGCCGGATATTCCGCTGCGTTCTTGAAACAGAGACGACGGTCGAATGGATGCGTTCCACGAATTATCTCAACGCATTCCCTTCGCCAAATCCTTCGCGAATCGCCGTTGCAGAAGCGCCGACCTATTGGGAACGAAACATACGGCTCTACTCTCTGGAAGCGAATCCTCCCCGGGAACTCTGGACCGCGCATGTGCCACCTCCAGTGGTAGTTTACGGTTGGACTCCGGATGGACAGTATTTGATCTGCCGGGGGCCGGGGACGGATGACCACGCTGCAAAGATTGATCCAAATCCGATAACTTTGGTTTCGGCCTCAGGACAGGTAACAAGAACCGACGTCAAGATTCCCCAAATGGGCTATATCGCTGCAGTCCACCCGCACGCTGGCCAAATCTTCATGATACTCCGCGAGCCGCCGGTCCGGGAAATATGGGTCATGGAAAACTTTCTGCCTAAAGGCAAAATGGCGGCGAAGTGAGCCGGTCGCCTCGTCTTCGCCAGTCACGTCAACTCGCGGACCGCAGTCCACTGCGGAAGAATTGAGCGCGGCTTACGCGGATGGGCACGGAGAAGAGGCTTTATCCGCGTCATCCGCGCGATCCGCGGTTGAAACCGAGGGCTTGCGGCACACGGCGAACCGGAAGCCTCGGTTTGGAAATGGAAGAACTTCGGGAACCGGTCATCGCTCTGGACGGCAAGAATATCGCCTTCACCGCAGGAGGCATTAAGAGCGAGGTATGGGTCATGGAGAATTTCTGGCCCAAGGAAAAAGTGGCCGCGAAATAAGTGCTCCGAACGAGAGTTGGCGATAAGGACCGAGTATGCAGCGACTCCGTAAACACCATTGCGTCGCTCCAGAGTCGTCATGGTAGGAATCCGAATCGCTAGATAACAACGACAGCTCAATTCGTAGATGGTGAGGCGTGAGAACTCGATAATGGAATTTGCGCCCCATTTCAATTCCGGCTAGAGTTGGCTAATGACGGCTGCGAAAGTCATTGAGGAGATCTTGCATCTTCCGCGTGAAGAACAATCACGAGTCCTGGAATTTGCTTTCGAACTCGCGCGAAAACGCCAGCTTTCGGGGAAGGAGTTATCCGCATTGGCGCAACGGATGGTGGATTCAGACGACCCTGCTGAAGTGGAAAGACTGAAGTCCGAAATCACCCGTGGATTTTACGGCGATTGACCGTGCCGCGTGTTCGGCGACAGAATCTCCCGCGGGACCTCTGGGCGCACCTGTTGGAGCGCATCAAGAGCCGGCACATTTCCGTTGATCAACTTGGGCTGCTGGCTGACTGGCTGGCAACAGAGCCCGACGTTCCTCAGGGAAAATGGTTCAAGAGATTTCCCGGGATGATCGTGTGTGGCGAGGGCGAATTGATCAGAACTTTTCTTCAGATCGGGCAAACTGCGGTCGGTGAAGAATTGTAGTGAATCAAATCATCGTCTCCGGTCAGTGACGACGAGAGAAATTGGAACTGTTTGAGGTCCTTCGCTCCCTCTCGAACAAGTTCTCCCCTCACGGACATTGGATTGTTTATGATCAGCCTCAAACCAAGGGGAAGCTCGAACCCGACTTGTATCTGCCCGCAACGCATGGCTCCAGGGAAGTCTCCCGAGTGCAGGGTCTGGCCAACGATCGCGTCATCGGCCGTTTTCCCAGGCATCCTTGCTTCCGAGTAGGCGCGGGAAGGGAAATCATCTTATTGCGAGCACCAGTCCGTCCTGGTGCGACGCGAGCTCGACGCCGGCGCGGAAACCAAAGTTCACATTGGTCCAGACAAGTATCGGAGCTTTCCTTCGCCCGATGGCCGGCACATCGCGTTCACCGCCGGCACCTGGAAACACGAGCGGTGGGTGATGGAGAACTTTTTGCCGGAAGAGAAGGTGGCGGCAAAGTGAACACGGCAATTGGAAGTTATTTACCGCAGCCGGGAGAGCTTGGCGCGTTCTTCGAGCCGCTTGGCGCGGCGGAATTCCTGGTAAGGACCACGCAACGCTTCTTCGAGCTGTGGCCGAGACAGCCTGGGCCCAACGCCGCGAGCGATCGCCTGGTCCAGCAATTCGTGGAAGCGGATCAGGAGCGCGTCGTGTTAAGTCTTGGCGCAAGTGTCCAGGTCGAATTTGGCCTGGAGCACCGCTTCCAGTTCAGGATTCCTCGACATTGAACACGGCCTTCAAGATCTCACGGCGACGCTCCGGCGAGAGGGTGTTCTGATGCCACATCCGATCGTCAATACGCAGGTTCTCGATGGCCGCTTCCACGTCGGCCAACTTAAAGCTAACGACTCCTTCCGGCAGCCCCCCTTTCCCCTGGACCTCCGTCACCAGACGCTCACCTTCGGCGGTCAGACTGGAGATCCACGTGCGATGTTGGCGCAGATCGTCCGGCGTCGGATCGTGGAGGTAAAGGTGTTCATCTTCGGCGAGTCGGAACAAGTCCACGGCCTTGAACCAGGCGACGAGGTCTTCGACCAGCGAGGTGCGCCCGTTCAGGAAGTCGCGCGCGTTTTGGTCGATGACCAAACCAACGGCTTGCCAGCGGGGCGGTTCCAGCACTTCAGGCATGGCCTTAGAATGCCTCAATCTCAGCCCGAGGGTCAAACCTCGCAAACTTGGCCCATTCTCTTGAATCGCCTTTTCGCATGCACAACGGTCTCGGTAAGAAAGGAGGACAACGGGGTCGGTGAGGCCGAGGATGCGCGCCTCCGCGTCGGGCCTCTGGCTGAGGGTTCCGCGACGTGTGCTCTCCGCAATGTTCCGACCTCGGCAATGGCGCATCCGCGGCTCGCTCGAAGAAATGGTTAAAAAGTTGTTGACACATGCTACGCGTGTAGCATACATGTGCTACATGCGTAGCATGAACCTATGAAACACCCCATCAAAATCTCCCAAGCCGAATGGGAAGTCATGACGGTCGCCTGGAAGAAATCGCCCGTCGCCGCCAGCGAAATCGTCGGGCAACTGGCCCCGAAAAACAATTGGCATCCGCGAACGATCCGCACTTTGCTGGCCCGGTTGGTGGGCAAAAGGGCGTTGCGCGCCGCGCGGGACGGCAAGCGCTACCTTTACGAACCGAAAGTCACGATGGAGGAATGCGTGCAGCACGAGAGCCGCTCGTTCCTCGAGCGCGTCTTCGGCGGGGCGCCGGCCTCCATGCTGATCAATCTGGTCAAGCACGCGGAGCTGAGGCCCGAGGAAATCCAACAACTCAAAAGAATTCTTTCAGAAAAGGAGAAATGATCATGGAGACTCTGAATGCCGTTTTCGCTTGGCTGCTGCGCACCTCCTGGCAGGCGTCGGTGCTGGCCGGTCTGGTGCTGCTGGTCCAATGGCTGTTCCGCAACAAGCTCTCGCCGGGTTGGCGCTTTGCCTTGTGAAGATTGCAAACAGTGCATGAACCTGCGGACACCCCTCACGGTCATCGAGACACCCGAAGTGAAAAGCCCGGCCCTCTATGGGTTCGTCCGGCCCCGGCTGGTTCTGCCGCAAGGGACGCTCGCGGCCTTCACTCGGCAGGAGTTGCATTACATCTTTCTGCACGAGCTGGCCCACGTGAAACGCTGTGACATGGCCGTGAACTGGCTGATCAGCGGCCTGCGCGTGCTCCACTGGTTCAATCCGATCCTCTGGTTTGGTTTCCGGCGTATGGCGGCCGACCGGGAAGTGGCCGCCGATGCTTTGGCCCTGTCGCGCGCGCCCGATGGCGACCCGCAGCCTTATGGACAAACCATCATCAAACTTTTGGAAAGCTTTACCCGCCCGGCCGTGCTGCCGGGTTTGGTCGGAATTTTGGAAGACAAACAACAAATGAAAAGGAGAATTGCTATGATCGCAAATTCAAAAAAACTGCGCCGTGGCCCGCCTTGGCACCCGTGCTTTTGCTGGCGCTGGGTTTGGTCAGTCTGACCGACGCACAAACGAAGAACGCGGAGTCCAAGAGCGACGCCACCAAAACCGCTGAGCATTCCGCGGCAACATTGGCGGGCCCAACACTTCGGCAACTTCAGTTGCCGGAGGATTTCAACTTTCAAGAAGGCGGCGTGTCGCCGGATGGACGTTACTTCGTTGGAGAGAACTGGCCATCAATGCGGCCAGAAATTCCAATCTTATCCGTGCTTGAGCTTGCCACGGGCACCCAACGACACATCGGCACAAATCTCCTTGGGGGCATTTTCTCGCCCGACGGGAAACAAGTCGTAAGCGTGCCGTTGGCAACGAAGCGGCCTCCCAATGAACTTGCGCTCGTTAATGTTGAAACCAGTGAGCGACGCTCGTTTTACCGGAACGAGAACCTCAAGTCGATCTGGCCGATGGATTGGTCGCCGGATGGTCGGTCGGTTCTCACTCAGCTTTTGAAAAAAGACGGGACCTGGCAAATTGGATTACTCTCCGCAACCGAGATGTGTATGTCGCCGAGCTTGACCCCGGTTCTGGGAAGGTTACGGGAACACCCACAAAACTGAGCGAACGCTTCGAAGGTCACAACCAGATGCCAGACTGGTCGCCCGATGGACGGTTTATCGCATATATCTCGATGCGCGGAGCAGACCAGTCTTACGGCGTACTCTGCATCCGTGATATGGAATCCGGCACGGAGCGAGATGTGCAGTCCGACACCGGTCCCGTGGCTCATCCGCGCTGGTCGCCTGATGGGCGATATGTTTTTGCGCGGGGCTACAGCCAGGGCCGAGCCACGCTGCTTCGTATCGACGTGCAGTCGGGCAAATCAACCCTCGTGCTCCGCGAATCCGCGCTGAACTATGCCCCCAGCCCTTTCGAGTTGGCCGCAGACGGAAAGTCGTTCTACTACCAGCCCGCCTCCCTGAAGGGATTCAGTAACCTCGGCTCGCCAATAGTTCGCCATGATATGGAATCGGGTGCGGAGACGCGAATCCACCCCGCAACCAATTCCTGGATGGCACCGTGGGCGCCATCGCCGGACGGCAAATCGATTGCTTTTCGCGGTGCCTGGGGAAAACGGAGCTTTGACGAAACATTCGATCTCAACGTGATCTCGACAAGTGGAGGCGAACCACGCGTGTTGCTAAAGGCTTCTGGAGTAAATCCTCGCTCAGCATTGGCTTGGACGCGCGACGGTCGTTATGTGCTGTTTGCCAAAAGGCTTGGTCCTGGCGCGAAGGTTTCTCTATTGCGTGTGCCGGCATCTGGCGGTGAACCGGAAAGCCTGGGCTTGGAAATGGAAGCCATTGGCGACCTGCGTGTCTCTCCGAACGGGCGCCAACTCGCATTCATCGCCGGCCGACCCAATAACAAACTTCAAGTCTGGATCATGGAAAATTTTTTGCCGGCCAAACAGTCCGCCGCGCGCGAAGCGGGGGCCGAAGAGAGACCAGGCGAAAAGTCCGAGGCGTCTTCTCGAAAAAGCTCTGAGCCATCCGCGGCCAAAGCGGCAGGTTTAACGCTGCGGAAGCTGACTGAAGGAGGAACCACTTACGGGAACAGCCATCCTTCCCCGGATGGACGTTACATCCTTATGCCCTGGCAAAATTCCATGGCGCTCCTCGATGTGACGACTGGAGAGCAACGCGAATTCGGACCGAATCTTGATG
>JACPRI010000299.1 GCA_016190065.1 Verrucomicrobiota bacterium
ATCCAGAGCGACGTGCCCGCGCCGGCGGAACCGCCCGTGGCCGCAGTGCGCTTCGGATCGATGTTCCATTCCTTGGCTTTGGAGCGCGCGAACTGGATCGCTCGTGCGCAATCCAGGTAATGCGCGGGAAAACTGACTTCGGGCGAGAGCCGATAATTGATGGCCATGACCGAAATGCCGCTCTTCAAACAACCGTCGAGCAGGGCAGGGGAGAGCGCTTCTTTGCTGCCGCCGCGAAATCCGCCGCCGTGGATGAACACGACCAGGGGCGCCGGCCTGTCCGATTTGGCCTTCCACAAGTCGAGCACATTGCGCTCGTGCGAACCGTAATGGACGTTCGCCAGGTCGGGAGGCGGCTTGGCCGGGCCGTCGGCTCTTCGCTCTTGCGCGGGCACGACGTTGATTCCCGTAGCGAGCAAAAGGCTAATCGTTGCGGTTCGTAAAGCTTCAGCGTTCATCAGTTGGTCCTTTCGATGTTCACGGGGAGCACACGCGCCCTCGCGTGTCCCGACCGGCGCCTCGCCGGTCGGTTCGGGCGCGCCATTCAGGTACTAACTTAACTAAGCGTAACAATTCAGTTGAACAGAAGGAAACAAAGATAACAAAGACCTGAGATTGAAGGAAAATGAACTCCTCATAAAACGGTGGCTCGGCTTGGAAGAGTCAGGTGGTCGGCGAGGGCGCCGACCACGGCACGCGAGGCGCGTGCGGTCCCCATTTCATTTTCTCACGGTCGATTGTTTCCGTAACAGTTCCTTCATCTCCGCCACGGTCGCTGCGTGGTTCTCCTCTTTCGCAAGGTTTTTGAGTTCGTGCGGATCGGCTTGCTCGTCGAAAAGAACCGCGCCGGCTTTGCCTTCGCTCCATTCGGTGTAACGCCAGCGTTCGGTGCGGACCGATTGGCCGAACGTTGGCCCGAACTTCGTCACAGTGAACGCGGGGTGGTCCCAGGCCGCTTGAGGATCTTTGAGCAACGGCACCAGGCTGTCACCCTCGACTCCGGCGGGCTTTGGCAAACCGCAGAGCTCGGCCAATGTCGGGTACAAATCGATGAACTCAACTGTTCGCCCGCACGTCCGACCGTTTCCTGCGGAGCTCGGCGGAGAAACAATGAACGGGACACGCGTGGCGACCTCAAAAAGCGAGTTGTGCTTTGACCATTTCCCCTTTTCGCCGAGGTGATAGCCGTGATCGCCGAAAAACACGACGACGGTGCGCTCGCGCAAGCCGAGTCGATCGAGCGCGTCCAGCACGCGGCCCACTTGCGCATCGACGAACGAAATGCAGGCGTAGTAAGCCCGGATCACCTCGCGCGCCTCCGTCTCGGACGCGTCGCGGTCGATGAACAAATCGCCGTTGCGTTTGGGCACGCTGGCTTCCGGAAATCCCGGAGGCGCCGCCGGGCGTGGCGCGAAATCGACCGGCAACGGCATTTTCGTCACGTCGTAAGGCTCGAAGTATTTCTTCGGGGCGACAGGTGGGCTGTGGGGCTTGGAAAAGCCCACGGCGATGAAGAACGGTTTGCCTTTGTGATGTTCGAGCAGTTCGATGGCCCGCGTGGCGCTCCGGTAGTCTCCCTGCTTCTCCTCGTTTTCCACGGCGGCCCAGCGGTCGGAGTTTTGCCGTTGAGCCTGTTGTTGCTGCGGCGTGCGAGCTGCTCGGGTCCCGCCTTTCTCCGCGCCTTCGATCCACGATGGTTCGTCATCGATCCCGCCGTGGTAAATCTTGCCCGTGCGCGCCGTCACGTAACCGTGGTTGCGGAAATACTGCGGCAGCGTGACCCAATTGGGATGGCCGTCGCGGAAATATTTGTTGTTGTCCATCACACCCGAAGTCGTGGGATAGCGCCCCGTGAGCATGGAAGTGCGCGAAGGATTGCAGAGCGGATACTGGCAGTACGCGCGGTCGAACCGCACGCCGCGCGCCGCCAGGCGATCGATATTTGGCGATTGCACGAGCTTGTTGCCGTAGCAAGCGAGCTCCGGGCGCATGTCGTCCGAGGCGATGAAAAGAACGTTGAGCTTAGGCGAGGACGTCCGCGCGTCGGCGGAAGTTGGAGTTTGAAAGGTAAACAGCAGAAGAAACAAGGCAAGCGCGTCGGAAACCATTTTCATGCCATGATTGTAGCCGAGGCTACGAGCTTTGGGCAGACAAAAGCTCGCAGGTCTGGTGGACACGAATTCCACCAATTGACACGAATGGGCAGGGTTTACTGAAATTCGCACCAATTCGTGAAATTCGCGTCGCGATTTGTTGCCGTCAGACTGCACCTTGCTCATTTGCTTAATTCACGTGGTCCGCGGCTTATTTCGTTGCGGTCGGGCAGCGTTGCGGTGTAATCCACTATCATGAACTCCACCCGACGAAACTTCCTTCGCGCCGCTGCCGGCGTTAGCGCACTATCGGTCCTTCCGTCGCGATCCACGGCCGCCCAAAGCGCCGAAGTCACTGACGAAGCCCTGGAAAAGGCCGCCGCCAGACCGGTGCTCGATCTCAAAGGTCTCAACCATCCTGTCATCATTGAATCGATGGATTTGCTCCGCAAAGGGCGCGAATATTTTTTGCGCGTCCGCTCGAAAGACGGCGCGGAAGGCATCTCTCTGGACAATGGCCGCGCGAATGTGCTGCATCCGATTCTAAACCGGCTCGTCATCCCGTATTTCATCGGCAAGGACGCGCGTGACCTGGAAGAACACCTCTTTGGCGTTTATCGGCACCAGGACAATTACAAATTCCAGGGCCTGGCCTTGTGGTCTCCCGTCGCGATGGTGGAGTTCGCGATTCTCGACCTGCTGGGCCGAGTCACAGGCAAGACAATCGGCGAGTTGCTCGGCGGCGTGATTCGGAAGCGCGTGCCGGTTTACATCGCGAGCGGACGACGCGACACGACGCCGGAGCAGGAAGTGGAATATCTACAACGCCTCATCCAGGAGAATGGCGCGAAGGCCGTGAAATACCGCGTGGGCGGACGCATGAATCGCAACCAGGATTCATTGCCTGGACGAACCGAGAAACTCATTCCGCTCACACGAAAGGTGCTCGGCGACAAAATCGCCATCCACGCCGACTCCAACAGTTCTTACGATCCGCCGCAGGCGATCAAGATTGGCCGGATGCTCGAGGACATCAACGCCGTCTATTTCGAGGAGCCGTGTCCATTCGACAATCTGGAGGCAACGAAGAAAGTCACCGATGCTTTGGCAATTCCCGTGGCCCTCGGCGAGCAGGAGTACAGTCACTGGCGTTTTCAGTGGACGATCCGGAATCGGGCCGCGGACATCGTGCAGCCCGACCTGTTTTACTACGGCGGATTGATTCGCTCGATCCGCGTCGCCCGGATGGCAGAATTGCGTGACATGCCGACCACGGCGCACATTTCCGGCGGATTCGGATTTGTGTACATGCTTCATTTCGCGTCGTGCGTGCCGAAGATCGGCCCCTGGCAGGAATACAAGAGCGGCCTTAAGCAATACGCGGACTGGTTCAATCCCGCGCTGCGCATCATCGACGGCGCCATTACGGTGCCCGAAGGGGCAGGGGTCGGGATTACCGATCCGAAGGAGATCTTGAAGGGAACAGAAGTTGTGAAGGGGTAGGGGAGGTCAACAGGAGGCAACGGAGGCAACAGAGACCAAACGTTTTGCTTTCCCGGGCTTGAGCGTGATGTGCCGCTCCGGCGTTTTTGGAAATCTCCGTTTCGGGTAGCAGCCGAGGTAACGAGGCTCCAATTGCTTCGGCAAATCGGAATAAGTGACCCTCCTTACGTCGGCTGCTCCAAGCTACAAGCTAACCTCGCCTCTGTTAACTCTGTTGCCTCCTGTGAGTTTTCAGAACAACAGCCCTTCTTGGTCATCCTTTCGCGGCTGGTGCGATTTTCTTGAGGTAATAATCGACGAAGCTTTCCTCCAGGATCTCGGAAGGAGTTTTGCCGGTTGCGTTGGCGGCGAGTTCGAGCAACTCGCACATCTCGGCGGGAAAGCTCAGGTTAAGCTGGCGAAGCGCTGGGGAGATGGCGGCAACGGCAGCCGAGCCGCTCTTGGGAGCGGGTTTCCGGCGGTTCTCCTTCCAGAGATTGGAAAAACACTGGCGAAGCATCTTGTCCGTGGCGATGCGTTTCTCCAATTCCAGACTCGCGTTTAGTAGGCCTTCCAGGTCCATGGTCAGTCGTTGATCAGGTTAGGGTGAAGTGAATTGCGCATCGCGGGGAGTGCCTCGTGCCAGAGAACGGAAGCGAAGCTATTCATCGGGTTTACCGCTGATGGACGCGAATCGACACGAATGGGCCAAATCTTCACTGGTTGCAGGAAGAAGTTCCGCGTGGTCCATTCGCGTGCATTGGCGTCCATTCGCGGTTGAACCTTCGAAGAGCAGTTGCGCCGAGACGGACCAGAATGGTCAGAAGCGCGCGCGGGCGGGAGGCGAGAAAGCCCGGAGCTCACTCGTCCGATATCGGACCAAGTTGTTGAGTTGGATCGTGCGGAAGGGGTCCTCGGAACTGAGCCGCAGCAGATCCAGGGTCGTCTTGGCCGTTTCGACGGTGTGGACGACGGCCGTGATCACGTAGCGCACGCCTCCGAAATCTATGTTCTCGCCCGTCTTCGGGATGAGGTTCAGATTGACGGCCGTTTCGTGGCCTTCCGGGAGTTTCAAATGCACTCGCATACGAGGGTTTTTGCCGTTCGATCGGGCAATCCAGACCTAATTTTGAGGCAGCTTCCGTTCACTTTTGCTCGCCGCGTCTGTCTTCGGCGTCGCCGAGACTTGCTTGATTTGACGGGCCACGATAAGCAGGCCGCCCATCAAAACCAAGCCAATTCCAGCGAGGACGCCGTTCTGTTTCATGAACAGGCGTTCTTGGTTCACCTCGATCCCGTCCGCCGAGGCCGAGAGATAACAGAGGAAATACAGAGCAAGAAGCACACCG
>JACPRI010000305.1 GCA_016190065.1 Verrucomicrobiota bacterium
TGGGTCAACTCTCCCTGAAGCCCCACCAAGTTCTTCCAGAGTGGAACTACACTCTTACTCCCAGACAAAATCCGAATTAGTTTCTGCACGAACCCTAAGCAAATACGACGCCGTCCGAATTCGTAGCCGAGACGGCTACGCTACGGCGCCAAAATGAGACTTGCTTAGCCGCCGGAAGCGCCGCTTGCCGCGGGCGGCAATTGCTTGTACAGATTGGCGCAATAAAATTCAGAGCGCGATGACGATCGAGAACCATGCGCCGGGCCCACCGGCGCCGAGGAAGAAATACGTGCGTGCGGTTGGGCCGCGGCTGCGTGTCCTTCTGTTCTTTGTCTTTGGCCTGGTGGCGATTCTGGGGGCCAATTCCGCTTATCTCCTTAGCATCACGGTTCTGGAATGGGCGACAAAGCTCAGCTACCAGAATTATTTTTATCAGTACATGTTCCTCGCCCATCTGGTGCTGGGCCTGGTCCTGATCGTTCCGTTTCTCATCTTCGCCATCGGCCACATCAAGAATTCCTATCACAGACCCAATCGCCGGGCCGTGCGCGTAGGCCTGGGCTTGTTCGCTGTCTCGCTGGTGCTGCTTTTCTCCGGCGTGGCTTTGACGCGGCTCGATTTCTTCGAGATCAAGAATCCGAATATCCGCTCGGCCGCTTACTGGGCGCACGTGATCACGCCGGTGCTCGCCGTCTGGCTGTATGTCCTTCACCGCCTCGCCGGGCCGACGATCAAATGGCGGGTCGGTCTGGCCTGGGCCGGCGTGGTCGGCGTCGTCGTGGCGGCGATGGTGCTGCTGCACGCGCAGGATCCGCGCAAATGGAACGTGCAAGGACCGAAAGAAGGGGAAAAATATTTTCTGCCTTCGCTGGCGCGGACGGCTTCCGGCAACTTCATCCCGGCGCGGACGCTCATGATGGACGATTACTGTCTGAACTGCCACCAGGACGCTTACGCCGGCTGGTTTCACAGCGCGCATCATTTCAGCTCGTTCAACAACAAGCCTTATCTGTTCAGTGTTCGTGAGACGCGGCAGGTGGCGTTGAAGCGGGACGGCTCGGTGAAAGCTTCGCGCTGGTGCGCGGGCTGCCATGACGTGGTGCCGTTTTTCAGCGGCGCGTTCGACGATCCCAACTTCGACCTGGAGAAACACCCGACTTCGCAAGCCGGAATCACCTGCACGGCCTGTCATGCGATCGTCAACATCAACAGCACGCAAGGCAACGCAGACTACACCATTGAAGAGCCGGTGCACTATCCGTTCGCCTTCAGCACGAACACATTTTTGCAGTTCATCAACCAGCAGCTCGTCAAAGCCAAACCGGAATTTCACAAGAAGACCTTTCTGAAGCCGCTGCACCGGACCGCCGAGTTTTGCTCGACCTGCCACAAAGTGAGCATTCCGCGCGAGTTGAATCATTACAAAGAATTCCTGCGCGGCCAGAATCACTACGACACCTTCCTGCTCAGCGGCGTCTCCGGCCACAACGCCAAGAGCTTCTATTACCCGCCCAAGGCGAAAGAGAATTGCGCCAGTTGCCACATGCCTTTGAAAGCGTCGGAGGATTTCGGCGCGAATTTCTTCAACCCGACCAATCGCTCGACGCGGTTCATCCACGATCATCTGTTTCCCGCGGCCAACACCGGCGTGGCGCACCTCCGCAACCAACCCGATATCGTCAAGGCGCACCAGGATTTCCTGAAAGATTGCGCGCGCGTCGATATCTTTGGGGTCAAGGAAGGCGGAACCATTGACAGCCCGCCCATCGCGCCGCTGCGGCCCGGTGTGCCGGCGCTGAAGCGCGGCCAATCGTATTTGCTGGAGGTGGTTTTGCGGACGCTAACCGTGGGTCACCCGTTGACGCAAGGGACAGTCGATTCGAATGAACTTTGGACCGATGTAAAAGTCAGCAGCGGCGGGAAAGTGATCGGCCGAAGCGGCGGTCTGGGCCAGTTCAACGAAGTGGATCCCTGGTCGCATTTCGTGAACGTGTACATGCTCGACCAGGACGGGAATCGGATCGACCGGCGGAATCCGCAGGACATCTTCACGCCGCTGTACAACAACCAGATCCCGCCCGGCGCGGCGCAGGTCGTGCATTATGCGTTCACGGTTCCGGAGGATTTGACGGCGCCGCTCACGGTTGAGGTGAAGTTCCAATACCGGAAGTTCGACACCATTTACATGAACTACGTCCTGGGCCAGGGTTACACCAACGGCGCATCACTCCAACTGACCAACGACCTCCCGATCACGACGATTGCCTCAGATCAAATCACTTTCCCGATCGACGGACTTCCCCACTCCCCACTCCCCACTTTGCACTCCGCACTCCCCGAGTGGCAGCGCTGGAACGACTACGGCATCGGCCTTTTGCTCAAAGGCGACAAAGGCAGTGAAAAGGGCGAACTGATCCAGGCCGCGCACGCCTTCTCCGAAGTGGAAAGACTGGGCCGCGCGGACGGCCCGCTCAACCTGGCCCGCGTTTATTTCAAGGAAGGCCGTTTGGACGACGCCGTCACGGCTCTGCAACGTGCCGTTAGATTCAATCCGCCCGCGCCACGCTGGACGGTCGCGTGGTTCACTGGACTGGTCAACAAACAGAATGGATTCTTGGACAAAGCCATCACGGAATTTCGCAGTATCCTGGAGGACCGTTATCCTGAACTGGAGCAACGCGGCTTTGACTTCAGCAAGGATTACGAGGTCATCAACGAGCTAGGCCAGACCCTGGTCGAGCGAGCCAAGCTGGAGCAGGGCGAGGAGAACAAGGAGCGCAAGCGCGAGTTCTTGCTCCAGGCCAAAGCCCAGTTTGAAAAAGCGCTCGAGCTCGACAGCGAGAATCTCACCGCGCACTACAACCTGATGTTGATTCACACGCAACTCGGAGACGACGTCAAAGCCGCCGAGCATCGGAAGTTCCACGAACGGTACCGGCCCGACGACAACGCCCGCGACCGCGCGATCGCGATCCATCGCCGCGCCAACGCCGCAGCCGACCACGCGGCGCAAGCGATTGTGATTTACCCACTCCAGCGGCCGGAGGCGTTCGGAGTTGCGACGCCCGATGGTAGCAGGGCCGCGCAGCCGCGCAGCCGCGAAATTCGCTAACTCTCAGGGTTCATGGTGGGCGGCAGGGAAGCAACCGCGGCGGAGGCTGTCCCGATTTCCAACGTCCCAGCAAGCACGCTCCAATGCGCTCCGTTAAGCTGACACGGATCGGGGCCGCACTCCAGAGGCGGGTTCAAGGGCAGGACCCGCTTCGGAATCGCCAATCCGTTCCGGAATTGCTAAACGGCAGGCGATGAATCGCCTGCGGTCAGTCGCAAGCTTCCTTGGTCTGCGGAGGAACACCTCGCTCTTGTTGGCGACGTTGGTGCTGGCGCTCATTGGCGAGCGTCTCTGGCTAAACTTCGCTCCAAAATATCTCGAAACCCTTGGCGCCGGTGTCGCGATCATTGGCCTGTTCGACGGACTGCAAACCTTGCTGGGCGCGCTCTACGCGTATCCGGGCGGATGGCTGACCGATCGCTGGGGTCAGCGGCGTTCGCTCTTGTTCTTCAACGCGATTGCCCTCGCGGGGTATGGGCTGGTTTTGTTCTGGCAACATTGGCTTGCGTTGGTGTTGGGCTCCGTGTTGTTCCTGGCCTGGAGCGGCCTTTCTTTGCCCGCGACTTTCACGGTGGTGGCGAGTTCGCTCGAATCAAACCAGCACACCATGGGCATCGGCGTGCAGTCCCTGGTTCGGCGCGTGCCCATGATGCTCGGGCCGTTGGCCGGCGGCTGGCTCGTGACCCGCTACGGCTGGATCGACGGCGTGCACTACGCCCTCATCGGGTGCATTTTCCTCACGCTCAGCGCGTCGGTGTTCCAATGGTTCACGATCGAGCCAAAGGCAATCCCGCCGGATGCGGCCGCGAAACAATCGGCGAACTTCTTCGAGGTCGTGAGGTCCTTCAGTCCGGTGCTGCGGGAATTGCTGGTGAGCGACATTTTGATCCGCTTTTGCGAACGCATCCCCTCTGCGTTCGTCATTCTGTGGGCGCTGAACCACGGCGGCGTCACCGCGCAACAATTCGGAATGCTGGTTGCCTTCGAGATGGTTTCCGCGATGTTGTGTTACATCCCGGTGGCGCACGCGGCTGACAAATACGGACGCCGGCCGTTCGTTTTGATCACTTTCGCTTTCTTCACTTGTTTTCCATTGATGCTGCTTTGGGCAACGGATTTTGCGGCGCTCAGTGCGGCGTTTGTCGTTCGAGGCCTCAAGGAATTCGGCGAGCCCGCCCGCAAAGCATTGATCATTGGCGAAGCTGCGCCGGAACTTCGAGCGCGGGCTTTTGGCGCTTACTACCTGATTCGGGACTGCGTCGTCACGTCGGGATCATTCATTGGAGCCTGGCTGTGGAGCATCAGTCCGCAGGCGAATTTTGTCGGAGCGGCCCTCTGCGGCGCCCTGGGCACGGGGTGGTTCTGGTGGTTCGTGTACCGGCGCCGACGGGGTTGACTTGAATCAGCCAGAGTTCAAGCTGGACGGCGGCCATGACGACGGCGAACAAGATTACGATCCTGCGCATCCTCTTCATCCCGTTTTTCATCGTCCAGGTCCTGTACTACATCGACAGTGGAGGCGAGAATCATCGGATGCTGGCGTTTGCTACTTTTGTCATCGCCGCCTTGTGCGATGGCGTGGACGGTTATATCGCGCGGCGGTTCAATCAACGGAGCGAATTGGGCGCGATCCTCGATCCGCTCGCTGACAAGCTGCTGTTGGTCTCCGCGATCGTGCTGTTAAGCTTTCCCAACGAACATCGTCTGGAGCGCTTCCCGCTCTGGCTGACCGCGACCATCCTCGGGCGCGATGTGATCCTGACCATCGGGCTGGGCGTGATTCACTACACGTGCGGCAAAGTCGTCGTTCGCCCCATTCTGATCGGCAAGGCCGCGACCGTCTTTCAGATGATCGCCGTGAGCTGGATTCTGCTCAAATGGCCTGAACCGTGGCTCCCGGTCTGGTTCTGGGGCGCCGGCCTTTGCACGGCGATTTCCGGCCTGGTCTATGTGTGGGAGGGGATCCGACAATTGAGCGCCAGCCCGATCAGCGCTGCTTCGCCGAATCAATCCCCAAACCGTATGTCGGAAGAGCCGCCGCGCTGAAGCTTTGTCGCGCGCCGAGCTTTTTGGATTCCAAGTTCGAGCCCGTCGGTATCGTGACAAGTCCGCCACGGTGCCTTACACTGCCGCCATGAGTGAGAAGCCCGTTTCCCGGAATGGACCCGTACCTGGAAGCCCGCTGGGGTGATGTGCATCAAAGTCTGATCACGTATCGGTTCCGATCTCCGTTTCTTTCGTTTGCTTTTGTTGAGATCTGAATCAACGGCTTGGATCGTTTGCCTGATAGACCACGCGCCCATCAAAGATGGTCGTGACCACGCGAACCCGACCTGAATTGGCCCAATCAAAACTGGGGCTCAGAATGTCGTGGCTCAGGATCACGACGTCGGCCAATTTGCCAGGAGTGATCGTGCCTTTCGTGTTCTCCGAGAACTCGGCGTACGCGGCGCCGGCGGTGAAGGCTCGCACCGTTTCCTCGGCGGTAATCTTTTGTTCGCGCACCCAGCCGTTCGGGTGCTTGCCATCGAGCGTCTGGCGTGTGACCGCGGCGGCGATTCCTTGAAGCGGATCGAGGGGAGCAACGGGCCAATCCGATCCGAAAGCCAAAGCCACGCCCGCGCCCAGGAGCGAGCGGAACGCGTAAGTTCCTTTCGCGCGCTCCGGGCCGATTCGTTTCTCGGCCCAGCGTCCGTCATCGGCCGCGTGATACGGCTGCATGGAAGCGATGACCCGCGCCTTCGCAAAACGCGCCACGTCCGCCAATCGCAAATGCTGGGCGTGTTCGATGCGGAATCGACGATCCCGCGGCCCATTCGTTTGTGTGACCTGCTCGAAAATCGTCAGCATCTCGTGATTCGCCCGGTCGCCAATGGCGTGGACCATGACGTGCAGGCCGGCGCGATCGGCTTCTTGCACGCGGCGCAACATTGCGCCTTCGGGAAACATTTGATCCCCCGGCAAGCCGTGCGTGTTCGGCGCATCGTTGTAGGGCTCGAAGAAGTAGGCCGTGCTGGAGCCCAGGCTGCCATCGGCAAATCCCTTCAGCCCGCCGATCCGAACCGAGTCGTCTCCAAACGGCGCATGGAGGCCCACCTTGGCGAGTTGGTCCCAGGACGGCAGAGGTGCGACGGCGTAAACGCGAGTTTTCAACTGGCCTCGGCGGAGGAGTTCTTGATAGACCGCAACGTCATTGCTGCCCGACATGTCTTGAACGCTGGTGACGCCAAGACTAGCCGCGTGATCCGTGGCGGCGCGGGCGGCGGCCAGTTTTTCCTCAAAGGATTTTGGCGGAATCACGCGATTCACGAACGTCATCGCCGCGTCTTTCAAAATGCCGGTTGGTTCGCCCGTCTGCGGATCGCGCACGATCAATCCACCGGGAGGATCCTTCGTTTCGCGAGTGACGCCAGCAACCTTGAGCGCGTAACTGTTCGCCAGTGCCATGTGGCCGTCCAGTCGGTTGACAAAAACGGCAGTTTCCGGCGTTGCCGCATCGATCAAGTTCTTTGTGGGAAGCGGTGCGCCCGGCCAGCGCTCGTGATCCCAGGTTCCGCCTGTGATCCAACCGCCTCGGGGAACGTTTTGGGCAAAGTCTTTGATTCGCTCCGCGAATTCCGCCGGCGTCCGGGCGTCCCGCAGGTCAACGTTGGACAGTTGGAAACCGCCGCTCAGGAAATGCACGTGCGCGTCGTTGAATCCGGGAATAATCAGGCGACCGGCGGCGTCGATGATCCGTGTGTCCAACGCGGCGAGTTTACGGATCTCGGCTGTCGGTCCGACCGCGGCGATGCGGTTGGCGTAAATCGCCACGGCCTCGGCCCGCGGGCGATTGGTGTCCAGAGTATGGAGATTGGCATTGATGATCACGAGCGTCGGCTTGAGTGATTGAGCGTCCGTGCCAAAGGTGGCCGAAAGGAGCATGCTGGCAAACACAAGAGTCATTCTTATGGGGCGTCGCAGGTTTTGCACGGACGTATGCTAATGCGGAACTCCGGAAAAAACGAGCGCTGCCTTTCGATGAACCCACCCCTTCACCCCTCCCAGGAGGGAACCCGCAACCAACGCGTCGAACGAAGCTCTCCTGCCTGCCCTACGTTTCATCAAATCGTTTCCCACGGCGCCCGAGTGAAGCCAGGCGCCGCTTCGCGACCGAATCGCAGCGGCGGATGGCCGTTCTCGAAGGCGCCAATGTCCGGCGCGGCGCCCTGGAAATCATCGTTGAACCCCGGCAGACGCGCGCCCTTGTCGAGGGCGGGATTCGGTGCCTCCACGACCGGGTCCGTAATCGCGAAATTCTTTCCGCTGCGTGAATACTCGACTCTTCCCCACTTGATCGTTGGGACCGTAGGCGCCAAGAACCACTCCAGCCGCTCCGAAGGGACGAACATCGACCGGACAAATCCGCCGGCGAGGTAGCCGCTCGTCAGGTCGTTGCGAAGATCGTTGGGCGGCCCGTCGGTGGAGGCCGACGGATACACCCGGCCGCGAACCCGGAAGATATTGTTCCTCGAAACCGCGTTGGCAAGTCCGTGATCGCTGAAGACATTGAGCGCGCCGTTCGGCTGGAGAGTGGTGTTGTGAAAGATGTAGCGCCGTCCTTGATCGCCGGGGACCTGCTCGCCATTCAACGTGAGAAATCTTCGAGGGCCGGCGGTTTTGATGATCATCCCGCCGCTCGGGTCCTGATGGGAGACGCGACTGGTGCCAAACACATTTCGGAAGATGTAGAGCGGGCCCTTCGATGTGGCGGCTGTGGCAACAAACACAAAAGTTTTGTCGAGGTAATTGCCCCAGATGCGTACGTTCATATTCCCGCCTTCGCTTTCGATGGCATCGTCCCAGCAATTGGCGACGCTGTTCCCGTAAATGTCCGAGTCGCGATTGGGGCTGCCTTCGAAGCTGAAGTTGCTGCTGCCGCCGATGCCGTCGTTGTAGCCGTGGTCTTCAGTCGAGCGAATGGTGTTGTAGCGAATGATGTTTCCGCCCGAAGAATTCGCGAGCGAGATTGCTTGCGGGCCGTCCGGATGGCCCGACTCCCAATCGTTCGAGCCACTGCGCGGATGTTCGATCAGATTGCGCTGGATGACGAGCCCGCCGCTGCCGGTCTCGCCGTAGATCGCGCTGTCCGAGCCGTGGAAAACGCCCCAGACGCGCGCGCCGCCCACGCGACCCCACTGAGTGATGTGGCAATCTTCGATCACGACGTTCTGCACGCCCTTGCGAATGAGCACCGCGTGCACGCCAGCGTTCTTCAACTCAAAGCCACGAATGATGACGTAATTGGCCGCCACTTCGATGCAGTTATCGTGGAGATTGAAGACATCAATCACGGCTTTGGACCCGGGCGCCGGCGTCACCAGGTGCCAGGCGTCCGCGGCGCCGGACTCGACGATCCGCAACGGCTTGTCCAATTCGCCGCTCGCCAGATGCGTCGTCTTTCCAATCGGAAACCGCTCGCTTCGTGTCGTAGCCATGAGCGAAGCCCTTTTGCCAGTGGGCGCGGTCAACTCGATTTCGTAGCTCGTGTCGGGCTGAAGCTGAACCAGGCTCCCGCGGAACTCGCCGTCCCGCTCGTCGTACCAAAGTGGATACCCCGTGCGCCATGAACTCTCACCCTGCTTCCGGAATTGGACCTGCGCTTCGGCGCGCTGTGCTTCACCAGTGCGAGCGGCGGCATCCCCCGGCTTCCAATAGAGGCCGATGCATTCAAAAGTTGGAACCGCCGTCTGCGCCCACGCAGAACCAGACCGGAGCGCCCCGACGGAGGCCAAAAGGCAGCAGATCAAAGCTCGAGCGTGTTTGGAGAAAGCTTCATGGCGTGCCGGAGCGCAGCCTTCAGGCCGCTTTGCCGTCCAAGTTGCAGGCCACGGCGAAGCGGCCTGAAGGCCTCGCTCCGCCGATCGAGCATTTTCAAAACCTGCTCCAAGTGGATTTGAGGGGTCGATCCATTTTGAAATCATCGAAGTTATTTTCATACGAAATGGAGGTCAATCCGCTTAGTCTTAGGCCAAGCAACTTGTGGCCGCGTTGACCGCGATCAAAGCGGGGCCGTGTCGCGCCGCTAATTTTTCAGCATGCACCAAAACATGAATCGCCGCCAAATGCTTTCCCGAACCGCGGGCGCCGCCGCCGGCCTGGCTTTGTCCGCGCAATTGCAACCGTTCGCTGGCGCCGACAAACGTCGGCTCAAGATCGGCGCGTGCGAATGGTCGCTCCGAAAAAGCGATCCGTCCTGTTTCGAGATCGCCAGGCGGATCGGCGTGGAGGGCGTTCAGGTCAATATGGGCTCCCTCACAAACCGGATGTGGCTGCGCCGGCCCGACACCCAGAAAGCCTATCTCGACGCAGCCAGGCAGAACGGGGTCGAAATCGCTTCGCTGGCGATTGCGGAGCTGAACAACGTCCCGTTGAAGAGCGACCCGCGCGCGGCGATCTGGCTGCTCGACGCCATCGAAGTCATGCAAGCGCTCGGCGTGAAGGTGTTACTGATCGCGCAATTTCACAAAGGCGACCTCAAAGGCGACGCCGCCGGCATCGACCGGACGGTGGATATTTTGAAAGAGGCCGCGCCGCGCGCCGAGAAGGCCGGGCTGGTTCTGGGTCTCGAAAATTACCTGAGCGCGGAAGAGAACCTCGACATTATCCAGCGCGTCGGTTCGCGAGCGGTGCAAGTGTACTACGACGTCGGCAATTCCACGGACAAAGGCTACGACATCTACA
>JACPRI010000315.1 GCA_016190065.1 Verrucomicrobiota bacterium
GCGCGTTGACCGCCCCCAGCGTCAACGGACAGGATCGCTCCCACCCGCTTTGGGTTTGGCTACATGGCTTTCGATCTCTTACCATGATTAACACCTTTCAGTTAACAAGAACCACCAAGCTTTGCTTGGCGCTTTCCGGATCACACGGATTACACGGATCAAACAGATTCCTGAGCAATGTTCTTATCCGTGCCCATCCGTGAAATCCGTGGTTGGAAATCCTCGCGAAGTGGAGCGACTTTGACGAACAGCAGCACAGCAGCGCAAAGAGCGCAGAGGGGCAAAATTCCCCCTGCGGCTTTCTTTGCGGCAAAAAGAGGTTGCGGCCCCTCAGCCAATTCAGTCTGGCTTTGTCGGTGTGCCCGGCCTATTTTTCGGAACGGCGACCGAGCTTATGCTGACGCAATACATTCAAGCAGCCATGCGGCACGGCAACTACGAGTTGATGGCGAATGGCCGTTTCTTCGCCCGGATTCCCGAATGTCCGTGCCTTTGGGCTGAAGGTCCAACGCTGGAGGAATGCCGCGAGGAACTGCAGAGCACTCTGGAGGACTGGATCATGATCAAGCTGCGCCATGGCGACCGGTTCGATGTGATTGACGGCGTGGACATCAATCCGCAGCCGGACTATGACGAAGCCGATTAAGCGGCCTGAACTGATCCGCCGGATGCGCCGACTCGGCTGGAGCGGACCTGAACCCGGTCGGCGTCACATGGTGATGCGCAAAGGAGAACTCACGGTGCCGATCCCCAATCCTCATCGCGGCGACATCGATTGGTCGCTCACCAGCCGCATCCTCAAAGAAGCAGGCATCTCGCCGGAAGAATGGGAACAATCATGACGAAGAAACAGCTCCAGTCGCTCGCCAAACAGCACGGCACGCCGCTGGTGGTGATCGATCACGACATCATCCGGCGCAACTACGCCGAGTTCAAAAAGCATTTGCCCAAGGTTCAGGGCTATTATGCGGTCAAAGCGAATCCCGCGCCGGAGATTGTCCGCACACTCCACAAAGCCGGCGCCAGTTTTGACGTGGCTTCGCTGCCCGAATTCATGCTCGTGTACGAGAACATCAAGCACCTCCTCCCCAAAGAGCAGCAGGATTTCATCTGGGACAAAATCATTTACGCCAATCCGACCAAACCGAAGGAAACGCTTCAAGCGCTCGATCAATACAAACCGCTCGTCACGTACGACAACCTGAACGAGCTGAAGAAAATCAAGCAGTACGCCCCGCACGCCGGCGTGGTGTTGCGTCTGCGCGTGCCGAACACGGGATCGATGGTGGAGTTGTCCTCGAAGTTCGGCTGTGATCCGGGCGAAGCGGTGGATCTCATCCAGGCGGCGTTTGGCATGGGCTTGGTGGTCGAGGGTGTCAGCTTCCATGTCGGCAGCCAGTGCACGAACTTTGAGAATTTCGTCCAGGCGCTCAACATGTCGGCAGCGGTTTTGAAGGAAGCCAAGTCCCGCGGCCACGAAATCAAGATCCTCGACATCGGCGGCGGTTTCCCTGCGCATTACAACCAACATGTCAAGCCCTTCAGCGCCCTGGCTCGGAAGATCAACGCCGAGATTGACCGGCTGTTTCCGAAGGACATGCAAATTCTCGCAGAGCCGGGCCGTTTTCTGGTGGCCACGGCGGCCACCTCGATTGCGCGCATCATTGGCAAGGCCGTGCGGGACGGCAAGCCGTGCTATTTTATCGACGACAGCGTGTATCACACGTTTTCTGGAATCATCTTCGACCATTGCCAGTACCACCTGAAGGCGTTCAAGAAAGGCAAAACGGAAATCTGCGCCGTCTTCGGCCAGACGTGCGACGGGTTGGACACCATCTCTCAGTCCGAAGAATTGCCGGATTTGGAAATCGAGGACCTGGTCTATTCCGAGAACATCGGCGCCTACAGCAACGCTTCCGCAACATGGTTCAACGGCTTCCCGCCGGCAAAAGTAGTCCATGTGAATCAGTGAATGCGTGCGTGAGTCGGCAGCAGCCGACAGACGTGGGGCTGGTTAATCTGGCGCGGACGCGTTCCGTCACGCCTCTGGTTTGTCCGACCCATTTTAACCGATTTAACGATTTAACCTTGTAACGTTTTAACGACTTCGGCTGCCGGTTTGCGGAGGTGCGTCGCTGTGCCTCAAAACGCACACTTGCAAACAGCGGTTCCGTGTCTTAAAAGTCTCCGTACCAGAACCAACCCATCAACCTGGTGGCTATATGTCAAAATCAAAGTCCTCGATTCGAACCCTCCTCAACAATCCCGTCTATCGGCGCGCGTTTACGCTCATTGAATTGCTGGTGGTCATCGCGATCATCGCCATTCTCGCCGGCATGCTGTTGCCGGCGCTCGGCAAAGCCAAAGCCAAGGCCCAAGGCATTTCGTGCATGGTCAACCACAAACAGTTGGCCTTTGCCTGGCGATTGTATGCCGAAGACAATAATGAGCGCCTCATCGGCGCCTCCAATTGGTCTCCTCCCGGCGGAGGCCAGGTCCCAAACTGGACCGGAGCAAGTTGGCTCACCCTCAACAACAAAAGCGACCCGAACAACTGGAACCATGATGCCTATACATACAAGAGCCTGCTGTGGCCGTACTGCGGCGGCTCCGTCGGAATCTGGAAATGCCCGGCGGATAAGTCCATGGCCACACCCACGAGCGGGCCCAACAAGGGCGCAAGCGTCCCGCGGATTCGCAGCATGTCCATGAACAACTGGGTCGGAGGTCCTGGCTGGAACAACTCCGGCAACTGGCGGCCCCAAAATTCCACGGGCTGGATGACTTATCTGAAGTCCACCGACATGAACGATCCCGGTCCGAGCGGCACGTTTGTCTTTCTGGATGAACGGGAGGACAGCATCAACGACGGCTACTTCGTCGTCGATATGGCGGGCTACGCCAATCAGCCGAACCGCTGGAAGATTGTCGATTACCCGGCGAGTTACCACAATAGCGCCGGAGGCATGTCGTTCGCGGATGGACATTCGGAAATCAAAGTTTGGAAGGACCCTCGAACCAAGCCCAGGCTCTCCAAGACAGATATCCCGTTGGATGTGGCCTCCCCCAGCAACAAGGATGTCTTTTGGATGCAGGAGCGCAGCACGCGCCAGTAAACCTTTTGAGTTCGCAAACCAAAGCCACCCAACCTCACGCTGGGTGGCTTTCGCTTTATGGAGAGGCTAATGTGTCCAGTGAAACCATCGTTCCGACGGGGAATTCTAAGCCAACGCAATTCAACCGCGAATGCCTCGGTGAACCTAGAGTTAACCTCTAATGAACACTAATGGACACTAATCCGGCCGAGTTAGGGAGCCGACGCTGGGTGAGCCTCAGATCGGGTCTCCATTAGTGTTCATTAGTGTCGATTAGTGGTTTGGAAAATCCACAGCCATTCTCAAGAGCCGTCGTCAGGGGCAGAGTCCTGTGCGGCGTCCTTTTGACGCTGGGGTGCTTTGTTGTCGCGATCGCGCTCCGATTTCCCAAATCAGACTCAAGTCTTGTCCCTTCTTTCAACCGGGATGTCGCGCCGATCCTTTTCAATCATTGTTCGCCTTGCCATCGGCCGGGCCAGTCCGCGCCGTTCAGCCTGCTTGCCTTCGGGGACGCGAAGAAACGCGCGAAACAGATCGCCGAAGTCACGGCACGCCGATGGATGCCTCCCTGGCTGCCTGAGCTCGGCTCCGTTTCGTTTGCGGGGGAGCGAAGGCTGACGACCGATCAGATCGAAGTCATTCAGAGATGGGTTTCCTCCGGGGCACCGGAAGGGGATCCAGCGGACCTTCCCTCGGTCCCGAAATGGAACGATGGCTGGCAACTCGGCGAACCGGATCTGGTTTTGAGCATGACGGAGCCGTATGCACTTCCAGCCGACGGAAAAGACGTTTATCGTTGCTTCGTAATTCCTGTGTCCCTGGACAAGCCGCGCTATGTCCAGACCGCGGAAATTCGTCCTGGAAACCCAAAGCTCGTTCATCACGCGGTTCTTCAAATGGATCGCACGCGCGCCTCGCGCCGGCTCGACGACCAGGATTCCGAACCGGGTTTCGGCGCCGGCATGTCGGCGGGCAAAGCGCAGCTCCCGGAGGGACATTTCATCGGTTGGACGCCGGGCAAAGTCCCGTCGAAAGGAATCGACGGGCTGGCCTGGCGCTTGGCCCCCGGGACCGATCTTGTTCTCCAGCTCCACATGCGTCCGAGCGGCAAGACCGAGCAAATCCAGGCGTCAGTGGGCCTTTATTTTGCGGACCAGCCGCCGAGGCTCCCTTCCTATGCTTTGGTCCTGCGCTCTAAATTGATCGATGTTCCGGCGGGTGCGCGCGATTTTCCCATCGAAAAGAGCTGCATGTTACCCGTCGATGTTGAGGCACTGCGGATTTACCCGCACGCCCACTATCTCGGCAAAGAAATGAAGGTGATGGCCACGTTCCCGGACGGTCTCCAGCGCGTTTTGCTGCACATCAAAGACTGGGATTTCAACTGGCAGGACGAATATCGTTTTGCCGACGCCGTTTTTCTTCCGAAGGGAACGCACATTTCGTTTCGATACACGTACGACAACTCCTCCAACAACGCGCGCAATCCGTTTCATCCACCGAGGCGGGTTGTGTACGGCCAGAATTCCACGGACGAAATGGCGGAGCTGATGCTGCAAGTCGTCCCGCGCGTCGCCCCGGACCTCGAATCTCTCCGCAGAGAATCCGCGTCTCGGGCGGTCGCGGAGGAGATCGAAGCGCATGAGAAGCAGCTTGAAAAGGATCCCGCCAATGCGGCCGAGCATCGCTCGCTCGGCCTGCTTCATCAGCAGCTTGGCCGGATGGAGAACGCACGCGCGCATTTTTCGGAAGCGCTCCGAATCGAACCGGCTTCAAGCCGAACGCACCTCTTGCTGGGCGATGCGCTGGCGGACACGGGGCGCTTCAATGATGCCCTGGCCCATTTCCGCGAGGCCGACCGATTGGAGCCGAACCAACCCGAGATCTTGAACTCGCTCGCGCAGGCGCTGGCCCGGCACCCGGATGCCAGCGCGCGCGATCCCACGGAAGCGGTCCGTGTAGCGACGCGCGCCGTGGACCTCACCCAGCGCCGCGACCCGGCAATGCTGGAAACGCTGGCGGTTGCCTATGCGGCTGGCGGGCAGTTCGAACGGGCCGTCGAATCCTCCGAACTCGCCATCCAGTTGGCCA
>JACPRI010000311.1 GCA_016190065.1 Verrucomicrobiota bacterium
CGCTTCGCGAACATGATTCCGAAAGTTAAAATCTGCGGCATCACCAATCTTTCCGACGCGCTGGCGGCGGTGGACGCCGGCGCCGACGCGCTCGGCTTCATGTTTTATGCGGAGAGCCCGCGCGTTGTGTCCGAGACAGCCGCGGCTGAGATTATCCGGGAACTGCCGCCCTTCGTGGCCAAGGTCGGCGTCTTCGTGAATGCCCCGAGCGAGAGGGTCACGAGGCTCCTGGATGTTTGCGGTTTGGACACCCTGCAATTCCACGGAGACGAGCCGCCTGAGTTTTGCCGGCAATTCCGGACGAAGATCATCAAAGCCTTTCGAGTCCGGGACGAGAAATCTCTCCGAGCAATGGCCGCCTACGAATCCGAGGCCTGGTTGCTGGACGCGTTCGTGCCGGGGAAATTGGGAGGCACAGGCGCGCGTTTCAACTGGGAATTGGCCCGGCAAGCGACCGCGCTGAGCCCGAGAGTCATTCTTGCCGGTGGATTGACGCCGGCGAACGTCAGCGATGCCATCCGCCAGGTGCAGCCTTACGGCGTGGATGTGTCGAGTGGAGTTGAGGCAGCGCCAGGAAAGAAAGATCCCATAAAGGTTCGAGACTTCATCGCGGCGGTCAAAGCCGCAACGCGGTAAGCGTCGGAACCGGTGGGGGCAATGTTCAACGTTCGATGTTCGGAATTCGACGCCACAGCTTCGTCGCAGGAAAGGGAGAAAACCACGGTGGCCGTGTCAAATGCGCTCCCTTACCCCTGACCCACTTCCCCCTTTCTCACCTTCTCGCGTTCCGCTACGTTCGCCGCATGAGTTCTGTCGCTTCAACCACCACACCGGACGCCCAGGGCCACTTCGGTCCATACGGCGGACGTTTTGTGCCGGAAACGCTGGTGCATCCGTTGCAGGAATTGGAAGAGGAATACCTGCGCTCGCAGGATGATCCGGAGTTTCAGCGCGAGTTTCAGTACTACCTCCGGGAGTTCTGCGGTCGTCCCACGCCGCTGTATTTCGCCGAACGCCTCACCAAAGAACTGAACGGGGCGAAGATTTATCTGAAGCGCGAAGACTTGCTGCACACCGGCGCTCACAAGATCAACAATTGCATCGGGCAGATCCTGTTGGCGAAGCGCATGGGCAAGACGCGGATCATTGCCGAGACCGGCGCCGGCCAGCATGGCGTGGCGACGGCGACCGTGGCAGCGATGTTCGGCTTGAAATGCGTGATCTACATGGGGGCCGTGGATTGCGACCGTCAGGCGTTGAACGTCTATCGCATGAAGATGCTCGGGGCAGACGTCGTGCCCGTGACGGCCGGACAGAAGACGCTGAAGGAAGCGATCAATGAGGCCATGCGCGATTGGGTGACGAATGTCCGGACGACGCATTATATCCTCGGCACCGTTTATGGCGCGCATCCGTATCCGGTCATGGTGCGGAATTTTCAGCGGATCATCGGAGACGAAGCGCGGCGGCAGATTTTGGAGAAGGAAGAGCGATTGCCTGATTTGCTGATCGCGTGCGTCGGCGGCGGCTCGAATGCGATGGGACTCTTTTATCCTTTCTTAAACGATTCCTCGGTCCGCATGGTCGGCGTCGAGGCCGGCGGTGAGGGAATTATCTCCGGCAAACACGCCGCCCGGTTTCAAGGCGGCTCGCTGGGCGTGCTCCAGGGAACGCGCTCCTTTCTTTTGCAGGATGAAGACGGCCAAATCCAGCTCACGCACAGCGTCTCGGCGGGCTTGGATTATGCCGCGGTCGGGCCGGAACACGCCTGGCTCCGCGACCTGAAGCGGGTTGAGTATTCCTACGCCACGGATGAAGAGGCGCTCCACGCCTTCATCAGGCTCGCGCGTTTGGAAGGGATTATTCCTGCTTTGGAGTCCGCGCATGCCGTCGCGGAAGTCATCAAACGCGCCCCGGAATTGCCCACGGATCGATTGATCATTGTGAATCTGTCCGGCCGGGGGGACAAAGACGTGGAGCAGGTCGCGGGCAAGGTGAAGCTCTGACGGTTTCGGTCCCGAATTGGGCGCTGCTCAATGCCGCCCCTTCTTCGGGGCGTTGGCGATCTTCGCCTGGGCCTGGAAGTAGGTCTCAACTTGTTGGGCCAAACGCTCAAAGTTTTTCCAGCGGTTCGGATTCGTCGCGCGATCCAAGTCCAACAATCCGGAGCGTTCCGCGGCCTTGAAGCAGCCAACGATGCTATCGCCCCAGTTTTGGTAAAACACTTCGCGAATCCGTTCTTCCACTTCCTGAAGCAAGATTCCGAGCACGTCGTAAGCGGAACAAGCCCTTCGCGAAGGGCGAACCAACTCCTCCATCTGGGCAGAGCTAAGACTGCGGACTTCTCCTTCTTTCAGCGAAAGCAGGATTTTTCGGTCTTCGGGAAGGTCGTCCTTCCGGATGTAATCGATGAGTGGGATGAGAATGGAAATGGTGCTGGCGCTCCGGGCATTGACCAGAGCGTCCTCCGCCTGGGTCAGGCGCCTTTCCAGGGCCTCCAGTCGGGTGGCCAGAGAAGGTTCATGGGATGGTTGTGTCATACACGCGTGGACAGAGCTAAGCAGCGTTTAGTTGCTTAAGCAATTGGAAACGGGCTGTAGTCGTGGTCGTTAAAAGGGTTAAAAGGGTTAAATCGTTAAAACGGGGACAGGGGACAAAGTGCCAATGCTGTCGCTTTGCAGTTACTCTCTTTGAATTCTTTGCGCTGCAATCGTCAAAGTTGTTCGCAAGCTGCGATCAAATTTAACCCTATTAACCGTTTTAACGATTTAACCTTGTAACGTTTTAACGAGTTTGGCTGTGGCTTGCGGCGCTGCAATCTGTGCGGACGAAACCCGATTCTCCTGGCTTAAATCAATTCCCGAATCGGCTCGCCGTTTTCCACGATCCGCAGCGGGCGGCCTTGATGATCCAGGTAAGTCGCATCCAACGGGACGCCAAAGTGACGGTAGATCGTCGCCGCAATGTCGCCTGGCGTGACCGGACGCTCGGCGATCTCGCCACCATCGCGCGTGGTCGCGCCGATGAGTTGTCCATGGCGGAATCCGCCGCCGGCCAGCAGCATCGATGACACAACAGGCCAGTGATCGCGGCCGTCTGTGCTGCCCTGCGTGCCGAGCTTCGGCGTGCGGCCAAACTCGCCCATGGCGATCACGAGCGTGTCATCCAGCAAACCGTGATCTGCGAGGTCGCTGACCAGCGTTGTGGTGAGGTGGTCGAAAACCGGGAGCAAGGGACGAAGTCCACTCCAGATGCCGCCGTAAGGCGGGATGTTGTCGCCGTGCGTGTCCCAGGTGCCGGACGCCGAATGATGGCTTAGATCAATCGTGACGAAACTCACGCCCGACTCGACCAACCTTCGCGCCAGCAGCGCTTGCCGGCACCAATCATGTTCGCCGTAGCGCTCCACAATCTTCGCCGGTTCCCTGGAGAGATCGAACGCGGCTTGGGCCCGCGCCCCGGCGACGATGTCAAAGGCCTGCTGGGCGAAGCGATCCATGGCTTCCATCTGGCCGGTGGCATCGACCTCTGCGCGCAGCGTGTCCATCTGTTGCGCCAGGGTTCGTCGCGAATGCACGCGATCCATGGTCAACGCGCCCGGCAGTTGGAAAAGCTTTTCGACGTTGTTTCCGAGGAATGGATCAAACTGTTTGCCGAGGTAACCGCCCCAGGCCACGTGCGATTTGCTTTTCATGTTGAGCACGACGTACGGCGGCATGCCCGGATGATTCGGCCCGCGCAGTTTCGCGACAACTGAGCCGATGGCCGGATACAAGTGGCCCCGGGGATTGACGCGCGGCTCAGCGGCCAGGTTGGCCGTTTGCATGACTTGATTCGGTTCGTGATTGCTCTCGCGGCAATCGACCGAACGGATCAGCGTGAACTTGTCCATCATCGCCGCCTGTTTGGGAAGGTATTCGCAGACGTGGACGCCCGGCAGCTTCGTGCGGATGTCTTTGAACGGGCCGCGAATTTCGTAGGGCATGTCCGGCTTCACGTCCCACGTGTCGATGTGCGAGGGTCCGCCCGTCATCCAGAGGAGGATGACCGCCTTGTTGCGCTTCGCGCCCGCGTCTGTCGCTCTCTCGGCGCGAAGACGGAGCAAGGCAGGGAAAGTAAGCCCGGCGAGGCCGGCTAAACCCGCCTTGAGCACGCTGCGGCGGCTGAAGACAGTGAGTCCCTCCCGGTCGCGCGCGTTGAGGAAGGTGAAGGCGTGACCATGCGAATGCCTGCGTGGCGCTTCCGGCGGCATGAGGAGAACATACAAGATCGGCTCATCAGCGCAAACGAAAGAATCTCCGGAAAGGAGCGCGGCAGGGCTGCATTTTTGGCCCCAAAGCGCACATTCCGTGTCCGCATTTCCGAGGCGCCGAGGCCAGGAGTGTCTCCGTTGCGGTCAAGGACCAGCACAAGTCGCGAAAATGAGAATCCCCGGGGAGAAATTGGCGAAATTAAATCGTTTTTGCAATTGGTCCGGCTCGTGCTATTTTCAAGTCTCTTCTCTTCAACGCTGTGGCCCGCTCTTAAGGAGGGAGCGGGCATTTTTTTTAATCCGGAAGGCAAAAGGTAGAGTGCAGACCCATTACTGGGCCTCCTGACGTCGCTGCTCCGACAGATTTGAAACAGAATTGTGAACAAGAAGTTCACAATTCTATCGGTGACGAATGCTGCGAAGCTGCTTAAACTCCTCGGCGCGATGCGTTCACCCGATTCACGTCACCCATGGCACCGACGGTGCCGCCGTGCGTTCACGTTGATCGAACTCCTCGTAGTCATCGCCATCATCGCCATCCTGGCGGGAATGCTGCTGCCGGCGTTGTCCCGCGCCAAAGACAAGGCCAAAACGATCCAGTGCCTCTCTACGTTGCGCCAGTGGGGGCTGGGGCTACAAGTGTTCGCCACGGACAACGAAGATCAAATGCCCCGGGACGGCACCGATAACGGCGGCCAATACGGAGTGGACACGGGAAGCACGACCGGGCCGGGCAGCCCGAACGATGCCTTCGCGTGGTTCAACACGCTACCTCCGAACCTCGGCGACCGGCCGCTTTCCAACTACTGGAATGGCGTCACGAGTGAATTCAAATCCAGCCTCCCGTTCCCCGGCGGCCCTGGGAAAGTCTGGCATTGCGCGGCGGCAAAAGCGGCGGCGTCGGACCGTTTCAAGAGCGGCGGCTCGTTCGGTTTCTTCAGTTATGTGATGAACCTGGATTTGAAGCTTCTGTCCTCGATCCGCAACAACGTTCAGGGGAACAGCTACGAATATCCAAGCATGCCCAAGTTAAGCACGGTGCAAAACCCGTCCGCAGCCGTGCTCCTCGTGGACACCGCCTTCAGCCCGAGTCTGGAACTGTACACGAGCACGCCGGACCGCAACGGCATCTTCCCCGCCGCACGCAGCGAGCGATTTTCCCAACGCCATAATGGCTCGGGCGCGAATCTGGTTTTCGTGGACGGACACGCTGCGTTTTTCAAGCGCAGTTACATCACGAACGGGAACCCGTCCTCCCGGGAAGAAAAGTTCAACCCGGATGTCATCTGGAATCCCCGGCGGGATGTGCCGTAGGCGTAAGCAATCCACGCCGTCGTGAAATCGGGCAAAGTCGTTGAATCGTTACAACGTTACATCGTTACATGGGTTAAATGGTTAAATCGTCAACGCAGGCGCGGAGCCGCGAATCTTGCATGAAAACCACGCCGTTCTTAATTCACATTCCTCTCGTGCTCGTCGCAGCATGGACGCCTTCAGCCCTGGCGCAAACCATGGCGCCGATCTCGCAAATTCGCGCTCAGGTGGACAAGGTCAACTACGTTCCCACGGACACGACAACGTTGTTCACCGCCGAAGGGATCGTGACGACCCACGTGAATTTGACCTCCGGCACGAACGTGCTGTTCCACATTCAGGACAGCGCGGCGGGCATTGCCGTTTTCTGGCGAGGCGGCACCACGAAATTTGTCCCAAAGGCCGGCGATCAAGTTCGAGTAACCGCCCCGCTCACCCACTTCAACGGTCTGCTTGAAATGGCGCCAACCACGGCCAACGCCACCCACAGCGTCACCTTAATTTCCAGCGCCCATGCACTGCCGGCGCCGACCCCTCTGGAATTTCGCTGGCAAACCGATCCGGCGCTCATTGAGCCGCAGGAAGGAAAACTCATGGTCGTTTCCAACGTAGTCGTGGATGCGGCGGGCGGATCGTTCACGTCCGGAAGCAATGTGACCCTGACGAACGCGTCCGGAGAAACATTCGTCCTGCGCGTCGATGCCCGGACCGATATTGGCGGGAAGCCAAAGCCCTCCGGACCGGTCATGGTCGCCGGCGTGCTTATCCAGTTTGATAGCTCGGATCCGCGCACGAGCGGCTACCAATTGCTGCCGACTCGCTACGCGGATATCGTTACCCAGTCAAGCCAGCCGCCACCTCCGGCCGTTCAGGTCGTCTCCACCAACGTCGCGCACCTGCGAACTTTGGTGGACCCGGTCAACTACCTCCCCTCGGACACGACCACGCTGTATTCCGTCGAAGGAATCGTGACGACTCACGCCAATTTGACCGGCGTCCCAAGCGTGCTGTTCTACGTGCAAGATGCGACGGCAGGCATCGCGGTGTTTTGGCGCAACGGCGCGGATGTGTTCGTGCCCACCGCAGGAGATCGTGTCCGAGTCGTTGGGCCGTTGGGACATTTCAACGGCCTGCTGGAGTTTCTCCCGGTGGTCGGCACAACGAACCATTCGGTGACGCTGCTGAGCAAGAATAATCCCTTGCCCGCGCCCATCCCGCTGGAGTTCTCGTGGCAAAACGATCCGGCCCAAATCGAAAAGTATGAAGGCCGCTACGTGGTTGCATCGAACGTCGTGTTGAACGTTGCCGAGCCGACCCTCCCGCGCACGGGCACCCTCGACATGGCCGATGCGCAGGGCCAGACGCTGGCGCTCTTCGTCAACGCGCAAACCGACATCGGTGGACAAGCGAAGCCGGTGACGAGTGTGACCGTGCTGGGCGTGCTCGGCCAGTTCGACACCAGCGACCCGCGCACTTCGGCTTATCAGCTCATCCCGACGCGGTTTGCCGATATCCTGACGCCGAACAAAGCGCCCACGATTCGCTTCACGAATGTGCTGGAAAACCTGGTGCGCCCGGGCGATCAGCCTACGAACACATTCGAGGAAGTTTCATTGCGGTTCGGCGAGAAACTGACGATCACGGCGCAGATCACCGACGTGAGCGGCAAAACCGTTTCGCTCAAAACACTCCCGAGCGGCTTGCCCGTTTCCTGGACAACCAGCGCCTCGAGCGGCAACCCGCTCACGGCGACTTTGACTTTCCAGGCCGGCGCGGCGGAAGCCGGAAAGCTCTTCACACCCGCTCTGGAGGCCGTGAACGACGTCGCGACGAACACGACGAGCTGGAAAATCTACGTCCCCAGCGTGGCCGAACAACAAATCATTCTCAGCGAATTCCTGGCCAACCCCGCCACGACCAACACGGTACCTCATTTCAATCCATTGAAACGAGCCGAGCCGGCGCCGAATCCAAGTTTTCAGGACGAATACGTGGAGTTGGCGAATCTGGGAAGCGCAGACGTGAATCTACTGCGCTGGTCCATCGCGGATTCATCCCAACTGCGGCACCGGTTCTTCGAGTCGTTCCTTCTTCAGTCGTCCAACGCCGTAGTCGTCTATGGCGGCCCGTTGAATGGTTTCGCTCCCGTCTTGAGCGTCCCCGCGATCCCGGCGAGCGAGGACGTCTTCGGCTTTGGACTGAACAATTCGGGCGGGGACTCGATCCTCCTTCGCAACGCCGACGGCAACCTCATCAGCCGGGTGATTTATTCCACGCTTCCCACCGACGGCTCGATGACGCGCTACCCGAATTTGAACGGGAATTTTGTGTCTCAGCTCAGCGTTTCGACCAATCGTGTTTCTCCGGGCACGCAGTGGAATGGCCGTCTCTTCAGCGAGTCCGCGCCGACTACTCCATCGCCTTCCATTTCCATCAGCGCGTCCTTGAGCGCCGGTTCTGCTTTGAAATTGAGTTGGAAAGCCGAGTCTGGCCGGACTTATTCCGTGTGGCGATCCGATCAAGTCGCCGGCCCGTATGCATCCGTGGCGGGCAACCTGACGTTTTCCGGTGCCGAAGGCCAATACACGGAAGCGGACATCCGGTCATCCTCCGTGCGTTTTTACCGGATTCGCTCTCCATAGCGGCCTCCCATGAACCGGGTAGGGCTGCGTTGCCGCGCTCCGGTGTCGGGAAGTGTCGCTGTAGTGCTAATCGCTTTTGCCTGCTTTCCGCCGCAGCAAATGCTCGCGCAAGTAGGTGTCCGGACCGGCTTGTTTCCAGGCGGAATACCAGAGGTCCCCGAGCATCTGGCCCGCCTTGATCACCTGGCCGCGCAAGAATTCGCGGCCCTGAAGGCCGGCTTCTCCTTCGCCGCTGAGCTTCCCCTCTTTCTCCAACTGATAAAGCGGTTCGACCAACCGGTGCTGATCCAGAATGAAACGCATGACCTCGGGGAAGATGTCTTCCGGTTTTTCCGCGGCCGTGTTGCTCGCCAACAGTTGGGCCGGACGCAGACGCTCTTGGAGTTCGGAAGCGCGATCCAGGCCGGCCTTCTGAAAAAACCCGCCGTCAATCCAGGAATGGAGCGTTCGGTTCGTGGTGTAGCCATGCGGGTTGGCGCCGAACCAGCCGTTGAAATGCTTCGTCGTGTGCAACGGTTGCGCCGCGTCGCCGACGAAATGTCCCATCACGCCCATGAGATAGAGCACGTTCTGCCGGGCGTTCTCGATTTCGTCCGGCGTGCCCAGCTCTTCGTAAACCCGCAAATAGGAGAACGCCGATTTCAGCTTGCTGTAGGACTCGGTGATCGTCCACGGCAGAAAGCCGATCAGCGAGCGCGTGCGCGCCGGATCTTTGTTCGGATCGATCGCCGGGAACTTGCGGGAGTTCGACGCCCGGCCCGTCGCGAGCTGCCCGGCAAATTCAAACCGGAAATGGCTCAGGTTCGAAGCGGTCACGCCGTAGTCGGCCAGCTCCTCAAGGTCGATGTAATGATCCGGGGAGGTGGCGTGCCGGAAAGGCAAGTCCTGGCTGTTTCGCCAGCGATCCGGCTCGCCGCTCAAGAACACGATTCGCTCCTTCGCTTTGGGCGAGTGCACGAAAGGAGGAAAATCTTTGGGCAGCGTGAGCAGCGCCAGTTCGTTGACCAGCCGATGCCCTTCGTAGTCCCAGGCCAGGACGACCACCGGAATCGCCAGAATGAGTAAAAGCCAGCGGTTGGTTTTGAGGAGAGGCTTTTTCATGTTGAACTGATCGTGAGCAGTCAGCTCCGAAAAACCCACCCCCAGCCCCTCCGAGGAGGGGAGCTTCATTTCAAGCAACGTTTGCAGTTTCCCCTCCTGGGAGGGGTGAAGGTGTGGGTTCATGTGGTTGTCCGTTATAATAATGAACTCGTTAAGATGCAGCACTCACGCCGTCCCGAACTGACGATCCCCCGCATCACCCAATCCCGGCACAATGTAGTTCCGAGCGTTCAAGTGGCTGTCGAGCGCCGCCAGGTAAATTGGCACGTCAGGGTGCGCACCCTGCAAACGCGCCACGCCTTCGGGCGCGGCAATCAGGGCCATGAACTTGATCTGGCTCACTCCAACGCGCTTCAAAATAGAGATGGCCTCCGTCGCGGACCCACCGGTGGCCAGCATCGGATCGACGACGATGGCCAGATCGAGGTTCGCTGGGGACGGCAGTTTGTTGTAGTAGATGACGGGTTGGCAGGTGTCGTGATCGCGATACAGGCCGAGGTGCCAGACACACGCATTGGGCACCATGTCCAGTAAGGCCTCCGCCATGCCTAAACCGGCCCGCAGGATCGGAATCAAACCGATCGTGCCAGAAATCTCGTGCGCCGTGCACTCCGCGAGCGGGGTTCGCACGGTCAAGGAAGCCAGCTTCAAATCCTGAGTCGCTTCGTAAAACAGGAGACGGGCCATTTCACGCACCAAGGCGCGGAACGCGTTGGGATCCGTCGCCTGGTCGCGCAGCCGGGCCAGCTTGTGCAGCAAGAGCGGGTGCCGGCTGATGTAAACGTTTTGAGCCATCACACAGCTCCGGGTTCGACTGCTCCGATCGAATTCGCGTCGAAGGGATGCGGGAACAAATCCTTCAGCCAATGCTGGGCGGTCTGGGCCTGGAGGTTGCCCAAGATAACCTCGAGGTTCCCGCAGAACTCCCACAACAGTTGCCGGCACGCTCCGCACGGCGGCGTGGGCTGCCCGGTGTCGGTCACGATCGCAATGCGGACAAAACCTCGCTGCCCTTCGGAAATCGCTTTGAGCAAAGCCACGCGCTCGGCGCAAACGGTCAGGCCGTAGGTCGCGTTCTCCACATTGCAGCCCGTGATGACTTTGCCATCCGCGGTTTCCAACGCGGCGCCGACCTGAAACTTTGAGAACGGGGCGTGCGCGTTCAAGCGCGCCGCGCGGGCAGCGTCGAGCAATCCATCGTATGCGTCGTTCATCGTTGCGTTGAGATGATCTGCCAGTGCGCGTTTGAAAGATACCACTGAAGGAAACAGGCCACTGGCTCCGCAAGTGTTTAGCGATTCAGCATTCGACGTAGCGCAGACTTGCAGTCTGCCGTATCGCCGATTTGGAATCGGCAGCGCGCAGGGCGAATTCCAGCGCGTTCGAACTGCCCGGATCCTGCGGAATGCAATTCCGCGATACGGCAGATTGAAAATCTGCGCTACGCTAAACACATTCCCGCCCGCCGCGCTTTTGGGGGGCAGCCTGTCCTCCCCAAATAGGCGGTAGCCCGCTCAACCCATTCCAAGCGCACGCTCAGGGAATCGTTTCCAGAATGAGCGGCAGTTGCGCCGGCGCTTCGTCTTCAATCCGGCACGCATTACGAAGCAGCGCCCGCGCGGCGTCAAGTCGCGAGGCATCGCGATAGTGCAATTCCACGATCGGGCTGCCCGCTTGCACGCGGTCGCCCGGCTTTGCCTGCACCATTACTCCGACCGCTGGATCGACCGTGTCCTCGGCGCGCTCCCGTCCCGCGCCGAGGATCATGGAGGCACGACCGGCCAATTCCGCATCAAGTTCACTTACAACCCCGGAACGTTCGGCCTGGAGAGTCGCTCGATAAGGCGCGACCGGCAACCGCTTGAAATCGTCCACGATTCGTGGATCGCCGCCTTGCTGTTCAATCATCTGGCGGAACTTTTCCAGTCCGCGGCCGGAAGCCAGGGTCGCTCGAATCATGCGTTCGGATTCTTTGTCATTGGCGGCCGCTTCGCTTAGCCGAAGCATGCGCGCCGCCAACGAAATCGAGAGTGCTTCCAAATCTGCCGGGCCTCTCCCCTTGAGCGTTTCCAGGGCTTCAATTACTTCCAGCGAATTGCCGACGGCCCGGCCGAGCGGCGCGTCCATGGAAGTCAGGAGCGCTTCGGTTCTCACGCCGTTGGCCCGGCCGATAGCCACGAGGGACTCGGCCAGCTTGCGCGCGTCATTCCGATCTTTCATGAAAGCTCCCCGACCGCATTTCACATCCATGACGAGAGCGCTGATCCCTTCCGCGATTTTCTTGCTCATGATGGACGCGGAGATAAGCGGGATGCTGTCCACAGTCGCGGTCACGTCGCGAAGAGCGTAAAGCTTTCTGTCCGCCGGGGCGATTTCAGCCGTCTGGCCAATCATGGCGCAGCCCACCTTGGCCAAGGCCTCGCGAAATTCCGAGAGGGACAGCCCGACGCGAAAGCCCGGGATCGCTTCCAATTTGTCGAGCGTTCCCCCAGTATGGCCGAGGCCGCGCCCGGAGATCATGGGAACCATTACGCCGCACGCGGCCACCAGAGGAACAAGGACCAAAGACGTTTTGTCGCCCACACCGCCCGTGCTGTGTTTGTCCGCCTTCGCGCCGGGCAAACCCGGCCAATCAAGCTGCACGCCGGATCGCACCATGGCCCTGGTCAAGCAGGCTGTCTCCTCCGCTGTCATCCCGCGCAGGCGGATCGCCATAAGCATGGCGGAAAGCTGGTAGTCAGGCCAGGCGCCGGAAGTTGCCGCGGCGACGAAGGCATCGATCTCCGACGAATCCAACACCAGCCCGTCGCGTTTCCTCCGGATGATGTCAAAGGCGCGCATGGAATCGCTGCAGAACAATCATGCCAAGTGTGCCTCCGCAAAGGTAGGGCAGGCATCCTGCCTGCCCACTCGTTCCCTGTGTTAACGCTTGAAAATGGGCAGGCTGGAAGCCTGCCCTACGTTGCGAAGTGTATCCGACACGCACCCACGTTGCGTTCAATTCGCGACAGGCCGGTTGGTCCGCCGTCCCGTTCGCATCTGAGCGGGAACCGCATCAGGGGCGAGTTCGTGGCCGTGGTTGTGCGCATGGTGCCGGTGTTGCTCTAACCTCGCGGCGGCCGATTGAAACGGCTTGCCGCCCATTTCCACGTAAACCTTCTCCACTTGAGCCGTAAAAAACGTGCCGACGTATCGGGCGATCTGCTTGTTCTGTTGCAGCGTCGCTTTGATCTTCTCCACCGCCGCGTTCACTTCTTCGGGTCTCTTCTTCGCGTACTTTTTGACCTCCTTGCGCAGTTCGATGAAGAACGCGATCTGATCGTCGAGCACACTCGCGCCCCCCATCGGGCCGTGTCCGGGACAAACAATGTTTGCGCCAAGCTTTTTCGCCGCTTCGAGAGTCTTGACCCACTGGCCGGAATCCCCGTCGCCCATGTAGTTGAACGGGCCGTTCACGCAAGCGTCACCGGTGAAAAGAATCTTTTCCTTGGGGAGCCACGCGAAACCGTCGCCGTGCGTATGAGCGACGCCGAAGTGCAGGAGTTCCACGCGGTGCTTGCCGTCGTCGAAGATCATATCCTTGCGAAAGAGCAGCGTGGGCGGTTTGAGCTTTGAACCCGCCACGTCCTTCCGATCTTTGGTTGCCTCTTCCCATCGGCCCGGCTTGTTGCCGTAGTACCCCGTCTCATACTTTTTCATTTCATCGATGACGCCGGTGTGCGCGACGGGCGTGGCGCCGTTCTCGACCCAGACCTGGTTTCCGTAGGCATGATCGCCATGGTGATGCGTGTCGAACGCGAAACGGATCGGCTTATTCGTCATCGTCCGGATCTTGGGAATGATTTCCTGCGCGCCGGAAGGAAAGTTTCCGTCGATCACCAGGACATAATCCTCGAAAATGATCCAGCCGTTATTGCAGTGGCCTTTGGCGGCCAGATCGCCTTCGTGGAAAAAAACGTCTGGGGCGACGGTTTCGACCTTGTTGATCTCGGCGCGGGTTGGAAGAGGAATTGCAGTCAGAGCGCCAACGAAGAGGAGTGGGAACAGTTGTTTGAGAGCTTTCATGCGCGGGATCATCTGGAAGTTTTTTGCCAGGGTCAAATCAGAAACGGTTAACGGTTTCGGATTCCGGATTTTTAGCCAGAGCCTCGTTACCTCGGCTGCTACCGCAAATGGGGTTTTCCCAAAACGCCCTCATCTCACTCTCTGTTCTCTTTGTTTCCTCCTGTTCAAAGCCCAAAGCCGTTCTCAGGTTCAAGCGGGCATTGACTGGCCGGGGCACCCTCCTCCAATCTTGAGCCATGTTCGATTTCCTCCGCTCCTCTTGGGTTCCTGTTATGTTCGCAGCCTCCCTGATTGCCAATGGCGCACCGGCCACTTTCACCAATGCAGAAACCGATCCAAGCACCGGTTTCTCGCGCGCGGTGATTGTGCCGCCGAGCGCGCTGGCGCACACCGCGCAATTTTTGCCTTTGAACGAGGCAGGCGAAGTCGTGGGCAAGGGACAGCCGGAGGCTCAAGCTGGCCGCGTGCTCGACCATCTTTCCGCCGCGCTCGGCGAAGCCAGGACCAGCCTGGACAGCGCCGTGAAGCTCAATGTCTATGCCCGTGACGCGGAGACGGTGGCGGTGGTGAAGAGAGTGCTGGGCGAGCGTGTGCGTGGTCCGGTGAAACCCGCGGTCACGTTCGTCACAGGCCGGTTGACTCACGCGGATGCGCTCGTGGCCATGGATGCAGTGGCCGTCACGCCTCTCGCGCGGGCGCAGGTGACCTATCTGCGGAGGGAGAAACTTTTCGGCGCGGACGCTTCGCACGTCGCGGTGCTTCCCGCTGGCGGGCACGTCTATATCGCGGGTCAGGCCGAGCCTGGCGCGCTGGCTGAGGCGACGCGCAAGACTATGGAAAGCCTTCGCTCCACGCTGAAGTTCCTCGGGCTGGATCACGCACAGGTCGTTTCGGTCAAATCATTCATCCAACCGATCAGCAGTGTGCCCGAGGCGCGCGCCGAGATTGTGAAACATTTCGGCGGGCAGCGTGTGCCGCCGCTCGTGTTTGTCGAATGGACCATGACCAGTCCTATCGAAATCGAGATGGTCGTGGCTGCCGGCGAGGCGTCGAAGGCTTCGGCGGAAGTAGTCGAATACCTCACGCCGCCAGGCATGACCGCGTCGCCGATTTACAGCCGCGTGGCGCGCGTCAATCGGGGCGATTTGATTTACACGGGCGGTCTGTATGGTCCGTCCGGCGCAAGCGGCGAAGCGCAGGTCCGCGATCTGTTCGCCCAGTTGAAGGAACTCATGGAGAAAAGCGGGAGCGACATGCGCCACATGGCGAAGGCGACCTATTACGTGAGCGACAACGACGCCAGCACGATGCTGAATAAAATCCGTCCAGGGTTCTACGATCCGAAACGCCCGCCCGCCGCCTCGAAAGCCCTGGTACCGGGCGTGGGGCTGGAGGGCCGGAGCATCACGCTGGATATGATCGCGGTTCGGCGTACAGGAGCAGCCGGATCGCCCTGAGCCGGCGATTGCCAATTGGAAATTGGGAATAGGCAATTTTCAATTGGGGTTGCCTGTTTTATGGCGTGCAACCGCCTGAACAGTCACAACACGACACACCTGTGGATGTCCAACGTAAGAAGGTCGCCACGAGATTCGCCCCGCCGATTGTTCTGGGGTGCATCGTTGCCACATCTCGCGGCCCAACGAGTCAGGAGAATTTGTGCTTCTTGATCAGTTTTCAGTGGAGAACCCAGCCCGCCGAGCGAAACACAAATAAACGAAATAGAACCTCTCCCGAAGAGAAACTTTGTCGAACAGGCGGGTTTTCATCGAAAAGCGGCTGAGTTTCGACGAAGGCTAGAAATGGCGACGTGGATTGAAGAAGGAGCGCGGACAGCTTGTCCGCGCGGCGTCCTGGCGAGATTCTGAAGAAACGCGCGGGCATGCTGCCCGCGCTCCTTTCGCGGCTCAAGACAGCTCCTTTGCGACCTTTGCATGGCAATCGTCAAGATTGCTCGCAGGGTGCGATGAATCTTTTCCTCCTCCTGAACCGCAACGATGCAGTAGGATTGGGGAGCACACGCGCCCTCGCGTGTTCCAACCGGCGCCTCGCCGGTTGGAGCGTTGTTGAAACCCATTCACCAAAAGGTGAATGCTCCAGGCGAACGGTATGGTCGGCGAGGGCGCCGACCACAGCACGCGAGGGCGCGTGCGCTCCCCATCGCAACTGAATAGATCCGGCCGAAAGCTATTCAATATTCGTGTTCTGATCTGGCACACGTTCTCGCGCAGCAGACGCCGCCACGAACCAGGATGCGCCTGCCTTTACAGGTCCAGATTTCAGTCCATCGCCTGGCTGACCGCGGACAGGGCATGTTCCAATTTAGAACATTGTAGCCGATAGGCCACAGACTCGCAGGCAGGATTGAGCGCATGATGCGCTCCATGCGAAACCGGGACCGAACCCTTGCCGCCTTCGGTCGAAATGTTGCCCGAATCCGCGGCCAAAGAGGTTTTTCTCAGGACAAGCTCGCCGAACAAGCCGATCTCGATCGCACGTTCGTTAGCGGGATCGAGCGCGCGGACTCCGCAACCCTGGAATCAAGACGGTTCTGCGCATTGCCCGCGCCCTCGGCGTGGGCTTGGACGAACTCTGCAAGGGGGTGGACGCGTGAGCCGGAAAAAAGCCGCACCATCTGTGCTTCGTGAAGAATCTGCTCCCTACCGTGCTGAGGTGGTCGCAGGCAGATCGTTGGCTCGGACGAGTGATCAACCCAGCTTCCTCGACGTTTTCAGCGGCTGCGGCGGACTGTCGCTGGGGTTCACCGCGGCCGGGTTTCAGTGCCTGGACGGCATTGAGACCGATCCCCACGCGCACGAGACGCATGCCAGGAACTTCGGCGGTGCGCGCAGTACGCACGGCCCTCAAGACATCCGCGACCTCAATGCCCGCGACTACCTCGGATCGCGTCTCCCGGGCAAGGCCGCTCCGACCCTCATCGTCGGGGGACCGCCTTGCCAGCCGTTCACGCGCGTGGGACGGGCCAAGCTGCGCGAAGTCTCCCGGCTCGCGGACGCCCACCTTCACGACGAGCGAGTGACGTTTTACGAACACTTCCTCCGGTTCGTGGACGAACTGCGCCCGCTGGCGTTCGTGATGGAGAATGTCCCTGACCTCTGCCGGTTCGCCGGGCGCAACATCGCCGAGGAAATCGCGCTCACCGCCGCGGACCTTGGCTATGCGGTGCGCTACACGCTGCTCAATTCAGTCTGGTATGGAGTGCCGCAGATGCGCGAGCGCGTCGTGATTGTCGGGCTGCGCCGCGAGCTGGGGCTGACTCCGCGCTTCCCTCGCCGCACTCACCGGCTGCTGCTCCCGCGTGGATATTTTACGGGCCGCCTGGCCAATGGCGCCATCCCCGTCCTGCCGCCGCACGACCACTACGCGGGCCAGCCGGACGAGATCGCGCGCCCTCGGCCTGCCGTCACCGCCAGAGAGGCCCTCAGCGATCTGCCGCCGATCTTCGATCACCTGGAACACATGCAAGCCAGGTGTGGCGCGCGCCGCTTCAACCGGCCCGTCGAATACGCCGGCCCGCCTGCCAATGCCTATCAACGGCTCATGCGCAAATGGCCCGGCTTTGGCGAATACGGTCCTCCTGCGGACCATGTCATCCGTTTCACACCGCGCGACTACGAGACGTTCCGGCGGATGCAGCCCGGCGACCAATACCCGCAAGCCTACGCCGTGGCGCTGGAACGCTTCGAGGCGGCTCTGCGGCGTGAAGAACGAACCACTGGCACGCGCCCGCGCGAAGGAGCCCCGCGCTACGAGGAACTCAACAAAAGCATCGTGCCGCCGTACGATCCGGCCAAGTTCCCGAACAAATGGGAAAAACTCGATCCCGACCAACCGGCCCACACCGTCACCGCGCACCTGGGCAAAGACTCGTACTCGCACATCCATTACGACAACGTGCAGGCAAGGATGATCTCTGTGAGGGAAGCGGCGCGATTGCAGAGTTTCCCCGACGGTTTTCACTTCGCCGGCACGATGAACCCGGCCTTCCGCCAGATTGGCAACAGCGTGCCGCCCCTAATGGTTCTAGCCCTTGCCAAGAGCGTGAGGGAACAGCTTGAGCAAGCGGGCGCGATTGCACATGCCTGGTGCAAAACTGCCGACTGCCCGTCGACGGAACTCGTTGGATTGGCTTACGATTCAGAGCACGCCGTACCCTCAAGCATGGAGGAAAACAATGCCCGCTAAATGGGTTTTTCGGGAACTGCGACGCGGTGACAAAGATCGCCAGCCCACCCAAGGGGAGTTCTTCTCGACGGAAGCAATCCGGTCTGTTGCTGAGGCACTAGTGCGGGAGAGCATTCAAAACTCGCTCGACGCCAGCTTGAAAACCGGCAGCACACCGGTTCAAGTTCGCTTCCATCTGGCCACGGGTCCTGACGCTCTGCCTGCCCGGACGGTTCGTCAGTATTTTGCGGACGGCTGGAAGCACTTTAGAGCCCAGGATAATGGACTGGATGATGTGCCGCAATCCGGTGATAGCTGTCCTTTTCTGGTCATCGAAGATTTCGGCACGACCGGATTAGTCGGTGACATCACGCAATACCGGAATCTTCCAAATACAAATAATCCTTTTTACTACTTTTTCCGTACTGAAGGACGCTCAGGGAAAGGCGAACAAGATCGAGGGCGCTGGGGCATCGGCAAGTACGTCTTTCCGCGGTCCAGCCGCATTAATGCCTTCTTCGCTCTGACTGTTCGGAAAGACGACTCGAATCGATTTTTGATGGGACAGGCTGTGCTGAAGTCGCATGTCGTTGGCAACCGCTACTACACGCCTGACGGGGACTACGGCGAAGAGGCATCTGACGGACTTGTTATGCCAACGAGCGAGGAGGGTTTTCTTAACCGGATTTGCGAGGACTTTTCAATCTCGCGGAGGAATGAACCGGGGCTGTCCGTTGTGGTGCCATGGGTGGTTGAAGAAATCATGCGAGATGCGATCCTGCAGGCTGTCGTTAAGGGCTACTTCTTTCCGATCCTGTGCGGCGGGCTTGAGGTGAGTGTTGCTGAAGCAGGCCAGGAGACACGGGTCGACAGAGATACGCTTGCCACTGTCTGCAGACAATTCGGCGAGGAATTTGAGAAAGAGATGCTCCCTTTAGTGAACCTTACCATTTGGGCGCGCGACTCAGCTCCTTCAGAAACCATTAGGCTCAATCGTGCAAACGCACAGCGTCCGAAGTGGGAGCCGAAACTCATCCCGGATGACAAGTTGACAGAACTCCGCGCAAAGTATCGCGCCGGGCAGAAACTCGCTTTGGAAATTCCACTCACGGTGCTCGAACGTGATCATCCGACGCGTGAATCGTTTTTCAAGGTTTTTCTCGTCAAGGAGGGAACAGAGGAGGGAGCACCCGTATTCATTCGCGACGGTATAATCATCGCCGATGTTCGCGGGCGATGGGTTTCAGGAGTGCGGGCTCTTGTTGTGATTGATCACCCGCCACTGGCAAAACTCCTCGGCGATTCTGAGAATCCGGCGCATACGCAGTGGCAAAAGGACCGGGAGCACTTCAAGTTTCGGTACACGTTCGGGAAATCGTACATCGATTTTGTGACCCAGAGCGTCTCGATGTTTGTGCGCTACTTGAATGAGTCTGACGAGGAACCTGATCGAGACTTGCTTCGTGAGATCTTCTCTATCCCGAAGAGGCCAGAAACAGAGGAACCGAAGGAAAAGGCCACGACGCGCAAGCGCAAAAAGGGCGAGGTCGTGAAACCTGATCCGAAGCCTGAGCCCAGGCTTCGGCGGTACACACTCTCAAAAGTGACAAGCGGATTCAGCATTACCAGAGGTCATGCTGGCGCGCCGATCCCATCTGAAATCAGAATCGCGGCTGCCTATGACAGGCGGCGGGGAGGTCCGCTTGCAAAATACTCTCCGGCTGACTTCAAGCTCAATGAGGCACCGTTGGCGGTCGAGGTTTCGGGAGGGGAGATAATCGAGAAGCAATTGAATCGCCTCGTGGTGTCGATCCTTGAGCCAGATTTTCGAGTCACGGTGACCGGATTTGACGAGAACCGTGATCTGTTCGTGGACGTGGATGCGAAGGAGGCCCCGAATGATTCGAAGGCTTAACTACACCGGACGGATAAAGATACGCCGCGGCGATGTGCGCCTCACAACGCGCGAGGTCGATGGAGTCTGGGCCTTCGACGCAGACTTGCGCTTGAAAGACTATGAATTGCCGGCAGATGCGCTCGTGTTTGTCGAGGCATATCGGCAGACAAGTTGGATGCGCTTCCCTTTTGGGACTGTGGCAGCGATTCACGCCCCGCCGTTAGAGAAACGGCGATTGATTGAGTTTGATTCCGTGGAGGGCATCCGCTTCCGGGTGAAGGTCACGCAACCGCACGACGAACACATCCTGCTGGCTGCTGCTGACCGGATTCCCCTGGGTGAACCGGAGGACGATGCGAACAAAGAGAGTCTGTTACCTGTTGTGCCATTTGAACTCGGGGACGAGTTGTGGCAGGTAGATTTGGACGACGAGCCTCGGCTGCTCGTCAACAAATCGGCTTCCGCTGACTGGCGACTAATGGCGCTGTCGCCCGTGTTCGTGTCGCTCGTGTATCCAGCAGTTCTCCGCGAGGTCCTTAGAAGCGTACTCGCGTCAGGCCATCGTGACACGGAGGACGACAGCGAGTGGCGGTCGAAATGGCTGCGCTTTGCCACGCTGCTTCCCGGAGTGGACCCGGAGCCGCCTTCCGAAGATGATGGGGAGGATGCGGCCTTGCGGTGGGTCAATGACGCTGTGGCGGCGTTCGCCAAGAAACTCGCGCTGAAGGAAAAGTTCTTCGCGGCCTGGCATTTGAAGGAGGGTGGATGAATGTCGCACGATTGAACGAACATGGGATTGGCATCTTTGCCGCTTGGATTGAAACGCTAAAGCAGGGCGGATCGGTCCAGGCACCTTCATCGGTGCTAACAGACGCTCAGTTTACAGAACCCCTTGGAGTCGAGGTCCGTGTCGAGGCGCGAACGTTCGAGAACCGTTACGAAGCTGCGGAATATCTGCACAGTCTTTTCGTGGCGGCCATTTTGGCGGACATCGAGCGAGATCGAGGCCTCTGGGCTTGGCTGTCACTTTTCTACTTCGACGCCGTCTGTCCTCCGGGAAAGGGCGGGCTGCGAAAACCGGGAGCCCTGGCGCGCCATGTACCGGAGCCAGGGAATTATCAGCGGTACTACCGACACTTGCTCGCGGGGCCGTATAGAATCTACCGGGCGCATCGGGAGAGGCCGGAGCGAGCGTTGGCGTTGCTCTGCCAGCCACTCGATTCGCCTGGCGATGTTGTAGAGCAACTAGCTTCGCGACAGGAAGTCGTAACTAACCCGGGCATTCTCGAACTGGCGACTAAGCTCTATGTGGATCAAGCGACGCACCGGCTCAAGCGCGGCGCTGGCGGGAAGTCCAGCGGGTCAGCCCGCCGTCTTTATGACGTGCTGGAGCAGTTTGACCTCACGTGGGATCTCTATGCTTCGACCGGGAAGGAATTGGCGACAGTCATGCCAAACGAGTTCGCGAGGTTCCTGACGTAATGCATGTGTGTTAGAGGAGAAGCTGTGCCCGATTCAACGCTTCAAGAATTCACCCAGGACCTGCACCGGGAAGTCGATATTCGCGCAGGTGACAATGCCGCAGTCGAATTCCGTGAAGAGGCTTTCACTGAATATGTCCTGGAATTGTTAGCTGAGCATAACGAAGCCGACGGCGCAGAAGTGGTGCCTTCAATCCGGTGGGAATCCAGAGGTTCGATGCCGGCCGCCAAACTCAATGCGTGGGCGTTGTCCGGTGATGGCGCGACGCTCGACTTGTTTGTGTCCCTCTATCACGGTACCGTCGAGCCGAAGGAGATCGGGCTACCGGAGACTCGCCGGCAATTCAAGCTTGCGACTGGTTTTCTGCGCCGCGTCTGCGATGGTTTTCATAGGATCCTCGAAGAATCGAACGCTGCATACCGGGCAGCGCAGATGATTCACGAAGCCCAGGGCTCGCTAAATACAGTGCGGCTGTTTTTTCTGACAGACGGCATCGTGCGGTCATTGGACGTCGAGGAGGAGCCTTACAATGAACTCGAAGTCAGGTTCGTCGTATGGGACCTCGAGAAATTGAGCCGGCTGCGTGTCGGGCACCGTGAGGTGATCGAGTTAGATTTCGAGAAAGATTTCGATGGGGCAATTCCTTGTATTCAGACCCGCGACGCTACGGGCGAATACTGGACATACCTCATGTACTTTCCCGGCCCTTTGCTCGCTCGGATTTATGGGGAGCACGGCCAGCGTTTGCTGGAACGCAACGTGCGAGCCTTCCTCCAGGTCAAGGGCAAGATCAACAAAGGCCTTCAACAAACGCTGCGGGACGAACCTCACCGCTTTCTGGCTTACAATAACGGTCTTTGCTGCACGGCGGCGAAAGTGCGTTTCGAGAAGCGGAAGGATGGCCAGATGGGCCTGGCGTGGGTGCGCGACTTCCAGATTGTCAACGGCGGGCAGACCACGGCCAGCATTTACCACGCGATGAAAAAGGAGCGGTTGGACATCTCGAGCGTCGTGGTGCAGGTGAAGCTCACGGAGTTGCGGCAGCCGGAGCGGATTACCGAGATCGTGCCGTTGATCGCGAAGTTCGCCAACAGCCAGAACAAGGTCAACGCGGCCGATCTGGCGGCCAACGGCCCGTTTCATCAGCAATTGGAAGCGCTTTCGAGGACAGTGTGGGCGCCAGCCATCGGCGGACTGGCGCGCGGCACGCACTGGTATTACGAGCGGGCGCGAGGTTCGTATCTGGATGACAAAGCCCGCCAGGGCACGCCGGCGCGGCGGCGCGACTGGGAAAAGCAAAATCCGCCAAACCAGAAATTCACAAAAACCGATCTGGCCAAGTATGAGCACGCGTGGCTCGGTCAGCCTCATGGGGTTTGTTTCGGCGCGGAGAAGAATTTTGTCCGCTTCGCCGAACGCATGGAGGAGGATGGCGAACCCGAAGTGACCCTCGACTATTTCCGGCACACCGTCGCCAAAGCGATTCTGTGGCGCACGGCCGAGAAGCTCTTCGACACGCTGGACCTTGAGGGGTATCGCGCGAACAGCGTGGCCTACGCTGTGGCCTGGCTGGCCGAGAAGTCCGGCCGGCGGATTGACCTTAATCGCATCTGGACCGAGCAGCGATTGTCGCTCGCCCTCTGCGAAGCGGTCAAAACCGTTTGCAATGAAGCCTGGGAGCATCTCAACCACCAGCAGGGCAATGTCGGAGAAGCATCCAAGAAGGCGGAATGCTGGGAGGCTTTCCGAAAGAAGGCAATCGACCTGGGCGACGCGTGGAAGAAGGAACTCGCTGAACAGGCTTACGTGGCGCCCCGATCCGAAGAAGAGGCGCTGGCGGCGGAGTGGGAGAAGTGGCGGCACCGCTTCATCGCTGACCCCAGGACCATGGAGGGCCTGGAAGCGTACACGGGCAAAGAATGGATGCGATCGCGTCGCCGCGATCCGGTTTCCGTATATGCTCTGCTCACGTGGGAGCAGTTGCGCCAGCGTCCCGGCCTGGGGTTGAAGAAAATCCGTGCTCTGGTGGAGATGCTTGAAATCGCGGCTCTGGAATGAAGGCGCTGTTGGGTGGGGAGCACACGCGCCCTCGCGTGGCCCGACCGGCGCCTCGC
>JACPRI010000314.1 GCA_016190065.1 Verrucomicrobiota bacterium
ACATCAACTTGCACCGAGTGATCCACGACCAAATCCACCGGCACGAGTGGCTCGATGATTTCCGGATTTTTCCCCAGACGCCCGACTGCAGATCGCATCGCGGCCAAGTCCACGAGCAGCGGCACGCCTGTGAAATCCTGCAGCACGATGCGCGCGACCACGAAGGGAATCTCATCCACGCGCTCGCCTTTCGGGACCCAGCGCGCGAGTTCGCGCACGCTTTGCTCGGTTACCGTTTTGCCATCGACGTTTCGCAGGACCGATTCAAGAACGAGGCGGATCGAGACCGGCAAACGAGAGATTCGCCCAAGACCCGATTTCTCCAAGGCCGGGAGCGAGTAAAAGTGCCCTGGCGTGCCGAGCCCGGTCTCAAACGGTTTCAGTGAGTCAAAGGAATTGTGCCGATTGTTCATGATGCTTCGTAATGTCGCCGACCTTTCGCGGCGGTCAACCTTTCCGTTTGCAATGGGGAGCGCACGTGCCTCGCGTGCAATGTTCCGCGCCCTCGCGGAACAAAAGTGCGCTTCAGCGAAGTTCCGTGTTTGGTGTTTGCTGCGCGCCTCGCTTGGCCCGGCGAGGGCGCCGGGCGGAACACGCGGGGCGCGTGTGCTCCCCGCCGCTCGATCGCGTCGCTTATGCGAAAACTACTTCAACCCGCCCAGCGCCTGTTTGATCGCGTCGAAGTTCGGCAATTGCTTGGGATCGTCGTTCGATTCGGCATAACGAATGACGCCCTGCGCATCGACCACGAAGGCTGAGCGTTTGGGCACGCCCCCCATGCCGAGATTCAATTGCGGGAGAAAGCTGCTGTAAGCCACGCCATAAGCTTGCGCGACTTTGTGTTCGTAATCCGCCAGCAACGGCACGGTGATCTTCTCCTTCTGCGCCCAGGCTTCCTGAGCGAACGGGTTGTCGCCGCTGATGCCCCACACGTCCGCGTTCAAGCTTGTGTAAGCGTTGAGTCCCTGGCTCACGTCGCACATTTCCTTGGTGCAAACGCCCGTGAAAGCCATGGGAAAGAAGAGCAGCACCGTGTTCTTCTTGCCGAGGTTATTGCTCAGTTTCAGTTTCTTCGGGCCCTCGGCCGTCTTTGTCGAGAGCTCAAAATCCGGGGCTTTGTCGCCAACTTTCAGTGACATAATTTAGAATTTTCGATTTTAGATTTGCGATGGCTAATTTCCCGACCAGCCAAACGCCACGCTTATATTCGCCGCCCTGTCGAGTGTCAAACGGCGAATCGAGCGCTCGGGCGCAACAGGGCTGCATCAAGCTCCCGTCCTCTCCCCGCGAGGCACGAGCGGGGAGAGGACTGAGGAGAGGGGAAACCAATAAGGACGGGCCTCCTCTCCCCAACCCTCTCCTCCATCCGACGGAAGCGAGGGTGAAATCGAGGAGCTTGATGCAGCCCATGCGGGCGCAAGTGGGCGCAAGTCAGCTTTTGAGCAACCGCGAGATGAGCGCCGCCTTTCCCCTCACCCAGACCCTCTCCCCAAGGAGAGGGAACAACGCTTCGACGGCAACGATTCACGAGACGCTCATGACCAATTCCCGCGCGGGGTTCGACGCTCCCTCTCCCCAAGGGAGAGGGTTGGGGTGAGGGGGAACGGAGCGGCCTTTCCTTGGTTGCTCAAAACTGATCTGAGCCCAGCCCCTCGCGATCCAGTCTCTAACCACGTCGAAAGTGTCCGTGCAGGGCGCCGATCAAATTGTCCAACTGGGCACGCGTATGCTCGCTGCTCAGCGCGAAGCGAAAATGGCCGCCGGCCGGCCCGCCCGGATACTTGATAAACGGAGGATGAATTCTCGCGGCCCGCAATCGCTTGCTCAGCGCCTCGATCCCGCGTCGATCTGGAGGCGCTACTGAAACAATTGGACTGGGCGTGTCGAGAACCGGAACGCCGAGTTCGCGCAATCGGTCCTTCACATGGTGAGTGTTCGCCAACAAACGAGCGCGCAGCGATCGGTCCTGCTGATACGTGTTCAATGCTTGAAGCGCGGCCGCGACGAGCGGCAGCGGCATAGGTGTGTTTCCGACAAACAAATGGCTCTTGCTCAAAATTCTTTGGCGCAGAGACGCGCCGCACAGAACCGCACCTCCGTAAACTCCAAACGCCTTGCCCAAGGTCACGGTCTGAATAATCCGCGACCGGGAAACACCGGCATGCTCCAACGTCCCCATGCCGCTCTGTCCCAGAACACCGGCGGCGTGCGCGTCGTCCAGCAGAATGAACGCGTCTGCGGGCAGAATATCCAGGTATTCTCGCAGGGGCGCGATCGAGCCGTCGTGAGAAAACAGGCCATCGGTGAGCAGAATCAATTTGGACGATTTTCCGCGTCTCCGCGCGATCCTGGCGGCGTCCTCGGCGTGCCGGTGTCGAAAGCGAACCACGGGACACTGGAGCCACGAAGCGGCGTCCGCCAGGCTGGCGTGCGAACGTTCATCAATCAATGCGCAGTCAAAATCTCCGGCCAGCGCTTGAGCCATGGCCAGGTTCGCCACGTAGCCGCTCGAAAAGACGGTGGCCGTCGAAGCCCGGAAGAAGTTCGCGAGCCGGTCTTCGAGTTGCTCGTACAACTGGTGGCTTCCCGTCGTCAACCGTGAAGCCGACACCGTGAGGCCGAACTTTTGCACTGCGCCCTTCAAGGCGCGCAAAACGTCCGGGTGCGACGAGAGCCGATAATAATCACAGCCGGAGAAATAGGAGTACTTTCGCCCCTGGTGCAGGACGAACGTCCGGTCGGTTTGCTGAAGCAGCGGTGGCTCACGCATTGCCCTTTCGTATCAGCCGTCCCGGTCCAGTGACAAGGATGCTGTTGGATGTCTCTCTTGAAAAACGGTTCGGTTCAACGGAGAGCTCCTTGCACATGAGTGCGCTGGACGAATTGGGGAGCACACCTGCCCCTCGCTGATTCCGACCCGCGCCTCGCCGGCCGAAACAAGGGTGGAATTCGAT
>JACPRI010000308.1 GCA_016190065.1 Verrucomicrobiota bacterium
CGCGAACATCACCTTGAGCAACCCGAACTTGCGGACGTGGCGCGGCAGGTTCATTTGAGCGAGTTCCATTTCCAAAGGCTGTTCTCGCGCTGGGCCGGGATCAGTCCCAAACGCTTCCTTCAGTTCCTCACCTTGCATCACGCCAAGAAGCTTCTGGCGGACTCGAAGCCGCTGCTGGAAGCCAGCTTCGATTCCGGTCTTTCCGGCCCCAGCCGTCTCCACGATTTGTTTGTGACCATCGAAGGCGTTACGCCCGGCGAATTCAAAGGCCGAGGCGCCGGGCTGGAAATTCGTTACGGCATCCATCCGACCTGTTTTGGTGACTGCCTGCTGGCGACAACCCCGCGCGGCGTTTGCTGGCTGTCTTTCGTGACGGACGGCGCCGAAGAGCGCGCCCTGACCGAGCTTCGCGACCACTGGGCCGGCGCAACCCTTAGCGCCGATCCGTCGGCGTCAGAGCGCGTCGCGGATCGAATTTTTTCCCGGCGCCCGAATCCTACTCGAACCTCCTTGAACCTGCTGGTCGCCGGGACGAATTGGCAAATCAAGGTTTGGGAAGCCTTGCTGAGAATCCCGCCCGGCGCCGTCACGACCTATCGGCAAATCGCCGCGCGGCTCGGTCGTGACACCGCTGCCCGCGCCGTTGGAAATGCGGTCGCGAGGAACCCTATCGCCTACCTGATTCCCTGCCACCGCGTCATCCGCCAAAGCGGCGTGATCGGCGATTATCGTTGGGGCACAGACCGCAAGCGAGCGATGCTCGGCTGGGAATCGGCGAGGAAATCGGGGCAGGAGCGAGTACCGGCCTCAGATTGCTGATTGCTTCTTGTGCGTAGCTGCATGCGCACGTCTGCAAAGCGACGCGAGTCCGCTGTTGCCAACCGGTTGAGAATGGGAAATCTTGGGCATGTATGAAATCAGTCGTGATTCGTCATTGTGCGTTGTGACCGAGGCTCATCTCGAAATCTGCCCGGGTGGCAGAATTATTGAAGAAGGAACTCGGAGTTGAGGCCAGCCAAGTCAAAGGCCGGATTCAAGAACTGAGCATCCAGGTTGGCAATCAGGTCGTGGCCCGGAAGAAATGGTTTCGCTTTCCGGAGGACCAAACCGTTGTGGCGGCGGTGAGAAAGGCCTTGTCAACCGTCTAGCGATCGATCTGAACGGTCGGCATAACTCACACCGCCTTCGCGATCGCTTTGTTTTGAAAGGCGCCAATCAGGCTCTCGAAAATCAGCCGCCCGTCCGCGCTGCCGAGGAGCGGTTCGCAGGCGCGTTCGGGGTGCGGCATGAGCGCGCCCACGTTGCGGCGCTCGTTGCAAAGGCCGGCGATGTTCCAAAGTGAACCGTTGGGATTCGCCGACTCCGTGACTTCGCCCTCGGCACTGCAATAGCGCCAGAGAATCCGGTTGTTCGCTTTCAGCCGCTCCAGAGTGGCTTCGTCCGCGAAGTAACAGCCCTCGCCATGCGCGATGGGAATGCTCAGGATTTTGTCCGGCGGGATTCGATTCGTGAAAGCCGAGTCCGTGGTGAGGGTCTTCAGAAGCACGTGCTCGCAGCGGAACTGAAGTGAGCGGTTCCGAATCAACGCGCCCGGGAGCAGGCCCGCTTCGCAAAGAATTTGAAACCCATTGCAGATGCCGAGCACCAGCCCCCCGTTGGCTGCGAATTCCTGAACCGCTTGCATGACCGGGCTAAAACGCGCGATGGCGCCGCACCGAAGATAATCCCCGTAGCTGAAACCGCCCGGCACGATCACGGCATCGACGCCGCCGAGGGATTTCTCCTTGTGCCAGACGTAGCGGGCAGAGTGGCCAGTGACCTGAATCGCGTGAATGGCATCCTGGTCGCAATTCGAAGCGGGAAATTGGAGGACGGCGAAGTTCATGGGGGGCAGTGATCAGCAATCAGTGATCAGTTTTCAGTTTTGAGCGATCCGCGATCCATGGAGAGCTTCCCGTTCCAATCGGACCTGCTCACGGCCCATGAATCGATCGGAGTTCCCCTCACCCGTCCTTCGGACACGCTCTCCCCCACTGGGGGAGAGGGAAAGAGAGAGGGGGATTGGTTCACAGGAATTCACCAATGGCTGGCGTCATTCCAACTCGAAATGGTAATCCTCGATCACCGGATTGCTCAGGAGCTTGTGGCAGGCCTCGTCGATCTGCTGGCGAACGCTTTCCTTCTCCCCGCTGATTTCGACTTCGAGGTACTTGCCCACGTGGACGGCCCTGACGCCTTTGTAGCCCATGTGTTCGAGCGCGTTTTGCACGGCTTTCCCCTGGGGATCGAGCACCGCCTTCTTCGGTGTGATGATAATCTTGGCTTTCATTCGTCAACGGGATGACCCCGCGTAAAATTCGTGAGATGTTTGCGGAAAAAATCTCCGGGATGCGAGGATTTTCTATCCGGAAGCCGTGATACCTCAGTCTCTCGGGGCGAACGCCAGCCCACGAAACGAACGCAACACTCTACTCAAAAACAACGCGATAGAATCGCTGGCGCCCATGGTTGAGATTCACCCAATCGGCCGCATGGCGATCTCCAGGCCACCACGCGATCCTACCGGGAATGCCGGGGAGACACTCGATCGAGTTGGCCGAAGCTTGAGGCGCGGTTTGGCCATTTCCAGCGACGACTGGGCCAAAAGCGAGACACATCCAGAACCAGCGAGCGATTGACTTGGGTACCAGGAACCGAAGCTGAGCGCCGCGTAGCAGTGGAGTGACATAGGAGCCCATGGGCAAAATTTAGTAGAATCTAAACCCTAAACGGCCCTTCAACAAGAATTGCACGAGGAGCGATTGACGCGAAGAACGTTCGATGGCCATAGTGCGCTCGGCCATGAGCCGCCATCTCTACAACAGCAAGCTTTCCAAGTTTGTCTGGTTCGCCAATCGTTTCGGCGCGGCGGAGATGATCCGAAAGCCCCTGCGTCTGTTGTTCGCGCCGGTCATTATCCCGTTTCTCGCAAAGAAGTCGCTTCCGTTTCAGAGCGCCGAGTTGGATTACTTTTACCACCGCTACAACATGACCTGGGCTTGCGAGCGCTGCCTTGAGGTCCCGGTGGGCCGGTTCTATTTGGAGCAATTCCGGGAACGCCGCATTCTTGAAGTCGGCAATGTGCTGTCTCACTACTTTCCAGTCAGACACGACGTGCTGGATAAATTTGAAAGGGGAAAAGGGATCATCAATCTGGACATCGTCGATTTCGCGCCGGACAAGCCGTACGATCTGGTGCTCTCGATCTCCACGTTCGAGCACATCGGGTTCGATGACGAAGCCTCGACGACGTCGGATCAAAAAATCCGCGCCGCGCTCTTTGCGTGCAGAAACATTTTGGCCGCGGAGGGGAAACTCGTGATCACGGTGCCCATTGGCTACAACCCGCACCTCGACCGATTGATTCGCGAACAAACGCTCGGCGCGAGCCGCGAAGTCTATTTCGTGCGAACTGCATTCTCGACCTGGACGCCGGCGGACCGGCCTAACGCGCTCAAGAAGCAATACCGCCGGCCTTTCCCCTACGCCAATGCGCTGCTGGTCGCGGAGTTCACGGCCTCGCCGTGAGGCTTCTCCTAAACCTGGTACTCGGTAGGGCTACGGGTGAGGGGGATTCCCATCGGTTCATGGTCCGTGCGCAAGTCCGCAAGGGTGGCTTCCCCCTCCTGTCTGCCACGAGGCGAGGAGGCCCCCCGTGAACCGGCAGGCTGGGAAGCCTGCCCTACAGCCTCTCGGGCGCTCGCCGCTTGATCAACACGGCACAGTTCCAGGTCAGAAACTCGCGCAGCAAAGGAATCGCGGTGATGAAGGAGAATTCCGGATAGTACCGGGGCGCGACTTTGGCCACCTGGATTCCAGGTTGCCGCTGGAAGGCCTCCAGCATTCGCCCAATATAGGTCGGGTAAAGCGTTTCAAACGGCGTGTGAATCCGCTTTCGCTTGATCACCTTGTCGAAAATCAAATGGCCGCGCCTCGCGCCCAGATAGTGGAACGGCGAAAAATCGTGTCCGCCCCAAGGCGACAGCCAATTCGTCCAGCTCAGATAAAGAGTCCCGGAAGGATTGAGCATCTTGCTGAGCGAAGCGATGAAGGCGAAAGGCCGGGCGAGATGCTCCAGAACATTCGAGCACACGACCAGATCGTAGCGGCCGAGTTTGGCGACGTCGTCGCGATCCAGATTGATCTGAATGAACGGCGCGGAGGCCAGCTCCGGGCTCAAGTAATTCGATTCGTCCGCAAAGACAACTTCGCAACCGCGCTGCTGCAGCTCCGCACCGAAGATCCCGTGCCCGGCGCCCAGATCCAGCGCTTTCGGATTCCCGTTCAGCGCCACGCCGCTTTTCTCGATCCAGCGGATTGCGTCCCGGGCTTGGAGCCGGTAAAAGTCCGCGTCGTCGCGATGACGGAGGTGATGCGCGATGAGCTTGTGGATGATCACAGACGCGGCACTCTGAAATCTGCTGATTTGTCAGGCAAGCCGGAATTTGTTTGGCTCGTTGGGCGATGCGTTTCCTGATGTTGAACTGGCGTGACCCGCGCAATCCCCTCGCGGGCGGCGCGGAGCGCGTCACACTGGGGTATTTGGCCGCACTGGCGCGCCGTGGTCACGAGGTCTGGTGGTTTGCCAATCACTTCGAAGGCGCTCCGGCTGAGGATGCGATTGAAGGCGTCCGGATTGTGCGCGGCGGCGGCATTGGCACTTCGATTTGGCGGGCGCGACAGTGGTATCGAGGGCACAAGCCGTTCGATCTGGTGATGGATCAACATCACGGAATTCCCTGGTACGCGCCCTGGTGGTGCCGCACCCGTTGCGTCGCTAACATTCATGAGGTGTTAGGCCCGATCTGGAATGCGTTTTACCGCTGGCCCCTAAATGTGATTGGCCGCTGGCAGGAACGCGGGACGCACTGGTTGTATCGCCGCGTTCCGTTTTGGACCGCTTGCCAGGCGACACGCGATATCTTGCGGCGGCACGGGGTCCGCGAAGTGGCCATCATTCCGTACGGCGTCCACACCGTGGCGCTGCCGGAACTCGACGCCAAACCGCTGGCCCAGCCGTTGCGCCTCGCTGTCGTGTCGCGGTTAGCGCCGAACAAACGAGTCGATCACGCGATTCGCGCCGTTCATGCGCTGCGCGAGCGCGGCGTGCAGGCGAGCATGAAGATTGTCGGCAGCGGCGAGATGGATTCAGAGTTGCGCCACCTGGTCGGGGAGCTGAGCCTCGGTGAGCGAATTGTTTTCTTGGGGCAATTGTCCGAACCAGAGAAAGACCGGTGCCTCCAGGAAGCGCACTTTCTGTTGCACTCGTCCCAGCGTGAAGGTTGGGGATTGAACATCATTGAGGCGAACGCGCTGGGGGCGCCAGCAGTCGTGTATCCGGTCGCGGGCCTGACCGAGGCCACCTTGCACGACGAGACCGGAATTGTGACCGAAGCGGAAACTCCGGCAGAACTGGCCCGCGCGTTAACGGACGCGTTGAAGTCTCCGGAGCGATATCAATTCTATCGCTTGAACGCCTGGCGCCGCGCGAAGGCATTTCACTGGGATGCCGTGTTGCCCAAAGCGTGCGACTGGCTGGAGAACCAGGCAACGGCGCTTCCGAGTTCATTGACCACTAATGACCACTAAGGTTGTTGGAGGAACGACGCCGAGCTTTGTCCGCGTCCACCTGCAACGCCCGCGAACGAAACAAGAAATGGAAAATATTCCCTTCATGCGGCTGAAGGGGATTGATCCGTGTGGTGGGAATCAGCCCGAAATTGAGCCGGTCAATTTGCGGCGCGTCGAGGAGCTCTCGTTGCCAGTCCGGATCCTCCGAGATGGCCGTACCGACCAACGTGTGGCCGATCTTGACGAGCACCTGCGCCTGCGGACACTCGACCACCGTGACGAATGGAAACATGTATTCCGTGTTCGCCAGGGGGTGATCGGGTGAGTTGCCGCGGATCACCCAGGGCCGCAAATAGCCGGCGCGTTCCGTCTCCACCAGCCGCGGGCCGAATTTCGCGGTCATGTCTTCGGCGCCGTCTTCTCTCAGTTTCTCAAGAATCGATGCGTGGATGGCGCGCGCGCGGCCTGGGATCGTGAAGGCCGCGAGCGCGGCGTTCGGATCATCCGGAGGCTTGACTTCGACCGGACCGAGGCGTTCCGCCAGGGCCTGCGCGATGGCGCGCGTGTGGCGCGAGGCCCAGATGCTGGAGCAATTGATGCAACCGCGCCCAGCGTTGGCCAGAACACTCTCCACCATGAGATCAAGAGATTTTTCCCAGTCGTCCACGGCGTCGTCGCCCAGCAGGATTTTGCTGTAGCCCGGCCCGTGAACCTGGACCCGTGGATTGCCTTCGTGATGCTTGACCGTTTCCGCGTTCCCGAAGATGAAAGTTCGCCGACAGCCGTTGACGATTTCCAATCCGACTTCGACGTGGCCGGGATAGATCCCGACAACCTCGCGAGGGATGCCGGCTCCCGCAAACGCCGCGGCGATGCGGTACGGGGTCCAGAATTCCTGCGAGCCCGGCTTGAGCACCAATCCCAGTTGCATCCCGACGACAGGCGACCACAGCGTGTGAACGCCTGGCGAGTTCGACGGCAGCACCATGCCCAGCACCGGCGATTGCACTTGAAAGCTCGCAATCACGCCGCGCGATTCGACACCGTGGCCGCGGGTCAAAATGTCTGGAGCCAATCCGCGTGTCAGTGCGTCGAGAATCCGCCCGGCGTTGGCGAGAACGAAATAGTTCTTCTCCAGGTTGGCCCGGCAGAGATGCTCCGGCAAACCCGTGGTCCCGGACTGTTGCCGAATGAAATCGTCGGCGGATTGCTCGCCGTCTCCGAGCGGCAGCGCGGCGTTTTTGAATAAGTCCGCCGCTTTGGCCATCCGCGCGATCAGCTCGCGGACAGGAATCTCCCGGAGCATGTCGCGCGCGCGTTGGGCATGGCGCAGGTCTTTGGCCAGCAATCCGAGGCTGGCCTGGCTCATTTTCGCGAGTGGCTCACCGGTGTGGAAGTGGAACAACTCCTCCGTCTCCAGGCTTTCGTGGGCCTGGCCCCAGCGCAGGATGGGAATGTGCAGGGCACCCATATTTCTCAGAGTGTACGGACATACCAACCGCAGGCCAGACTCGAAAGGCAACTGGTAAGGACGGATTCCACTCCGTCCCACTCTAAACCTTGAGGCAGACAGTTGGCCGAGAGAGTGACGATGGAGAGACTGAGGGCGAGGTTTTCCCGTCGTCGGGCTTCGGTTCAACGAACGCGTTGGGGACAAGTCAGGGACGCGGTGGAACGCGTCCTTACCAGCTTTGACGCCACTTCCCGCACTCTCACTTCGACCGAAGATTCCCCGCGACGAGCAGTTCTTCGACCCTGCGCCGCGGCGTCGGTTTGACATCAGGCCCAAAACCCAGACGCAACACCAGTTGCGGAACGCCCGGTTGCGCCAAAGCCGATTGCACTTTGGCCCGGATTGGATCGACTTCCATGGCCTGGTTTAAGAACGACGCCCAGACATCTTCAACCCGCGCGCGCAACAACACCCGATCCAATGCCTGTCCCGCCTTGAGCCAGTCTCGGGGCGTGTCCGATTCCGTGCCGAGAATCGCCAGCACCGGGGAGTGCAAAGCGATGTCGCGATCTTTCGCGGCGCGGCCTCGGCCCACGTCGAACGTGCGGATGACGAAAGGTCCGGCGTAGTCGAGGAAATTTCCGACACCTTGCGCGTAGCCCGGAATGCCGTCGCTCCGCTCGGTGCGGCTCGGATGAATCCATTCCGCGAGTTCCTGGCGAAAATAACGATTGGACCATTGCACCCGGTCCGCCTCGGCCACCAGGTCGGCCAGCGCGAAACGCGTGTCCTCGGCCTGAACCACGCGCAGCCAGGCGCCTTCGGCTGCGGCCGCACTCTGCAGCAATGCCAGGAGCGCCTCGGGCACGGGGTCCGGTTGAAATGGAAAGCGATTGGTTCGGCGCTTGGGAATCGCATTGAAGAGCAGGATATCCTCGGTTTCCGTGTCGTGCTTGAGTCCTAATTGGATTCGCGCCAGGAGCGTCGGCGCTTCCCGCCGCGGGAACAGTTCCACCTGGCTCGCATAGCCAAAATACCGCATGGCGACCTGAAGATGGAACAGCGCCGCTCCGCAACTGATGAACAGCTCGCGATGGTGCGGATCGACGATCGGCAAACTTCGCGTGAGGTCCGCGTAAAGCTCGACTTCGGGTCCGGTGATGCGAAAGCGCCACGGCTGGGTGTTGTGGCTCGAAGGCGCCAGCACGGCATACTTCAGCATGAACCAGAGTTTCTCGTCCGATCCGGCGTCGGTTGGAAAATCCTCCGCGTCCACATTCCAGGCATCCAGAGTGTTCAAGGTTTTCATAAGCGTGGGATTGAGAATGGCTGCCAATTCACAAGCGCGCTGCACGGCTGTTCTTCCGAGTCACTCATGTTCGCAACGAGCAGTTACCGGACGAGACAATTTGTTGTCGCGGACGGCTGGGCACTCCACTGCCCTTGGCCAAGATGCACCGTTTTTTGGCGGTGTTACCCCTCACGTCCGGTAAGGACGCATTCCACTGCGTCCCACTCTAAACCTTGCGGCAGACGATCGGCCGGGAAAGTGACGATGGAACACCGAAGCGCCAGGTTTTCCCGTCGTCCGGGTTCGGTTTAACGACTGCGTTGGGGATTAGTCAGGGACGCGGTGGAACGCGTCCTTACCTCCCGTCACTTTTTTTGAAAGATCACTCGCGGGGGAGCGAACTTAGGGGTAATGATGCAAGACACCCGGTTCACACAGCGTTTTGATTATGCCCGAAAACCAGGATGAATTTATCCCCACCCGACGCAGCCTGCTCACGCGCCTGAAGGACTGGGATGACCAGGAAAGCTGGAAGGATTTCTTCAATACCTACTGGAAACTGATCTATGGGGTGGCCGTGAAATCCGGGCTGAGCGATCCCGAAGCGCAGGATGTCGTTCAGGAAACGGTGGTTTCCGTGGCCAAGAAGATGCACGAATTCAAATACGACCCCGCCGCCGGTTCCTTTAAGAATTGGCTTTTGCTCATCACCCGCCGGCGCATCACGGATCACTTGCGCAAGGAATATCGCCAGGTCGATGTGGCGGAACCGCGCCCCAAGGAAGGCCCCGAAACCTCCACCATCGAGCGGTTCGCCGATCCCGCCTTGCCGGCGCTCGACCAAATGTGGGAAGCGGAGTGGGAAAAGAATCTCATGGACGCCGCGATGCAGCGGGTCAAACGCCAGGTCAAATCCAAACAATGGCAAATCTTCGACTTTTATGTGTTGAAGAAGTGGCCGGTCACGAAAGTCACCCGGTCGCTGGGCGTGAGCATTACCCAGGTCTATCTCGCGAAACACCGGGTAGCGCGGTTGATCAAGAAGGAAATTGAAACGCTGGAGAAGAGGATGATTTAGCGGCGGAGTCAGTAATCAGTGTTCAGTTATCAGCAGCCAGTTGCCAGTTGTCGGTTGTCGGCTGTCAGTCATCTCTGCTGCCGTCGATAACTACTGATTACTGAAAACTGACCACTGATAACTGATAACCGAGAATGAAACGCACCTGGCGAAATGTCTTACATCGGTTGGCCGAATGGGGTCATCGACCACCGCTGGAATACCGCGAATACGTCGTCCAGTCGGAAGGCTTCATGACCGACGTCCGCCGCCTGTTGCTCCGGCAGATCCGAGCCCGGCTGGCCCGCGACCGTCCCCACTGGCGAATCGAAACGACGCTATGAAACCGAGGCTCCAATTCGCGTTTGGTAAGGACGGATTCCACTCCGTCCCACTACAAGCCTTGCGGTGGACGATTGACAGGAAAAGGCGTTCGGGTTTTCCCATCGTCCGTCCCGGGTTCGTGGAAAACTCCCGGGCCAAGTCAGGGACGCGGTGGAACGCGTCCTTACCTATTAGTGAGGATTAGTGTGAATTAGTGGTTCAACCGAACCTCCCATGAACAACGACCCTTCGACCGACAAAACCCAGCTTGAAACCAGCGCCGGAGCGCGGTCTCAGACGGACTCAGCCGCGCCCACGCCGTCCGCGCAACTGCAAATCCCCGATCACCAATTGCTCCGTTGTATCGGCCGCGGCAGCTACGGCGAAGTCTGGCTCGCCCGCAACATCATGGGCACTTACCGCGCCGTGAAGGTCGTCTATCGAAAAACTTTCGGTGACGACGCCCGTCCTTACGAACGCGAATTCACCGGCATCCAACGCTTCGAGCCGATCTCCCGCTCGCACGAGGGCCTGGTCGATGTGCTCCAAGTGGGCCGGAACGATCCCGCCGGCTATTTCTATTACGTGATGGAACTGGCGGACGATGCCAGCCCTGTAGGGAAGGCTTCCAGCCTGCCCCTGCCCGCGCATCTGGATGGTGACGATGCCAAGCAAAGGGCCACGCGGGAAACCGAAACTTCTTCTACGATCCCCACTCGCCAATCGGAAATCGCCAATCCAGACAAGTACATCCCCAAAACCCTGTCCAAAGAACTGCACAACCGCGGCCGCCTGCCCGCCGAGGAATGCCTGCGCCTGAGCCTGACGCTCACCTCGGCGTTGGGCCATTTGCACAAGCACGGCTTAATCCACCGCGACATCAAACCCTCGAACATCATTTTCGTGAACGGCATTCCGAAGCTGGCGGACATCGGGTTGGTCGCAGACGTGGCCGAAGCGCGCTCGTTCGTCGGCACCGAAGGCTTCATTC